>MEMN01000118.1:2101-4769 GCA_001767945.1 Alphaproteobacteria bacterium RIFCSPHIGHO2_12_FULL_66_14 | reverse complement strand
CGGGCTGACGCGGGTGTCGATCGGCCCCGCCATCAAGGTCATGCTGCGCGGCTGCGCGGGGTTGTCGTCCTCGGCCATCACCGCCGCCGCCGCCAGCGCCTGGACGCAGGGCTGGCAGACCGCGATGACGTGGGCGCCCGGCCCCATCGCCTCGAGAAACTTGATCAGGTGCTCGACATATTCGTCGAAGCCGAAGCGGCCATGCCACATGCCGACATCGCGCGCGTTGGCCCAGTCGGTGATGTGTACGTCATGCTCGGGCAGCAGGACCCGCACCGTGTCGCGCAGCAGAGTCGCGAAATGGCCGGAGAGCGGCGCCACCAGCAGCACCCGCGGCTGCGGCGGGCTGCCTTCCTTGGCGAAGCGCAACAGGGTGCCGAAAGGGGTGGCGAACACCTCTTCCTCATGGACGGGGACCACCTTGTTGCCGACCGTGATTTCGCCGATGCCGAAGGACGGCCGGCGATGGCTGAGGGTGGCCCGGCTCACCATTTCGCAGAGTGCCCCGGCCGAGCGCCAACTCTCACGACTCGCCGCCCCGCTGCCCGCCAGGGTCTGCCCGGTGGCCGTCGCCCACGCGCGCATCGGCAGCATCATGTCGGCGGCAGATTGGTAAAGCGCATACAACATGATGGCGACCGGCTCGGAAATTGCACACGCAACGCCTGTGACCCAGACTGAACCCGCCGAATCGAGAGGGTTGGCGCCAATGGCCGAGGCTTCGCTCACCGTCAGTAGCAAGAACTATTCCTCTTGGTCGCTACGCGGCTTTCTTCTCTGCCGGATGGCGGGTCTCGACTTCGCGGAGCGGCTGGCGCCCATCGACGATCCGGCGACCCGGGCCGAGCTTTTGCTGCTGTCGCCGTCTTTTCTGGTGCCCTGCCTAGAACATGGGCAGGTGAAGGTCTGGGACACCCTGGCGATCGGCGAATATCTGAACGAAATCAAGCCCGAGGCAGGCCTGCTGCCGGCAGATCCGGTGGCGCGCGCCCATTGCCGGGCGGTCTGCGGCGAAATGCATTCGGGTTTCGCCAATCTGCGCTCGGCGCTGCCCATGAACCTCAAGGCGCGTCACGACGGCTTCAAGGTGTGGGCCGGCGCCCAGGCCGATATCGAGCGCGTCACGGCGATCTGGCGGGAGTGCCTGAAGACCTATGGCGGCCCCTACCTGTTCGGCAAGACACCGACCATCGCCGACGCCATGTATGCGCCGGTCTGCTCGCGCTTCGCGACCTACGACGTGAAGCTCGATCCCGTCTCGGCCGCCTACCGCGACCTGATGCTCAAGTTTCCGGCCATGCTCGAATGGACCGGCGCAGCGAAATCCGAACCCGAGGAAATGGAAGAGCTCGATGTCGAGTTCTAGCTCCTGGTTCTAGCCCCTTGCCCGTCCTCCGGGTGCCGCGCAGACTCCGGCAAAAGAACCGGAGGAAACAATGTCGATCACCCGCCGCGGCGCTGTCGTGGGACTCGCTGCCCTGCCGCTGGCTTCAGCTCGGGCGCAAACGACCTTTCCCAGCAAGCCGCTCACCCTGATCGTGCCCTTCCCGGCCGGCGGCCCGGCCGACATCTTCGGCCGCCATCTCGCCAAGGGCATGGCCGACAATCTCGGCCAGCCGGTGGTGGTCGAAAACAAGAGCGGCGCAGCCGGCGTCACCGGTATCGACGTCGTCGCCAAGGCCGGCAGCGACCCGCACGTGATCGGCCTGATGAGCGCCAGCGCCGGCACCATCATGCCGCACCTCATGGCCAAGATGCCCTACGACCCGGCCAAGGACATTGCGGCCGTGACCCTCGTCGTGCGCGTCCAGGAGGCGCTGGCGGTGAACCCGAAGGTCGGCGTCGGCGATCTCAAGGCCCTGATCGCCAAGGCCAAGGCCGAACCCGGCAAGCTCACCTACGGCTCGGCCGGCGCCGGCGGCATCACCCATCTCGCGGGCGAGCTGTTCAAGCGCGAGGCCGGCGTCGACATCCTGCACGTGCCCTACCGCGGTGCCGCACCCGCGGTCCAGGACCTGCTGGCCGGCACGATCAGCATGGTGATCCTCGACGTGCCCGCGCTGCTGCCGCACATCCGCTCGGGTGCGATCAAGGCGATGGCCGTCACCTCCGACACCCGCGCGCCGCTCCTGCCCGACGTGCCGTCGATGAAGGAGGCGGGCTTCCCCAAGGTCAATTCCGACAACTGGTATGCGCTGGTGGCGCCCGGCCGTTCGACGCTGGAGGCGCGCACGCGCCTGCATGCGGCGGCGATCGCGACGCTGCGCTCCAAGGAAGTCATCGACGCCTACGCCAAGGTGGGCGGCGTGGTGGTGGGCGATTCGCAGGCGGAAGTGGCGGCCTTCCTGCGCGCCGAAAGCGCCAAGTGGGCGGCCGTGATCAAAGCCGCCAACGTAAAACTCGAGTAGCCCGTGCCCCTTCCGATCGAGCGCGGCCTGGCGAAGACCTTCGCCGGGCATATCCATTGGCGGGCCTGCGGATCAGGTCCCGTGGTGATGGTGAGCCACATCAACCAGCAGAGCTCGGCGGTGATGGTCGAGCTGCTGCAGTCGTTGGCGCCCCACTTCAGGGCCATTGCCATCGATTATCCGAGCCACGGCAACTCCGATCACATCGACTGGCAGCCGACCATCGAGGACTACGCCCGCGCCGTGGTGGACACCATGAA
>MEMN01000118.1:1980-2061 GCA_001767945.1 Alphaproteobacteria bacterium RIFCSPHIGHO2_12_FULL_66_14 | reverse complement strand
GTGGGCGCCGCCGTCTCGATCGCGTTGGGCAAAGGCTGGCCGGACCGCATCAAGAAGGTGGTGGCGATCAACACGCCCTAT
>MEMN01000118.1:1908-1973 GCA_001767945.1 Alphaproteobacteria bacterium RIFCSPHIGHO2_12_FULL_66_14 | reverse complement strand
ACGCGGCGAACGCCACGAACGACATTGCCGACATCGCCAGGGTGCGGCCCGCCGATCCCACCGGT
>MEMN01000118.1:0-1897 GCA_001767945.1 Alphaproteobacteria bacterium RIFCSPHIGHO2_12_FULL_66_14 | reverse complement strand
CCGGACCATCGACTTCCTGCTCGCGAACGATCCCGAGCATGCGCCGATGCAGCCCAGCCAATCGTGGATGGACCGCATCAACACGGCCCAGCTCGAAATCGGCCGCGACCGCTGGCAGGCGATGCAGGCGCTGGCGAAGTTCGATCCTCTCGCCGGCCTCCGGGCGCTCAAATGCCCCGTGCTGATGCTCTACGGTGAGAACTTCATCTACGGCAAGCACCGCCCCCTGATGCAGGAAGCCTGCCCACACGCAGAGATAAAAACCATACCCGGCGGCCGCTTTTGCATGACCTGGGAACGCGCTGAGGATATCGCAAAGCATGCCCATGCTTTCCTCCGTTGATCGTTTCGTAAAAGCGCTCGCGCGCTTTCCCCGCCTCGGGATCGCGCATCTGCCGACCCCGCTGGAGCCGATGAAGCGGCTGTCCGCGCACTTGAACGGCCCGCGCCTGTGGGCCAAGCGCGAGGACTGCACGGGGCTCGGCATGGGCGGCAACAAGCTGCGCAAGCTCGACTATGTGCTGCACGACGCGATCACCTCGGGCGCTGACACGCTTGTTTCGGGCGGCGTCGTGCAGTCCAACAGCCAGCGCCAGGTTGCCGCCGCGGCGGCAAAGCTCGGCCTTGGCTGCCACCTCGCCGTCTATCACGGCCGCCTCAGCCCGCCGTCGCCCGAGTACGAAACCACCGGCAACGCGCTCCTCAACCGCCTGTTCGGCGCCACCCTGCACGACGTGCCGTGGAACGGCGATCGCAACGGCGCCATCCGCGAACTCGCCGACAAACTCCGCGCGCAAGGGCGCAAGCCCTACGTCGTGCCCTACGGCGTTTCGAGCCCGCTGGGCGCCGTGGGCTATGCCTCGACCGCAGCGGAAATCGCGACCCAAGCCGCTGCACAGGGCTTTGCGCCCCATTCCATCGTCCATTGCACCGGCAGCGGCGCCACCCAGGCGGGACTCGTCGTCGGCGCGCGCGCCTGCCTCCCTAAGACACGCATCGTCGGCATCGACATCGACGCCGAGCCCGACCGCGTGCGGGCCGATGTGCTGGCCTTCGGCAAGGGCGCGGCAGATCTGCTCGATCAGCCATTCGCCCCCGCCGACGTCGACGTCGTGGCCGGCCACGCAGGCCCGGCCTATGGCGTGCCGCACGCCGCCACGACCCAGGCCATAAAACTCGGCGCCAGCCTTGAAGGGCTGGTGCTCGATCCGGTCTACTCCGCCAAGGGGCTGGCGGGCCTGATCGCGCTGGTAAAAGCCGGCCGCTGGTCCAAGGATCAGGACGTCGTCTTCGTCCACACCGGCGGCGCACCCGCGCTGTTCGCCTACCGTCATCTGTTCGACTGATCCTGGAGTGATGGAAATGCTGCTGCCCGAGACCCGCAACCTGCTCGACCTGATGGAAGCCGCCACCAAGGGCGGCCGGCCCCGGCTGGAAACGTTGCCGCACGCGGTGGGGCGCAAGGCGGTCGACAAGATGTCGGAGGATGGCGAGGCCGATCCGCCGCAGGTGGCCGAGGTGGCGGACGGCGGTTTTACGGGCCCGGCGAGCGAGATCCGTTTTAGGCGCTACCGGCCGCTCGGCGTAAAAGCCGGGCTGCTGCCGACGCTGATCTACTATCACGGCGGCGGGTTCGTGATCGGCAACATTGAAACGCATGATTCGACCTGTCGGAGGTTGGCGAACAAGAGCCGCTGCCAGGTGATCTCGATCGACTATCGCCTGGCGCCGGAACATCCGTTTCCGGCGCCGATCGACGATGGCGTCGCGGCGTTCCGGCACATCCGCGACAACGCGGAATCGTTCGGCGTCGACGCGGCGCGCATCGCGGTGGGCGGCGATTCGGCGGGCGGCGCGATGGCGGCCGTCGTGTGCCAGCTTTGCCGCGACGCGGGCG
>MEMN01000117.1:28433-31578 GCA_001767945.1 Alphaproteobacteria bacterium RIFCSPHIGHO2_12_FULL_66_14 | reverse complement strand
CGCGCGCGCCACCGTGGCGGGCAGCGGCGAGCTGCTCAGGCAATCGAAGGATCCCGCCGCGCAGCTCCGCATCAACGTCACCAGCCCGGGCGGCACGACCGCCGAGGCGCTGAAGATCCTGATGGCGACGGACGGTATCCAGCCGGTGTTCGACAAGGCACTGGCCGCGGCCTCGCGCCGCTCGAAGGAACTCGCGGGATGAAGCCGGCGAACGAGGCGGCTCTCGACGCCTTTCTCGGCTTGGTCGCCGAGAAGGGGTTCACCGCCGTTACGCTGCGCGACGTGGCCGAAGCGGCCGGACTCGGGCTCGCCGAACTCTATCGCCTCTATCCCGACAAGGTGGCCCTGGTCGCGGCCTTCATGGCCCGCGTCGATGCCGAGGTGCTGGCCGGGACGCCAAATCAAAGCGATCCCGAGGAGACGGCGCGCGACCGGCTGTTCGACACCATGATGCGTCGCTACGACGCCCTCCGCCCCCACCGTGCGGCCCTGCGGTCGATCCGCGGCGCCTCGCGCCGGGATCCCCTGCTGATGCTCGCCCTGGCACCGCGGCTACGTCGGTCCATGTCGGCCATGTTGGAGGCCGCGGGCGTGCCGAGCGACGGGCTGCCGGGTGCGTTGCGACAGAACGGCCTGATGGCCATCCATCACGCCGTGTCCCGGATCTTCGACCAGGACGAGACGGGCGACCTTTCGAAGACCATGGCCGCCTTGGACAGTCGCCTCAAGAGCGCTGAAAAATGGGCTCAACTCGTTGATAAATATGTAAAAAGGACGGACTCCAGAAAGTCGGCACCTGAGACCCAATCGCCTGCTGCGTGAATGTTTTGTGCAGTGCACAAAATTGTCTCTTGACTTGCTGCATCGCAAGCATAAATTAGGGATCGTTGTGCACCGCAGCAAAACTGGTGCATTCAAGTTTTCAACGCGTTTTCGCCCTTCCAGGAGAATCCCATGTACGCCACTGGCGCCTTCAAGAATCCCTTCGCCGACTTCGACTTCAGCAAGATCGCCGGCGAGTTCAAGATGCCGACCATGAACATCGAGTCGATGGTCGAAACCGGCCGCAAGAATTTCGCGGTGCTGACCGCCGTCAACACTTCGGCCGTCGAGTCGATGAAGGCGATCGCGCAGCGCCAGGGCGACATGGTCCGCGCCGCGATGGAAGACCTCTCCAAGCACGGCAGCGAAGTGCTCGCCGCCGCGACCGTCGAGGAGAAGGCCGCCAAGCAGATCGACTTCGTGAAGAAGAGCTACGAGGCCGCCATGGCCAACACCAAGGAACTGGCCGACCTCTACAGCAAGGGCCACACCGAGGCTCTCTCCGCGCTGAGCGCCCGCGTCTCGGAGCTGACCGAAGAGGTCAAGGCCGCGATCGCCAAGAAGTAAGCTTCGATCGGCCGACGCCGATGGAACGAGAGGGGCCGCTTTTGCGGCCCCTTTTCGTTTGGCCTCTTCTCTTTTGAGCGAGCGCCACTAGGCTGGCCCATCATGGAACAGATCACCTACGACGACTTCGCCCGGGTCGACATTCGCGTCGGCACCATCGTGGAAGCAGCCCCCCTCGAGGGCGCGCGCAAGCCGGCGCTGCGGCTGGCGATCGATTTCGGTCCCGAGCTTGGCATACTGAAATCCTCGGCGCAGATCACGGTGCACTACACGCCGCAGCGCCTGATCGGCCGCCAGGTCGCGGCCGTGGTCAATTTCCCGCCGCGGCAGATCGGCAAGTTCATGTCGCAGGTGCTGACCCTGGGCTTTCCCGCCGAGGACGGCAGCGTCGTGCTGTTCGCACCGGATCAGGTCGTGCCGAACGGCGGGCGCCTATTCTAGAGCCGCGTGCTAGCACTGCCAGCACTCGCTCACGCAGATGTGAACGAATCAAAGTTGCAGGTTCAGCAGGTTCTGCTATGATTTCTCTATAGGCTGGTGCCTGGACTGCGCCGGCCTTTTCTTTTGGGCATGACCCGCCCGCGCACGCCGCGGGTCCGACGCAAATGAGCGTGAGGGTGTAGCTGCCACGGATCCTGATCCGTGGACAGTCCCAACAACGACCCCGTCTCAACGCAACGCCGAATAACGACGTGCGAACAGACACTTAAACGACGCCTGGGCACAGGCGCGCGCGGGGCTTGTGCAAACGAAGAAACCGGAGATCGGGTAAAAGCCCATGGAATAAGGCTTATCCCTAGGTCTGGCCCAACTCGGGGCACAACATTCGGCCCATTCAGGTGGGCCCTGGGAGCGGGCGAAAAGCCCGCCGTTATTGGCTTTCCGGCGTGCGGGAAGCTGAAATCGTCGGCCTCTAGAAAACTTTGTGAATCCAGCCGTGCGGGTCGGCCGCGCTGCCGCGCTGGATGCCGACCAGGGCGGCTTTCAGTTCCTCGGTCTTGGCGCCCGAGCCGCCGTTGCCGATCTTGAACTCGCCGTCCTCGCTGCGCACCGTTCCGATCGGGGTGACGACAGCGGCGGTACCGCAGGCGAAAGCCTCGCGCAGGCGGCCGGTGCCCGAGTCGGTCCGCCATTGGTCGAAGGAGTAGCGTTCCTCGCGAACCTTGATGTTCTTGTCCTTCGCCAGCGTGATCAGCGACGAGCGCGTGATGCCGGGCAGGATGGTGCCGCCGAGAGGCGGGGTGACCATCGAGCCATCGTCGAAGACGAAGAAGATGTTCATGCCGCCCAGTTCCTCGATCCAGCGCCGCTCGACGGCGTCGAGGAACACGACCTGGTCGCAGCCATGCTTGGTCGCTTCGGCCTGGGCGAGCAGACTGGCGGCATAGTTGCCGCCGCATTTCGCCGCGCCCGTGCCGCCCGGGGCGGCGCGCGTGTAGTCCGGCGACACCCAGACCGAAACCGCGGGCGCGTCGGTCTTGAAGTAGGCGCCGACCGACGAGGCGATGACCATGAACAGATAGTCCGACGAGGGCTTTACGCCGAGGAAGATCTCGTTGGCGAACATGAACGGCCGCAGATAGAGGCTGCCGTCGCCGTCGGGAATCCACTCGCGGTCGGTGCTGACGAGCAGATCGCAGGCCTCGAGGAATACCGATTCCGGCAGCACCGGCATGGCCAGCCGCTCGGCCGACTGCTGGAAGCGGCGGGCGTTCTGCTCCGGTCGGAACAGCGTCGCGCCGCCATCGGCGGTGCG
>MEMN01000117.1:28225-28366 GCA_001767945.1 Alphaproteobacteria bacterium RIFCSPHIGHO2_12_FULL_66_14 | reverse complement strand
ATCGGCGCGCGCGGCTCGATCCTGGCGTCGTGCCAGTCCTGGGACTCGTGATAGCGGACGGTCACCATGTGGTCGGTGAAGACCCGGCCGAAGCCCGGATTCTTCAGGAGCGCGGCCCGCTTGTCGGCCGCAAGCGGCGAC
>MEMN01000117.1:24873-28184 GCA_001767945.1 Alphaproteobacteria bacterium RIFCSPHIGHO2_12_FULL_66_14 | reverse complement strand
CATTGTTCTCTCGGATATTTGCCCGACTGTAGCATAGACCGCCGTGGCGCAAGCCGGCGGTCCGTTCATAGCGGAATTCGTACGACCACGCGTAGACCGCCGAGCGGCGAGGCAGCAAGCGCCACATCGCCGCCGTGGCTGCGTGCCACGTCGCGCGCGATGGTGAGGCCGAGGCCGACGCCGCCGGTGTCGGCGTTACGCGATTCGTCGAGGCGGAAGAACGGCCGGAACACGTCCTCGTACTTGTCGGGCGGGATGCCGGGGCCGTCGTCGTCGATCGTGATCTCGACCGAGGTGCGGCCACGGACAGCCTGGAGCTCGACCTTGGTGCCGTAGCGTAGTGCGTTCGACACGAGGTTGGTCAGGCAGCGCTTTATGGCAAGCGCGCGCAGCTCGACATTCATGTCGCCTTTCCAGTCGACGCCGACGTTGGCGTTGTCGCGCCGGGCACCCGCCGCCACGTCTTCCAGGATCTCCGAGAGATCGGCAGGCGCCGGATCCTCGTCACCTTCGCCGCGGGCGAAGGCGAGATAGCCCTCGATCATCCGCTCCATGTCTGAGACGTCGTCGGCGAGCTCCCTGGTCTCCGGCGACTCCGGCAGCAGTGCCAGCGACAGCTTCATCCGGGTGAGTGGTGTCCTGAGATCGTGGCTGACGCCGGCCAGCATCTCGGTGCGCTGCTGGATGGAGCGGCGGAGCCGGATGCGCATGGTGTGGAAGGCGGTGGCGGCATTGCGCACCTCTCGGGTGCCGCCCGAGAAGGCGAAATCGGGGACATCGCGGCCCTTGCCGAGCGCATCGGCGGCGACGCCGAGATGCTCGATCGGCACGAGTTCGCGGCGCATGAACCAGATGGCCAGTCCGAACAGCACCAGGGCGAGCCCGAGCTGGGCCAGCACGTAGGCGAAGCTTGAGCCGAAGGTGAGCCGGACGTGCGGCACCAGAACGTCCATGACGTCGCCGTCGTTGAGCTGGACCTCGATCAGCATCTGGCCGCCGCCGACGGTGTTGTCGATGTAGAAGGGGCGCTTGAGGTCGGCTTCGAGCGCGCCCTGGACTTCGCGGGCGACGATGTCGAAATACTCCGGTTCCTTGAAGGGTCGTATGATGCCCTTGCGGAAGCTGACGAACAGCAGCAGGTCCTGCGCCGAGCGGCGCAGGATCCAGGCGCGATGCTCGTCGTCGGGAAAATCGGAGCGCAGCGAGATCAGCAGGCGCAGGTCGCGCACCAGCAGGATCGCGAGGCGGTTCGTGACGTTGTCGCCGCGCTGGCTGTAGAACCACCAGGCGCTGAGCGCCTGCAGCAGCAACATCGGCACCACGATGATGATCAGTGCGCGCGCAAACAGGGTCTGCGGCGAATGCTTGTCGGCCCACGTGGCGATGCGCTCGAAGATGTCGCGGGCGGCGCTCCATTTCATGAGCGGGCCACCATCATGCGTCGACCAGCCGGTAGCCCTGGCCCCGGACGGTGCGCAGGTAGCGCGGAAACGACGGATCGGGCTCGATCTTGCGCCGCAGCCGCGTCACCTGGACGTCGATGGCGCGCTCGTTGATGGCGCTGCCGACGCTCTTGCACAGCGTGTCGCGGCTCAGCACCTCGCCCATGCGGCCGGCGAAGGCGCGCAGCAGCGCCACCTCGGCGTCGGTGAGTGCCACGCGCTTGCCCTTGTGCGTGAGTTCGCCCAACTCGGCGTCGAACTGCATCGGCCCAAACGCAATGAGACGTTGCGGTTCGGCCGGCAAACCGGCGCCGGCGCCCGACCGGCCACGGCGCAACACATTCTGAATGCGTAGCAACAGTTCGCGCGGCTCGAACGGTTTGCCGAGGTAGTCGTCGACGCCGGTCTCGAGGCCGGCGATGCGATCCTTGGTATCACCCATGGCCGTCAGCATGAGGATCGGGACGTCGTCGGTGCGGCGCAGCTGGGTCGCGAAGTCGAGGCCGGTCTCGCCCGGCATCATGACATCGAGCACGATCAGGTCGAAGTCGAGCGCCTGCAGGCGCTGGCGCGCCTCGGCCGCGTGGCCGGCGGTGCTGACGCGAAAGCCGTTGCGCGAGAGGAACGACTTCAGGAGTTCGCGCAGGCGCGTGTCGTCATCGACGACCAGGATATGCGGCTTGTCAGCCGAGGCGTCCATGCCGGTCAGCGCCCGCCCCGCACCCGCTTGTCGACCACGGTGCGTTCGGCGGGATCGAGCAAGCCGAGCAGGACCTTGCGGAAGCCCTCGACCGAATCGGCGCCGGTCTCTCGGTAGGCGCGGGCAAAGCGCTGGCTCTGGCGGTCGGTCAGGTCGTGCTCCAGCTTCGTGCCCTTGTCGGTCAGCCACAGCCGGCGTTCACGGCGGTCGCGCGCACCGCTCTTCTGCTCGACGTAGCCTTGGTCTATTAGGTCCTTCAGCACACGACTGATCGATTGCTTGGTGACCTTGAGAATCGACAGCAGGTGGCCGACGGTCTCGCCAGGATGGCGGCCAATGAAGTAGAGCGCGCGATGATGCGCCCGTCCGAGCTGGTAGCGCTTGAGGTGCTGGTCCGATTCGAACGTGAAGTCCCGATAGGCATAGAACATCAGCTCGATGCCCTGGCGCAGTTCCTCTTCGCGCAAAAACAGCGGATTAGCGGGGGATCTGGATTCAACCATGCTTCTAACTGGCCGCGACTATAGAGCGGGCGCGCCGCGTTGACACCCCAATGAGCCGGCGTTGCGAGCTTGCCGTTTTTCAGACATTTTCTGTCGCATGCTCACCGTTCATCATCTTGGCAAGTCGCAGTCCGAACGGATCGTCTGGCTCTGCGAGGAACTCGGCATCCCGTACGAGCTGAAGGTCTACGACCGCCATCCCGTTACCCGGCTCGCGCAACCCGACTACAAGGCGCTGCATCCGATTGGCGCCGCACCGGCGATCACCGACGGCGATGTGGTGCTGGCCGAGTCCGCCGCCATCATCGACTACATCGTCGCCAAATACGGCCAAGGTCGCCTGGTGCTCTCCGCCGATCATCCCGACTTTACCCAGTTCCTCTACTGGTTCCATTTCGCCAACGGCACGCTGCAGCCGGCGTTGGGGCGGAACATGATCCTGGGCCGCCTGAACCTGCCCGCGGACAATCCCATGCTGCGTGCCATGAAGGCCCGGCTCGATCTCGCGCTTGGCCTGGTCGAGGCGCGCCTTGCGAAGGCCGACTACTTCGCCGGCCGCGAATTCACGACGGCCGACATCATGATCGTCTTCTCGCTGACGACGATGCGTCTCTTCCTGCCGCTTGATCTCGGGCCCTATCCCGCGATCCGCGCCTACCTGCAGCG
>MEMN01000117.1:24262-24862 GCA_001767945.1 Alphaproteobacteria bacterium RIFCSPHIGHO2_12_FULL_66_14 | reverse complement strand
GCGACCCCGGGATGGAGCCGCTTCTCGCCTGAAGAATCACGGCCGATCAGGGCCTTAGGGCAGTCGTGTTGACAAGGTCAGTATTATTGACCTATCTAGACAGATAGTTGTGTATCAACTGTCTGAAAAGACCCATTTGGAATCATTGGAGAGAGGATATCGCAATGTCCTTAACGATGGATGACCGAGACGGCGTGATCTGGCTGGACGGCAGGCTGGTGCCCTGGCGCGAAAGCCGGATGCATGTGCTGACCCACGCGCTGCACTACGGCTCCGCCGTGTTCGAGGGCGAGCGCATCTACGAGGGCCGCGTCTTCCGCCTCGCCGCCCACAGCGCGCGCCTGATCCGCTCGGCGCGTCTGCTCGACTATGACCTGCCGTGGTCGCGCGAGGAGATCGACGAGGCGACGCGCGCCGTCGTGAAGGCCAACAACCTCACCGGCGGCTACATCCGCCCGATTGCATGGCGTGGTTCGGAGGTGTTGGGCGTATCGGCCATCGGCACGACGGTGCATCTCGCCATCGCGCCCTGGGCGCAGGAGGGCCGGCTTTCCGTGCAGGCACGCGACGCCGGGATCAACGTCACCCTGGCGAAGTACC
>MEMN01000117.1:19123-24250 GCA_001767945.1 Alphaproteobacteria bacterium RIFCSPHIGHO2_12_FULL_66_14 | reverse complement strand
CAGAGACGGCGCCGGGCCACGCCAAGGTGGCGGGCCTCTACGTCATCTGCGGCATCGAGAAGGACCGTGCGCTGAAGGCGGGCTTCGACGACGCGCTGATGCTCGACTGGCAGGGCCGCCTCGCGGAGACGACAGGTGCCAACATCTTTCTGGTGATCGACGGCAAGCTGGTGACGCCAACGCCGCACAACTTCCTCGACGGCATCACGCGGCGGGCGGTGATGGGCATGGCGAAGAAGCGCGATTGGGTGGTGGAGGAACGCGATGTGATGCCGGAGGAACTTGGCGACGCGAGCGAAGTGTTCCTGTGCGGCAGCGCGGCCGAGATCGTGCCGGTGGGCTCGGTCGACGGGCACCACTATCAGGCCGGCCCGGTCGCCAAGACCCTGATGTCCGACTTCCAGAAGCTCGTGCGCAAGCCCGATTCCGAGGGCTTCGGCGAATCGACACATCTCATGGCGCCGGCCAAGCCGCTGGCGGCTTGACAGCAGGGGTTTCAATCCCCTTCTCTCGACGACGTCCGAGGGGTGTCCGGTTTCCGCAAGGGGCCGGGCTGAGACAGCCGGCCGGCTGAACCCTTTGAACCTGATCCGGATCATGCCGGCGAAGGAACGGGAGTTCGTCGAGTGAAACGACATTCAATCACCGTCATTGGCGCCGGCGTTGCAGGCCTCTGTTGCGCGCTTGAGCTTGCCGGACGCGGGGCCAGGGTCGAGGTGGTCGAACGCGGCCGCGCCCTTGGCGAGGGCAGCTGTTCCTGGCAGGCCGGCGGCATGCTGGCGCCGTGGTGCGAGCGCGCCACGACCGATGCCGTGGTCGCCGAGAGGGGCGCATCTTCGATCGATTGGTGGTCGCAACATTTCCCCGGCACGGCCCGCAACGGCAGTTTGGTCGTAGCGCAGCCACGGGATGCGGCCGATCTCACGCGCTTCGCCCAGCGCACCGAGCGTTTCGACTGGATTGGCGCAGATCGCATCGCGTCCCTCGAGCCCGATCTCGCCGGCCGCTACCGCCGGGCCTTGTTCTTTCCGGACGAGGCGCATCTCGATCCACGCCGGGCGCTCGCGGCCCTTGTCAAACGCCTTGCGGAGCGGGGCGTCCCGGTCCGCTTCGGCGTCGAGCTGTCGCCTGATGCTGCCCCGGGAGACATCGTCGTGGATTGCCGCGGGCTTGTCGCGCGCGATGTGCTGCCCGATCTGCGCGGTGTGCGTGGCGAGATGGTGGTGGTGCGTTGCCGCGACATAACGCTCACACGGCCCGTCCGCATGCTGCATCCGCGGATTCCGCTCTACATCGTGCCGCGCGGCGAAGGCCTCTTCATGATCGGTGCCACCATGATCGAAAGCGAGCAACGCGGCGCCGCGAGCGTCCGTTCGACAGTCGAGCTCCTGAATGCGGCCTACGCGCTTCACCCCGCCTTCGGCGAGGCCGAGATCGTCGAACTCGGCGCCGATCTGCGTCCGGCCTTCGCCGATAATCTGCCGCAGGTCCGGCGCGAGGGCCGCGTGCTGCGCGCCAACGGCCTGTTCCGTCACGGTTTCCTGCTGGCGCCGGCGTTGGCGCGGCAAGTCGCCGACACCATTCAGATGGAGACCAACCATGCGGATATTCCTGAACGACGACGCGCATGACGTCGAACCGGGCACGCTGGCCGCGGCGCTCGAAGCATTGGGCTACGGCGGCCGCAAGATCGCGACGGCGCTGAACGGCCGTTTCGTTGCGGTACCCGCACGACCGGCGACGCAACTCACCGACGGCGACCGCGTAGAAGTTGTGGCACCCATGCAGGGAGGCTGAGATGTCCTTCTACGGAGTAGAACTCTCTTCGCGCCTTCTGCTCGGCACGGCGCGCTATCCATCGCCCGCGATCCTCGTTGAGGCGATCAAGGCCTCGGGCGCCGAGGTCGTTACGGTATCGCTCCGGCGCGAAAGCGGCGCCGATCGCGCCGGCCAGAGTTTTTGGTCGCTGATCCGCGCGCTCGGCCTGCGCGTGCTGCCCAACACGGCGGGCTGTCATTCCGTGAAGGAAGCGGTAACCACCGCCCACATGGCGCGCGAGCTGTTCGACACGACCTGGATCAAGCTCGAGGTGATCGGCGATGCCGACACGCTGCAGCCCGATGTCTTCGGGCTGGTCGAGGCGGCGCGCATCCTGGCCGAGGACGGCTTCGAGGTGTTTCCCTACACCACCGAGGATCTCGTGGTCGCCGACCGCCTGGTCGAGGCGGGTTGCCGCGTCCTGATGCCGTGGGGCGCGCCGATCGGCTCGGCGCGCGGCCTCAACAATGTCTATGGCCTGCGCTCGCTGCGGGCGCATTTTCCCGACATCCCCCTGGTGGTCGATGCCGGCTTGGGCGTGCCCTCGCACGCGGCCGCCGCGATGGAACTGGGCTACGACGCCGTGCTGCTCAACACGGCGGTGGCCGAGGCGGGAGATCCAGTCGAGATGGCGCGGGCCTTCGCGCTCGCCGTTGAAGCCGGCCGCGCCGCGTACCTCGCGCAACCCCTCGAACCGCGCGACATGGCGGCGCCGTCGACACCGGTGATCGGCAAGGCAGCGCTCGGAGATTGAAGAGTGAGGCGAGACATGCTCGATCCGTTCTATCCTGTCGTGCCTGATGTCGGCTGGGTGACGCGTCTCGTCCCGGCGGGGGTCAAGCTCGTGCAGTTGCGCATCAAGGAGCAGCCCGACGCCGAAGTGCGACGCCAGCTGCGCGAGGCCAAGTCCGTCTGTGCGCCGTACGACGCGCAGCTCGTCGTGAACGACTACTGGCAGGCCGCCATCGACGAGGGCTGCGATTACGTCCACCTCGGCCAGGAGGACCTTTTGGCCGCCGACGTGAAGGCGTTGCGCCGCGCCGGCATCCGTATCGGCGTCAGCACCCACGACTATGCCGAACTCAAGAAGGGGCTGGCGATCGATCCCGACTACGTGGCGTTGGGGCCGATCTATCCCACCAAGCTGAAGCAGATGCCGTGGGCACCGCAGGGCCCGGCGCGCCTCACCGAATGGAAGAAGCTGGTTGGCGACCGGCCGCTGGTGGCGATCGGTGGGCTCAAGCTCGATCGCGCGCTGCTTTGCCTGGAGTCCGGCGCGGATATCGTGTCGGTCGTCGGCGACATCGTGAACCATGTCGATCCCGTAGGTCAGGCGCGAGTTTGGCTGGCGGCCACGCGGAGGCTGGTATGAGCGGCCGGTACGCTCGCCAGGCCGTGCTGCCCGAAGTCGGCGACACCGGTCAGGCACGGCTTGCCGCTGCATCGGTGCTGGTCGTCGGCGCAGGCGGCCTCGGCTGTCCGGTGATGCAGTATCTCGTCGGCGCCGGCGTTGGTCGCCTCGCGATCGTCGACCATGACGTGGTCGAAGAGACGAACCTTCACCGACAGCCTCTCTACGCGATGGCCGATATTGGCAGACCCAAGGTCGAGGTGGCGCGTGCGGCGCTACGGGGCTTCAATCCCGGGCTGCAGATCGATGCTCATGCCGAGCGCCTGACACCGCAGAATGCCGCGCGCCTGGTCGCCGAAGCGGACCTCGTGGTCGACGCAGCCGACAGCTTTGCCGTCACCTACATCCTGAGCGACACCTGCCACGCCGCCACCAAGCCGCTGGTCAGTGCCTCGGTCGTCGGCATGACGGGCTATGCCGGCGCCTTCTGCGGTGGCGGTCCGAGCTACCGCGCGGTCTTTCCCGACGTGTCGATGGGCGGCGGAACCTGCGCCAGCGTCGGCGTCCTGGGGACGGCCGTGGCAGTGCTGGGCGGCCTGCAGGCCCACCTGGCGCTGCATCTGCTCCTCGGCCTCGAGCCCACGGTGCTGGGGCGGGTCGTCACCTTCGACGCGCGTAAGATCGCGTTCGGCGGCTTCGGCTTTGCCGGCAGTCCCGAGCCCGATGCCTTCGCGCCGTTCATCGTGCCGGCCGATGTCACGACCGACGATACCGTCGTCGATCTGCGTAGTCTGGAAGAGGCACCGGCATCGCCGTTTGCCGACGCGCATCGGCTCACGGTGGACAGCATCGAGTTGCTGGCATTGCGCGCGCCGCGAGCGCGTCGCGTCGTGCTGTGCTGTCGCAGCGGCCAGCGGGCTCTCATGGCGGCAGACCGGCTCCGCGCGGGGGGACTTTCGAATCTGGCGCTGGTCGCACTCGGCTAGAGAGGTCTTGGCTGGCTTATATGGTGTGTCCGATGAAGACCGGCCGGCGCAGGTAACGATCGTCGACAAGCTGGTCCAGCACGAACGACGCGACTTCGTCGCGCGTGATCCGGCGCAAGGCGGTATCGGGTCGGATTTCGGTGAGGATCTCCAGGGGCGTCGATCCCGCCGTGGCCTTGAACGGCGCCGGCCGCACCAGCACCCAGTCGAGGGTCGACTCGCGGATCAGGCGTTCCTGCCTATCCTTGTCTTCGTAGAAGGGGCGCGTGAACAGCGGATAGATGATGCGGTCGTAGAAGAAGCCGCCATGACCACGCGTCTCGCCAGCCCCCACGCCGGTGATGGCAACCAGGCGCCTGACGCCTTCGGCCGCCATCGCGGTGATCAGCTTGGCCGTCACGTCGGAGAACAATGTCGTCCTTCGTCCGGGCGTGGTGCCCAGTGAAATGATCACCGCCTCCTGTCCGGTGACGAGTGCGTGCAACGCAACCGCATCGGTTGGATCAGCGGCGACGACCTCGATGCCGGACGGCTGGCCGGTGAGCCTAGCGGCGTCGCGCGTCTGCGCGCGGATCGTGTGACCGCGCGTCCGGCCCCGCACCAGGATACGTCGGCCCACGCCGCCGCTGGCACCGAGCAGGAGAAACCTCATTGTGTCTAGATGGGCTTGGCTAGGGACTGCGCAATGGTCTTGGCCAGCATGTCGAGGGTGTAGAACTTCATCAGCTGGTCGCGACCCCACGACATTCCCACGGACTCGATCATCATCATCGAGGCGAGCTTCCGTGAATCGGCCTGGAAGGCTTCGGCCCGCGCCTTGCGCCGCTCCTCGTAGCGGGCGAGGGCGCCGGCCAGGAAACGGGCATCGGTGCGGCCGAGTTCGTCGTCGAGCACAGCGGCAGATTCCAGGGCGATTGAGGCGCCGACACCCGCGGTCGGCAGAAAGGCACAAGCGGAGTCGCCCAACAGGGC
>MEMN01000117.1:0-19117 GCA_001767945.1 Alphaproteobacteria bacterium RIFCSPHIGHO2_12_FULL_66_14 | reverse complement strand
CCCCTTGACCCAGCTCTTGCTGCGATGGTCCGAGAGTTTCCACCAGAAGGTGCCGCCGAGATCGTCGGGCAAGGCGTCGACCAGATCGGACACGGAGGGGCCGAGGGCGGAGAAATGCTCCTTCACCTTGCGCCCGTCGCGTCCGACGGCCTCCGGTCCCACGGTCCGGCTGGGACCCGCCGCCACCACGCCGAGTCCGCCCTTGATCGGATAGACTCCGAGAAAGCGGCCGGCGCCCCAATGCTCGCGGACAGCGGTTGCCGGGCGCGACGTGTTGCGCACGATCCAGACCCAGCAGCCCCAGCCGGTCTCATGGTCCGGCGCATCACCGCCGAACAGCTTCTGCCGCACACCGGAATGGATGCCGTCGGCACCGACCAGCAGGTCGCAGGTGTTCTGTGTGCCGTCGGACAGCCGGACGGTGACCTGCTCGCCCGAATCGTCGAAGTCGGTGACCGACGTACCGAAATGCAGCGGCACGTCGGCGCAACGCTGGCGCAGGAGCGCCAGCAATTCGCCCCGCATGATGCCGCCCGAATAGCCGAACTGGTCGAGCATCGGTCCAAGTTCGTAGGTGTGGATCTCCTCGCCGTGGCCGTTGCACACCGTGTAGGTCGCCATGCGCTCGCTGGTGGCGACGAAGTCATCCATCAGATCGAGGCCGTGAAAGACCCGGGCCCCGACAGGATAGAGGCCCAGCATGTAGCCGCTGTGGTCGAAGTTCGGCGCCCGTTCGTAGAGCTCGGCCGTGACACCGCGCTGGCGCAACAAGGTGGCCAGGGCCATGCCGCCGACACCGGCGCCCGCAATGATGATCTTCATGGTCCATCCATCGGTTGAGGTTGCGATTTCATCTCCTGCAGCATCCAGCCCAGCCAGACTGCAGCGAAGACCGGCATCCCGACAACTGCGGCGATCAGTGCGAGGTTGGTCAAGAAGGGCTGCTGCGTCAGGAATGCCGCGGCGGAGATCAGGCCGGCTGCGATCTGGTAGAGCGCGCCAAGCCGGGTGAGGGCAATCCATCCGTCTCCGGTACCGGCTGTCCGGGCGGCAAGGCAGGCAAGCCAGGTGGCGATACCGGCGGGCAGGAAACTCGCGGCGGAGAGCCAGTTGCAGGTGGTGTTCAGATCGTCGAGGAAGGCCGGTGCGGTTTCCGGTGCCAGCAGTGGCGAGCCGAGGCGAAGGAGCTGGGCCGCGCCCAGCATCCGCAGGTCGGCCAGCATACCCAGCACACCCGAAAGCGCGAACAGGACGATCATCGCCGGCCCCCGGAAGCCGGGCCCCGGCCGCAGCCAGGCGGCGAGCGAGACCCCGATCAGGGCGATGGCGCTGTCCGACACGAAGAACAGCGCGTAGCCCGCTGCAGTCCAGCCCCAGCCACCGCGCAACGCTGTGAGATACTGTGCCGTGATCGGGCTGGGCGGCGTGGTCGGCGCCATTGCGTTTGCCACCAGCACCAAGACGGTGCCGGCGAGCCAAGCCATCAGCAGGATGACGATATGCAGACGCACCAGACGGAAGTCGGCGGTAAGATGATCGGCTTCTTTCATGCAGCGTAAAGTATGCTTCCCGGACCGATCGGGCGTCGGCGCGCGCAGCCGATTTTTGATGTAGGTTCCGAACCGACACGGGAGGGTCGTGACGAGGCTTGTGTCCATGTCCGAAGCAGCCAGAGTGCTCATCGTCGACGATCACTCCATCGTCCGTTTCGGCCTGCGCCAGATCCTCGATCAGGAGACGCAATTCTCGGTCTGCGGCGAGGCTGCGAGCCCGGTGGAGGCGCGGCGGGAAGTCGAGGCCCGCCGGCCCGACTTCGCCATCTTCGATCTTACGCTCGGCGGTCGCGATGGCTTGGGATTGTTGCGTGAGCTGCATGATCTGCAGCCTGCGATGCGGATGCTGGTTTATTCGGCGCAGCCGGAGTTGGTCTATGCTCCGCGCGCCTTTGAGGCGGGCGCCCGCGGCTATCTGATGAAGGATGCCGGCATAGAAAAGGTTCTCGAGGCCCTGGCGGCTTTGCGGCGGGGCGAACGCTACGCCAGCGATGCCGTCCAGCGCGCCATGTTCCAAAGTGCGGCCAGCGGCCGGCTACCGCTGCCCGCCTCGCTCGAGTCGCTCTCCGACCGCGAGCTCCAGGTTCTGCGCCTTCTCGGCACCGGCCTGGGCACGGCGGAGATCGCCGCCTCACTCTCGCTCAGCATGAAGACCGTCGGCACCTATCGGGAGCGTCTGAAACTCAAGCTCGGCGCCGAAACCGCGCTCCAGCTCGAGCGTTGCGCCGCCGACTTCATCCGCACGGGAAGCCTCTAAGTATGGCGCCCGCTGCGCGGGAGGCCGATCCGCGTGAGGAATTCCGGTACGAGGTCGTCGACATCAATATCCGGCGCGTCCCGTGGCTACTCGTCGCCTCGATGCTGCTCGCTCTCTGGCCCATTGCGATGCTGTGGCAGAACGACTCGGTCGGCTGGCTGCGGCGTGCCCTGATGGTCGACGTGGCGAGCGCGGGCCTGTTCATCGCGTTCGGCTTTTGGCTTCGGCGGCTGCCGCCCGGCTCGCCCTGGCGATCACTCTATGTCTGGGCGGCGGTCTTTCTCCTGCTCGCCTACATGGACGGTTACTACTTCCTGGTCGGCCAGTCCTTCGGGCAGAACCCCATCTACATCCTGGGTGTCATCACCGCCGCCACCGTTTTTCTGTTGCCGCCGCGGCAGATTCTGCCGCTGCTGTTCGTCAACCATCTTGTCTATTGCGCCCTCCTGAAGACCCAGGCCGACCCCGGAGCGGACCTCCTCATGGTCTTCATCCAGAATACGACCGGCGCCACTGTGGCCGGACTCGCCTCGCTCCTGCTCTATCGCGCGCACCGCGAGGAATTCTTCCAGCGCCGGGCGTTGGCGGCGGCCAACCGTGCGCTCGCCCGCAGGAACGACCAGCTCAACGACCTGATGGCCATCACGGCGCATGACCTCCGTGGCCCGTTGCTCGGCATGCGCGATCTTCTCGTACTCGCCGATCGTGCGCCGCCAACCGGCCGACTGGGCGAGATTCTGGGCCACGTCGGCCGGAGTTGCCGCGACCTAATCTCGCTGGTCAACCGGCTGCTGGATGCCCACGCCGCCGAGGCCCAGGTGGAGACGCCGCCGGCGCTCGCGCGATGCGATCTGCGCGGCGTGGTGACGGCCGCCATCGAGCGAGCCCATCCTCAAGTAGCGGCGCGAAGCATCGCCCTCGACTTCCGGCCGCCGGTCGAATCGGTGGAGCTGCCGGTCAATGCTCCCGCGCTCGACCAGGTACTCGACAATCTCCTCGCCAACGCGATCAAGTTTTCACCGCCGGGCGGTGAGGTGCGCGTGAGTCTGGTGCGCGAGGACGGCCGCTGGCGATGCGACGTGGCCGATGATGGCCCCGGCATTCCCGAACAGGAGCGCGCGTCGCTGTTCCAGAAATTTCACCGCGGCTTTCATCCGCGGGCGGCCGACGAAGCCAGTGGCGGCCTCGGCCTGTTCATCGCAGCCACTCTAATGAGGGCCATGGGCGGGCGGGTGGACTACGCTCCCCGCCAGCCGACTGGTTCGCTGTTCCAGGTCACGTTCGCCGATTCCGACGAACCGGGCGCGGGATAGGTCTATTTCTTGGCCCAGCGCGCGGCGGCAGCGTCGTCGCCCTCATGGGCTTCGACCCATTTCTCGCCGCTCGGCGTTTCCTCGAGTTTCCAGAACGGCGCCTTGGTCTTGAGCCAGTCGACCAGGAACTCGCACGCCGCGAAAGCCGCCTCGCGGTGCGGCGAGCCGACCGCGACCAGAACGATGCGATCGCCCGCTTCAAGTCGGCCATGGCGATGTACGATCAGCGTCGCTTCCAGTGGCCAGCGCCGCCGCGCTTCGGCCTCGATTTCCTCGAGGGCCTTTTCGGTCATGCCGGGATAGTGCTCGAGGGTCATGGCGTCGATACGCTCACGGTGCAGCCCGTCCCGCGTGTGCATCTCGCGCACCAGGCCGACGAACACCGCCAGGCCACCGATCTTCTTGTTGCCGCCGGTGAGCCCTTCGAGCTCGGCGCCGACATCGAAATCAGCTTCCTGGACGCGTACCGTCATGGTCCTAGCCGCCGGTAAACGGGGGAAAGAACGCAACCTCGCGGGCCTTGGCGAGCGGTGCATCGAAGGTCGCCGTGCGCTGGTCGACGGCAGCGCCGAAGGCCGCTCCTGCCGCCAACGCCTCGGCATGGCCGGCACTGCGGGCGCGGAGCCAGACCACCAGGTCGCCGACGGTCCTGACCTCGTCCGGCAGCGCGACCTCTTCCTCCGCCAGGCCGACGGTTCGCTTCATCCAGGCGAAATAGCGGACTTTCATGGCTGGCCGCTCGACGGAGGTGCATCCTCGGCCATGTGCTTGAGGCCGGTGCGCAGGTAGTCGTAACCGGTGATCAGGGTCAGCGCGGCAGCGACCCAGATCAGGACGATCCCGATCTGCGTGACGTAAGGCGAGGCGGCATCGCCCACCAGCAGGGCAGCGATCGCCACCATCTGGGCGCCGGTTTTCCATTTGGCGAGTTGGCTGACCGGCACGCCGACCCGGAGTTCGGCCAGGAATTCGCGCAGGCCGGAGACCAGGATCTCGCGCGCCAGGATGATGAGCGCCGCCAGGACATTGAGGCCGCGCAGCGTGCCACTGTCGACCAGCATCACCAGCGCGGCGGCGACCAGCAGCTTGTCGGCGATGGGATCGAGGAAACGGCCGAGGCGGGAAATCTGGTGGTAGCGGCGCGCGAAATAGCCGTCGAACCAGTCGGTCACGGCGGCGATCACGAACAGGATCATCGACAACCACTGCGCCCAGCCACGGTCGAGCCAGAAGCACGCCACGACCAGCGGAATGGCCGCGATCCGCGACAGGGTCAGCAGATTGGGGAGATTGAACAGCATTGATTGCGCCTGTGAGGCCACCTTAACGACCGCCCCTGAAGTGGTCATGGATTTTCTGGGCGATCGCATCGGAGATGCCCGGTACCGACTTGATGTCCTCGACTGTGGCCACGGCGACGGCACGGGCGCTGCCGAAGTGGTTGAGCAGGGCACGCTTGCGGCCGGCGCCGATACCCGGCACCTCGTCGAGGGCCGAACGCGTGAGGTCGGCCGCCCGGCGCGCGCGATGTGTGCCGATGGCAAAGCGATGCGCCTCGTCGCGCAGGCGCTGGAGGAAGTACAGCACCGGATCGCGCGGCTCGAGCGAGAACGGCGGACGCCCGGGCATGAAGAAGCGCTCACGTCCCGCATTGCGGTCCGGGCCCTTGGCGATGCCGACCATGACGATGTCCTCGAGGCCGAGTTCCGTCGCCACTTGCCGCGCCGCCTCGAGCTGGCCTTGGCCGCCGTCGATCAGCACCAGGTCTGGCCAGTGCTCCTCGTCGCGGTCGGGATTTTCCTTGAGCGCGCGGCCGAAGCGGCGGCTCATGACTTCGCGCATCATGGCGAAGTCGTCGCCCGCCGCGCCCTCGGTCTTGATATTGAACTTGCGGTAGGCGTTCTTCATGAAACCGTCGGGACCGGCCACGATCATGGCGCCGATCGGGGCGGTGCCTTGGATATGGCTGTTGTCGTAGACCTCGATGCGCTCGGGTGGCGACTCCAGGCCGAAGAGGCGAGCCGCGCCTTCCAGCAGCGTGCGTTGCGTGCCGCGCTCGGCCAGCCGTCGCGCCAGCGCCTCGCGGGCGTTCGAGACGGCCTGGTCGAGGGCGTCCTTCTGGTCACCGCGCTTGGGATGACGGATCTCGACCTTGTGGCCAGCCCCGATCGCCAGCGCGCTTTCCAGCAACTCGCGCTCGGCGACGTCGTGGCTGGTCAGGATCAGCTTGGGCGCCGGTCGCGCCTCGTAGAATTGGCCGATGAAGGCCGACAACACGGCGGCTTCGTCGAGCTCGCGGGCGTGGCTGGGGAAATACGCCCGGTTGCCGAGATTCTGGCCGGCGCGCAGGAAGAACACCTGTACGCACACCTGACCGCCGTCGGCGTGGGCGGCGAAGATGTCGGCCTCCTCGATCGAGGGCAGGCTGATCGACTGATGCGACTGAATCTGCGTCAGCGCCCGGATGCGGTCGCGCAGCACTGCGGCACCTTCGAATTCCAGATCTGCCGAGGCCTTTTCCATGCGCTGTGACAGCGCCTGCTGGATCTCGCGGTTGCGCCCGCCCAGGAAGCCGCGCACCTCGTCGACGATCGACGCGTATTCGGCCTTCTCGATGCGGCCCACGCACGGCGCGGTGCAGCGCTTGATCTGGTATTGCAGGCAGGGCCGGGTGCGCGTGACGAAGACGCCGTCGGAGCAGGAGCGCAACGGGAAGGCGCGCTGCAGGGCATAGAGCGTGCGATTGACCGCGGTGGCCGAGGCGAAGGGGCCGAAATACTCGTTGCCGGTTTCGCGCGTACCGCGGTGCTTGGCGAGCTGCGGCCATTCGGTGTCCCGGCGGATGACGATGTAGGGAAAGGACTTGTCGTCGCGCAGCAGCACGTTGAAGCGCGGTCGGAAGCGCTTGATCAGGTTGTTCTCGAGCAGCAGCGCCTCGGCTTCGCTGTCGGTGACTGAGAATTCCATGGTCGTGGTCGCCGAGACCATGCGCATCAGGCGCGTTGCGAGGCGCATCGGCTGGGTGTAGGCGGCGACGCGGCTGCGCAGCGACTTCGCCTTGCCGACATAGAGCACCTCGCCGTCGGTCGCGATCATGCGATAGACGCCGGGCTTGCGCGGCAGGGTATGCACGAACTCGGCAATGATCCGCATGCCGTCGGCGAGCGAACCCTCGCTGGGCTTCTGGCTGGTTTCGGTGTCGGTTTCGGTGCTCACGGGGCGGGATCGCTCGGGGCCGGATGGGCGCGCACAATGGGTTGACCGGTGCCCGCCGACAAGGCGGCAGCGGCATGTGGGGAAGTCTGTGAAGAAACCTGGCGTCTGCCTGACGTTACGACAACGTCACTGTATTGACTCAATGGGAACGTGGTGGCAGTCGGTCGCTATTTGAAGGTTAACACGCTGAAATACTTGATATATTCAGATTATTTCCATTTCAAATTATCGACTCACCGCGGCAGACGTTCCCGATTCAGTCCGATCGTCTGCCGCGCTTCAATGTGTGGATAAGTTCGGTCGCTTTAAAGCACCGACAGCATGCGGCCGACCAGCGGGTGGCGGACCACATCCTGGTCGGTGAGATGCACCACCGCCACGTCGTCGAGCCCATCCAGCTTCTTGCCGATCGACGCCAGACCCGAGAGTTCCGGCAGCAGATCGGTCTGGTCGGGGTCGCCGGTCATGACCATGGTGGAATGCCAGCCGAGACGCGTCAGCAGCATCTTGAGCTGGCCGTAGGTGCAGTTCTGAGCCTCGTCGATCAGCACGAAACTGTTGTTGAGGGTGCGGCCGCGCATGAACGCCACCGGCGCGATTTCGATCGTGCCGTCGTCGAGATGCTGGCGCAGGCGCTTGGCGCCCAGCCGGTCGTTCAGCGCGTCCCATAGGGGACGCAGGTAGGGATCGAGCTTTTCGCGCATGTCGCCGGGCAGGAAGCCGAGGTTCTCGCCGGCCTCGACCGCCGGCCGCGACAGCACGATGCGCGTGACCGAGCCGGAATCCAGCGCTTCCACGGCGGCACAGATTGCCAGATAGGTCTTGCCGGTGCCGGCCGGGCCGAGGGCGACGGTGAGCGGTTTGGCCTCTATGGCCTCCATCAATATGCGTTGGTTGTCGCTGCGCGGTCGGACTTTTCGGATGTAGCTCTGATCCCTGTCGTTGGCCGGAGACTTGTCGAAGACGAGATTGTGAACACGGGCGCTATCGATGGCGTGCAGCTTGGCGCGGCGTGTGGCTCGTTTTGCCATTTGCGTACTCCGGAGGCTGGGACAGAGGGACGGAACCGATCGCCGACAATAAAAAACGCCCCCGCAAGCGGAGGCGTCGACGATGGGCAGTACCGAAGGTGCGGCTCAGAGGGCACTCGGCGGATGTTCCGCCGGTGATCCAGACTCCGTCGGGGCGCAAGCTCCTTGGACGGATAAACGACCTCCTTCAGCTACCGAACGAATCGTACTCTGATCAAACCGCCCCGGCCACTATATTTATGGTGTGCCATCCAAATTTCACACTACGGAGAGCGGTTAGGGCGCGAGGCGGACCCCGACGCCTTGGCATGGACCAGCCGGCCCGCGACGTAGGTGGCCTGCACGGCGCGGTCATCGCCCAGGGTCATCTGGATGAAGAGCTGTTCGGCGAAGTCCCGAGCCTCGTTCATCCGGGAGTCGATCAGCGGCGTCGATCGCATATCGAGCACCACGAGATCGGCTTCCATGCCGGCGGCGATGCTGCCGACCTTGTCGTCGAGATAGAGCGCCCGGGCGGAGCCACGGGTCGCGAGATAATAGGCATGCCCGGCCGACAGGGACTGGCGGTTGAGCTGGCTGGCCTTATAGGCGGCGTCGAGCGTCGCCAGGATCGAGAACGACGTGCCTGCGCCAATATCGGTTCCCAAGCCGACCCGCACCGGTCGCTCTTTCCGGACGGCGCACGCAATGTTGAAGGCGCCGCTGCCGAGAAAGAAATTCGAGGTTGGGCAATGCGCGATTGCCGCGCCGCTCTCGTGCAGGCGCTGCATCTCGGGCTCGTCCAGCCAGATGCCATGCCCGAAGACCGCACGCGGCCCGCACAGGCCGTGGTGGTCGTAGACATCGAGATAGTTCCGCCGGTCCGGGAACAGCTCCTTGATCCAGGCGACCTCGTCCCGCGACTCGGCGATGTGCGTCTGCATCAAGCAGTCGCGATGCTGCTGCCACAACGCCCCGGCAGCAGCGAGCTGCCCCGAGGTGCTGGTGCCGGCAAAACGCGGCGTGATGGCATAGAGCAGCCGGCCGCGGCCGTGCCATTTCTGGATCAGCGCCTGCGACTGGTCAAAACCCGACTGCGCCGTATCGAGCAACCCCTCTGGCGCATTGCGGTCCATCAGCACCTTGCCCGCGGCTAGGCGCAGGCCGATTTCCTCGGCCTCCTCGAATAGGGCGTCGACCGAGTGCGGATGGACCGTGCAGTAGGCGCAGCTCGTGGTGATGCCGTTGCGCAGATTTTCCTGCAGGAACAGCTTGGCCACGCTGCGCGCAAATGCCTTGTCGGCGAACTTGAGTTCGGTCGGGAAGGTGTATCTGTTCAGCCAGTCGAGCAGTTGGGCGCCGTGACTGGCGATCATCGGAGTTTGCGGAAAGTGGACGTGGCTGTCGACGAAGCCCGCCGAGATCAGCGCGTTCCGGCCGTAGTCGCGAATTGTGATGCCGGCCGGCAGCAGCGGCGCGATCCGGCTCGCCGGTCCAAAATGGGTGATGCGGCCGTCGGCCATGGCGATGATGGCGTCGGGCTCATGGACCATCGTGGCATCGAGCCCATCACGGAAGGAATCGCCGGTGAAGGTGAGTGCCGGACCGCGCACGGCCGTCGGCCGGGAAGTGGGAGTAGCCATTTCGCCCGCCACGTTCGCATCGAAGGCTTCATGGGGGAAGAGTGCCCTAGCGAGAACAGATGACCGGCAGCTTCGAGAGCACTTCGATCGAGCAGGTCGCCTCAGGAAACAACGCCCAGATGGCGGCAAGAATGAATGCCGCGATCAGAACCGGCCGTAGCACGCGCAGGACGGCAGGAACCGCGACACGCAGAATCCAATAGGCAAGGGCCAGCGCCACGGCGATCGCCAGGACCCGGTACTCGGGTGACCATGCTTCCCAAGTGGCCCCCAGATCGGCCCGTCCGGCCAGTTCCTTCAGATAATCCATGCCGCCGCTTTCATCTCGTCGACTACCGAAAAATCAAAGGGCCCGGCCGTCGCCGGCCAGGCCCTCGATTTAGTTGGTGGAGCCAAACGGGATCGAACCGTTGACCTCTACAATGCCATTGTAGCGCTCTCCCAGCTGAGCTATGGCCCCGAAATTCTGGGTTGCGGCGCGAGGTATAATTCCTGCTCCGCGGACTGGCAACAGGCGCTAGCGGTCACCTTCGCCCTTGTCGTCCTCGACCTCCACTTCGACCTCGATGTCGTCGGCCTCGTCGGCGAGATCATCCGCCTCGAGCGCGTCGTCGCCCTCGACGTCGGGCAGTTCGTCGCCGGCGAGCGCCGCATCATCGGCCTTCTTCTTGGCCGCTGCCTTGACCAACGCAGCCGCTGCTGCCGTCGCAGCCGCAGCGGTCGCCGCCGCTGCCGCCGCAGCACCACGGCCGCGGCGGACCTTCACGAAGTCCTCGCGATCATGCTCCCGGCCGCACTTCGGGCATTTGATCGGGCTCTTGTTCAGGTCGTAGAAGCGCGCTGCACAGCTCTGGCAGGTGCGCTTGGTACCCCAGGTCGCCTTGACCACGCTGAAATCTCCCGGAATTCCGCTGAATTCGGCCGAATCGGCCGCGAGGGAGCGCGTATGTCATGCGTCTTTCACCCTGTCAAAACCAAATTCCGGCATGCTAGGAGGGCGCCGCGCCGCATTTTCGCCATCCCTCGTGGAGAGTGCCCTGTCCGGGAGAGTCGCTACGGCCAAACTGATCGCCCGCCCCGTTGCCCGGTTGCACGGTCGCGTCCGTGCGCCCGGCGACAAGTCGGTCTCGCACCGTGCCCTGATGTTCGGCGCCCTGGCGCTGGGAGAGACCAAAGTGAGTGGCCTCCTGGAAGGTGAGGACGTGCTCGCTACCGCTGCCGCCTTGCGGGCGCTCGGCGCCGTGGTCAACCACGTTGGCACCGGGCTCTGGCGGATCCGCGGCTTCGGTGTGGGCGGCGGCCGCGCGCCGGACGACGTGCTCGATCTTGGAAACTCGGGGACCTCGGCGCGGCTGTTGTCGGGCATTCTCGCCAGCCACCCTTTTACGAGTTTCATGACTGGCGACGCCTCGCTCAGATCGCGGCCGATGCAGCGGGTCATCGACCCGCTGTCGCGTATGGGCGCACGTTTCCACGGCCGCGAGGGTGGCCGCATGCCGCTGGCCGTGATCGGCACCGATGAGATGGTGCCGATCGAATACCGCCTGCCCGTGGCCTCGGCGCAGGTGAAGAGTGCCATCCTGCTGGCCGGGCTCAACACCGCCGGCGAGACCACGGTGATCGAACCCGAGGCGACGCGCGATCACACCGAACGCATGCTGCGTCATTTCGGCGCCGAGGTGCGGGTGAGTCCCGCCGAGGGCGGCGGCAAACGCATCACGGTGGTGGGCTGGCCGGAGCTGAAGGCCCGCGACATCGTGGTGCCGGGCGACCCCTCGTCGGCGGCTTTTGCGGTGGTGGCGGCGGCGATCCGCCCGGGCAGCGACGTGACGGTCGAGAATGTCGGCGTTAATCCGCTGCGGGCCGGCCTCTATCAGACGCTGCGCGAGATGGGCGCCGATATCGCCTTCGACAATCCGCGCGAGGTTGGTGGCGAGCCGGTGGCCGACCTCCATGTCAAAGGCGGTGGGCTGAAAGGCATCGAGGTGCCGGCCGAGCGGGCGCCGACGATGATCGACGAATATCCCATCCTCGCCGTCGCGGCCTCCTGCGCCGAAGGCACGACGCGCATGCTGGGCCTGGCCGAACTGCGCGCCAAGGAAAGCGACCGGCTGGCGAGCGTGGCGGCGGGCCTGACGGTGAACGGGGTGCGCCACGAAATGGGCACCGACACGCTCGCCGTGCACGGCACGGGCGCGCCGCCGGAGGGCGGCGGTCTGGTCAGGACGCACCTCGACCATCGCATCGCCATGTCGTTTCTGGTGCTGGGCCTTGCCGCACGCGAGCCGGTCGCCGTCGACGACGGCTCGCCGATCGACACCAGCTTTCCCGGCTTCGCGGCCCTCATGAACGGGCTCGGCGCCAAGATCGAGCCGGCGTGACCGGCCCGCTGGTCATCGCCATCGACGGGCCCTCGGCCGCGGGCAAGGGGACCCTCGCTCGGCGACTGGCCACCCATTTTGGCCTGCCCCACCTCGATACCGGCTTGCTTTATCGTGTGGTTGGCCTGAGATCCCACCGCACCGGCCGGCCGCCGGCCGAAATTGCCGCTGGTCTGGATGTGCCCGATCTCACCGATCCGGAATTGCGGACGGACGCCGCCGGCCAGCAGGCTTCCAAGGTGGCGATCCTTCCAGATGTCCGGGCCAACCTGTTGAATTTCCAGAGGAAATTCGCATCCCAAGCATCGGGCGCCGTACTCGATGGGCGCGATGTCGGCACCGTCATCTGCCCCGAGGCGCCGGTGAAGCTGTTCGTGACGGCAAGTTCGGAGGCCCGGGCGGAGCGCCGGTACCAGGAGTTGCGCGAACGGGGGGTGGACACTATAAAACCGCGCGTTCTTGCCGAGATGGCGGAGCGGGACCGTCGCGACAGCGAACGGGCGGCTGCACCCCTTAGAGCCGCACCCGATGCTTTCCTTCTCGATACCAGCGACATGGATGCCGACGCAGCGTTTGCTGCCGCATTGGCGTTCATCGAGCGCAAGGGCTTTCGATCCTCCGGGCCGTAAGTCGCCGCCGGCGGATCGAAGACAACAAGCGGCGATTGCGAACGGGCGTGTCGTCCGGGCGTCGGTGTTTCAAAGGCAGTGGATCCGCCGGACTTAACCGGTTGGCCGACGGGCGCAGTGCCGCCCGGGATCGATGAAGGAGAGTACTACATGGCAAAGGGCAGCGCCCTTCGTAAACCCGCGAACGACACGTCTAGCGACGAGTTCGCAGCACTTCTCGACGAATCGCTGGGCGGTTCGACGAGCTTCGAAGGATCGGTCGTCAAAGGCACCGTCATTCGAATTGCCAACGATTTTGTCACCATCGATGTCGGCCTCAAGTCCGAGGGCCGCGTCGCTCTGCGCGAGTTCGCCAACGGGACGGGTGCGCCGGAGATCAAGGAAGGTGACGTGATCGACATCTTCGTCGATCGCATGGAAAACAAGGAAGGCGAGGCCGTCCTGTCGCGCGACAAGGCGCGCCGCGAGGAAGCCTGGACCGTCCTCGAGAAGGCCTTCACCGACAACGAGCGTGTCATGGGCACGATCTTCGGCCGCGTGAAGGGTGGCTTCACGGTCGACCTGAGCGGCGCCGTGGCGTTCCTCCCGGGCAGCCAGGTCGATGTCCGCCCGGTGCGCGATGTCGGTCCGCTGATGGGCCAGGCCCAGCAGTTCCAGATCCTCAAGATGGACCGTCGCCGCGGCAACATCGTGGTGTCGCGCCGCGCCGTCATGGAAGAAACCCGCGCCGAGGACCGCACGCGCCTGATGGGCGCGTTGTCGGAGGGCCAGGTGCTCGACGGCGTCGTGAAGAACATCACCGACTACGGCGCGTTCGTCGATCTGGGCGGTGTCGATGGTCTGCTGCACGTCACCGACATCGCCTGGAAGCGCATCAACCATCCGTCCGAGGCGCTTACGATCGGCCAGCAGGTCAAGGTGCAGGTCATCCGCTTCAACGCCGAGACGCAACGCATCTCGCTCGGCATGAAGCAGCTGATGAGCGACCCCTGGGATGGCGCCGGCGCCAAGTATCCGGTGGCCTTCAAGCTCAAGGGCCGCGTCACCAACATCACCGACTACGGCGCGTTCGTCGAGCTGGAGCCCGGCGTCGAGGGTCTGGTTCACGTTTCCGAAATGAGCTGGACCAAGAAGAACGTGCATCCCGGCAAGATCGTTTCGACCTCGCAGGAAGTCGAAGTGATGGTGCTGGACGTCGACATGTCCAAGCGCCGCATCTCGCTCGGCCTCAAGCAGTGCATGGCCAACCCATGGGAGGCCTTCGCCGAGAAGTATCCGGCGAACACCGAGCTCGAGGGCGAGGTCCGCAACATCACCGAGTTCGGCCTGTTCGTCGGCCTGCCCGGCGACATCGACGGCATGGTCCATCTTAGCGACCTGTCGTGGGACAAGGCCGGCGACGAGGCGATCCGCGACTACAAGAAGGGCGACCAGGTCAAGGTCAAGGTCCTCGACGTCGACATCGACAAGGAGCGCATCTCGCTCGGCATCAAGCAACTCGCCAACGATCCGTTCGAGAAGGTGGGTGTGGTCGCCAAGAAGGGCGACGTGGTCACTGTCATCGTGGCTGGCATCCAGGACAACGGCATCGATGTCACGGTGCAGGACGGCATCCCGGGCTTCATCCGCAAATCCGAGCTCAGCCGCGACCGCTCCGAGCAGCGCCCTGACCGCTATGCCATCGGCGACAAGCTCGACGCCAAGATCACCAACATCGACAAGGCCTCGCGCCGGGTCGTGCTGTCGGTCAAGGCGCGCGAGATGGACGAAGAGAAAAAGGCGATGGCTGACTTCGGCTCGTCCGACTCGGGCGCCAGCCTGGGCGACATCCTGGGGGCGGCGCTCAGCCGGGCCCAGAAGAAGGGCGAAGACGACGAGAAGTAGGTCGTTCGAGACAATCGAATGGAAGGCCGGCCCGCAAGGGCCGGCCTTTTCTTTTGCTTTCAAGGGCTTAGGCTTGACGAGGCTGTTATTTAGTTTAATATCAAAGACTTAAATCCTTGATCTCGGGGCCCGTCGGGCCTTGCCATGGAACCGCGATGACAAAGTCCGAGCTGATTGCCCGCCTGGCGGCCCGGAATCCGCATCTCTATCAACGGGATGTCGAGCGGATCGTCGCGACGGTCTTCGATGAAATCTCCAAAGCATTGGCCTCCGGCCATCGGGTCGAACTACGGGGCTTCGGCGCTTTCTCCGTGAAGAAGCGGGATCCACGCACTGGCCGCAATCCGCGGACCGGCGAGCAGGTCGCGGTGGCCTCCAAGCGCGTGCCCTATTTCAAGACCGGCAAGGATCTGCGCGATCGGCTGAACAAGGAAGCGGCTCGCGCGGCAGGTCTGTTGCCGGCTGACGAAAAGGCGGGCGACAAGAAGTAGCGCTGCCTCGCCTTGGCTCGCCTCCTGCCGTCGCAGTGTGCCATGCTGCCCGTTGCATGAAGATCCTCTCCCGCGCCCTGTTTCTGCTCTTCGTCCTGGCCGGCGTGCTGATGGCCGTCAGCAACACCCAGATCGTGCAGCTTGCCTTGTGGCCGCTGCCCCACGTCATCGTGATGCCGGTCTACCTGCTGGTCGTCGGCCTCCTGCTGCTGGGCGTCTTGGCCGGGCTGGGCCTCGGTTGGTGGGCCGCCCGGCATCATCGCCGCCGCGCGCGCGAGGCCGGCAGCGAGGCCGCACGGCTGGAACGTGAGGCCGCCCGCCTGCGCGCCGGCCTTGCCGCGCAGCAACCCGCGCCGACTGCCGCCGGCCCGGCATCGCCCGGCCAGAAGGCCATAGAGCGCCAAAGTGCCCTGGTCGCGCCGGACCTCGCGGCGCCTGCCACGCGTGGCCCGTTTTCGTGAAAATTCTGTCGGCCGCCGAGGTCGATGCCGCTCTTGACGACCTCGCACTGATCGCCCGCCTCGAGTCGCTCTTCCGCGCTGGCTGCGAGATGCCCCTGCGGCATCACCATCCGGTCAGGGCGCCACTCGGCCCCGGGTCGGCCGATGCCATGCTCCTGCTGATGCCGGCCTGGACCCGCGCGTCGTCCTCTTCGGCCATGGCGCCGCGGATCGGCGTCAAGATCGTGACGGTGTTCCCGGACAACGACCGGCGCGCGCTGCCATCGATCTACGGTCAGTATCTCCTGCTTGACGGTGCCACCGGCCAGACATTGGCGATGCTGGACGGCACGATGCTCACCAAGCGCCGCACGGCCTGCGCGTCGGGGCTCGCCTCGCACTATCTGTCGCGGCCCGATTCGTCACGGCTTCTGATGATCGGCACGGGCGCCCTGGCGCCCCAGCTCATCCGCGTCCACGCCAAAGTCCGGCCGATCCGAGAGGTCGCCATCTGGGGCCGGACTCCGGCGCATGCCGAGGCGTTGGCGGTGGCGCTCGCGGGCTCGCTACCGCAGGCGCTCGGCCGGCCGATTGCCGTGCGCGCAGTGGCCGACCGCAAGACAGCGATCGGCGAGGCCGATATCGTGTCGTGCGCAACTCTGTCGAAGACGCCGCTGGTCGAAGGTGCGTGGCTGCACGAGGGCCAGCATCTCGATCTGGTCGGCGCCTACACGCCCGAAATGCGCGAAAGCGACGACGAAGCAGTCTGGCGGGCGCGGGTTTACGTCGATACCCGTGCCGGAGCCCTAAAGGAGGCGGGTGACATCATCCAGCCGCTGGCCAATGGCACCATCGACGAAGACGACGTCATCGCCGACTTGTTCGAGCTGACTCGGGGGCAGCAGACCGGCAGGCTACCGGACGATGCCACGACCATCACGCTTTTCAAGTCGGTAGGGGCTGCGCTGGAGGACCTTGCGGCGGCGGAGCTTGCGGTCGGCCCCTGACCGCCGGTGTTTGATCGTCAGCCGGGCTCGATCAACGCACCCGCCGTCTTCAGGGCCTCGATATCCGCCATGTCCACCCCGGCTTCGGCAAGGATGGCGCGCGAATCGGCCCCCTGGAGCGGCGCCATCGATCGGATCGCGGGCGGAGTGCGGCTCATCCGCATCGGCGGCTCGACCATCATGATCTCGCCCTCGCTGGGGTGCGGGTATTTGCGGAAGAGCTGACGCCAGATCAGGTGTGGATCCTCGAAGAGGTCGGCCGGGCGCGAGACTGGCGCATTGGGGATCTGGCCCTCGTCGAGCAGCTTCACCCATTCGGCCGTGGTACGGCTGGGGGCGAGCGCCTCGACCATCGCGTACATGTCCGAGATATGCATGGAGCGGGCGTTGAGGGTCGAATAGCGCGGGTCCTTCAGGACCTCGGGCCGGCCGACGATCTCGAAGAAGTTCCGCCAGTGCTTGTCGTTGTAGGGCAGGATCGCCATCCAGCCATCCAGGGTGCGGTAGGGCTTGCGGCTGCGCGACAGCAGCCGCGAGTAGCCGACCTCGCCCTCGTCGCTGAAGGTGCGTTCCCACAGATGCTCGACCATCAGCCAGGCAGCCATGGTCTCGAACATCGGCACCTCGACGAACTGGCCTTCGCCGGTGCGCTGGCGGTGCATCAGTGCCGACAAGGTCGAGAACGCGAAGGTGAGCCCTACGGTCTTGTCGGCCAAGATGGTGGGTGGATAGCGCGGCACGTCGTCGCCGGCGGCGCGGCCCATCAGGTCGGCGATGCCGAACCGGGCCTGGATGGCGTCGTCGTAGGCCGGCAGTTTTCCGTAAGGACCGTCGGCGGAAAAGCCGTAGGCGCCGACATAGACGATGTTGGGATTCACCTTCCTGATGTCCTCGTACCCCAGCCCGAGGCCCTCGATGGCCTGCGGCCTGAGCGCGTGGACGAAGGCATCGGCCGTCGCCACCACCTTGAGCAGCGCCGCCCGCGCCACCTTGTCCTTGAGGTCGAGGCAGAGCGACCGCTTGTTGCGATTCACATAGAGATAGGTTGGGCCCATGCCAGGGGTTTTGCCCGGCTTGCCGATGTGGCGGACCGCATCGCCCTCCGGTGCCTCGACCTTGATGACCTCGGCACCCTGGTCGGCCAGCAGCATCGTTCCATAGGGACCGAGGATGATGTTGGTGAGGTCGACGATCTTGATGCCTTCGAGGGCGCCGGGCATTGAGCTGTCCTGTGATGGTGGAGGCGGAGGAGACTGCCACCGCCTCGGTGCCGCGTCACCGTCCATGGCTGGCGACCGATCGAACCGCGGTTCCGGATGGCGCCGCGCCGGGCGGGCGCGGCGCAAGGTTGCAGTCGATCGAGAGTCTCGCGCTGCCGCGTCGGCGCGAATGAGTCAAGAGGGCGCGATCATTCACCGCCACACGCGAGTGTTATGTGACCGTTGTGCGACGCGCGCGGCCGGTGTAGCCAAGGAGCAACAGAGGCGGGGGCGATGCGAAGCAACGTCGCAAGAAAACAGCAAGAGCCAAAGTCGGCATCAAGTCCGGCATCGCGGCCATACCGCATCGAAGAGCAAGTAGGCTACCTGTTGCGTCGCGCCCATCAACGCGCCAGTGCCATTTTTCAGGTCAGCATCGGCGACCCCAACATCACGCCGACCCAGTACTCCAGCATGGTGAAGCTGAACGAGTACACCGAGCTGTCGCAGAATCTGCTCGGCCGTCTGGTCGGCATGGACAAGGCCACGATGCAGGGCGTGGTGCGGAGACTGAAGGAGCGAGGCCTCGTCGACTCGCGACCCGACCCCGGCGACGCTCGGCGTACGCTGCTGAGCCTGACCACGGAAGGTCAGCGGCTGGTGAACAAGCTCTTGATCAATGGCCCGGCGGTGTCGCGCGAGACCATGAAGCCGCTCACCGCTCAGGAGCAGCGGCAGCTTCTCGACCTCCTGTCCAAGATCGCCTAAAGCGGCCTCAATCGTTTGACTCGCGTGGCCTCTCTGGCCATCGTACGTACACGAACGATATGGGTGATTACCTTCGTCCTCACCGCCTTGAGGAGGCGCTTCTCGCGTTGGCGCGGCCGCACACCGTGCTGGCCGGCGGCACCGATTTCTATCCTGCGCGGGTCGGCCGGGCGATCGAGGAGGATGTCCTCGACATCAGTGCGATCCCCATTTTACGCGGCATTTCTGGCATTTCCACGGGCTGGCGGCTGGGCGCCACCACGACCTGGAGCGAACTTCTGGAGGCCGACCTGCCGCCCTTGTTCGACGGCCTGAAGCAGGCGGCGCGTGAGGTCGGCGGCCGCCAGATCCAGAATGCCGGCACGCTGGCCGGTAACCTCTGCAACGCTTCGCCGGCAGCCGACGGCGTGCCCTGCCTGCTGACACTGGGCGCCGACGTCGAGCTCGCGAGCCGGGCCGCAACGCGGCGCCTGCCGCTCGATCGGTTCATCATCGGCGTTCGCCGCACCGCGTTGGCGCCCGGTGAGCTGGTCGTGGCGATCCATGTTCCCAAGCCCGCACATGAGGCGAGGAGTGCTTTCCTGAAGCTCGGCGCCCGGCGCTATCTCGTGATCTCGATCGCCATGGTCGCGGCCACTCTCGAGATCGCCGACAGCCGTGTCGCCAACGCCCGCGTCGCCGTCGGCGCCTGCTCGGCCGTCGCCCAGCGGCTGCCGGCACTCGAAGCGGCGCTCGTGGGCGCGCCCTTGGATGGAAGCTTGGCCGACAGGGTCGACCTCGCCCATCTCGCGCCGCTCACCCCTATCGACGACCTGCGCGGCAGTGC
>MEMN01000116.1:13917-22783 GCA_001767945.1 Alphaproteobacteria bacterium RIFCSPHIGHO2_12_FULL_66_14 | reverse complement strand
TGCCCTTGATGGCGGCGGCAGCCGCCATCGCCGGGCTCACGAGATGCGTGCGGCCGCCGCGGCCCTGGCGGCCCTCGAAGTTGCGGTTCGAGGTCGAGGCGCAGCGCTGGCCGGGCTCGAGGCGGTCGGCATTCATCGCGAGGCACATGGAGCAGCCCTGGATGCGCCACTCGAAGCCGGCCTCCAGGAAGATCCTGTCGAGACCTTCCTTCTCGGCCTCGGCCTTCACCAGGCCCGAACCCGGCACGACCATCGCCGACACGCCCGCCGCGACCTTGCGACCCCTGGCAATCTCGGCCGCGGCCCGCAGGTCCTCGATGCGGCCGTTGGTGCACGAGCCGATGAACACGCGGTCTATCGGCACGTCGACGAGCTTGGTGCCCGGCGTCAGGCCCATGTAGGCCAGCGACCGCGCCCAGGCCTCGCGGCGGTTCTCGTCCGGCGCGTTGGCCGGGTCGGGAACGACGTCGGTGATCGGCAGCGCGTCCTGCGGGCTCGTTCCCCAGGTGACCATCGGCGGGATGTCGGCGGCGAGCAGGTCGAGCTGCGCGTCGAACACTGCGCCCTTGTCGCTCGGCAGGCGGCGCCACTGGCCCAGCGCCAGATCCCAGGCCCCGCCCTTGGGCGAGAACGGCCGGCCATTGAGATACTTGAAGGTCGTCTCGTCCGGCGCGATCAGGCCGGCGCGTGCACCCGCCTCGATCGACATGTTGCAGACGGTCATGCGGCCTTCCATCGTCATCTCGCGGATGGCGCGGCCGGCATATTCGATCACGTAGCCGGTACCGCCGGCGGTGCCGAGGCGGCCGATGATGGCGAGGATCACGTCCTTGGCCGTGACGCCGAGCGGCAGGCTGCCCTCGATGCCGACGCGCATGTTCTTGGCCGGCTTCTGGATCAGCGTCTGCGTGGCGAGCACGTGCTCGACCTCGGAGGTGCCGATGCCGAAGGCCAGCGCCCCGAAGGCGCCATGCGTCGAGGTGTGGCTGTCGCCGCACACGATCGTCATGCCGGGAAGCGTCAGGCCCTGCTCGGGGCCGATCACGTGCACGATGCCGCGGCGCGGATCCTCCATGCCGAAATAGGGCACGTGAAAGTCGGCGACGTTCTTCTCGAGCGTCTCGATCTGGATCCGCGATTCCTCGTCCACGCCGCCGGCGCTGACCGGCAGGGTCGAGGTATTGTGGTCGGCCACGGCGACGGTCGCGTCGGGTCGGCGCACCGGCCGGCCCGCCATGCGCAGGCCCTCGAAGGCCTGCGGGCTGGTGACTTCGTGCACCAGGTGACGGTCGACGTAGATCACGCAGGTGCCGTCGTCCTGGCGATGGACGACATGGCCATCCCAGATCTTCTCGAACAGCGTGCGCGGCGCGGGTGGCTCAGGTGGCGGCGCAGCCGCCTTCTTGCGGAACGCCATGCTGCACCTACTTCCTGCCGCCCTTGGCGGCGCGGACGTTGCCCTCCGCCTTGGGCTTTTCCTTCTTGAACTTCTCGCGGCGCGGACGCTTCACGGCCTCCTCGGCCTGTTCCGCCAGCAGCTCGCGCTGGGCCTCGGTGTCCTCGGCGATGCGGCTCGCCTTGCCGCGCAGTTCGCGCAGGTAATAGAGCTTGGCGCGGCGCACCACGCCCTTGCGGACGACCTCGATCTCCCAGATGCCCGGTCCGTAGAGCGGGAACACGCGCTCCACGCCTTCGCCGAAGCTGATCTTGCGCACCGTGAACGAGGAGTTCACGCCGGCGTTCTTGCGGCCGATGCAGAGGCCTTCGTAGACCTGGATGCGCTCGCGGGTGCCTTCCTGGACCTTGACGTGCACGCGCAGCGTGTCGCCCGGTTCGAAGCGCGGCACCGGCCGCTCGGCCTGCACCTTGTCCATCGTGGTCTGGCCGACCATATCGAGAATGTTCATCGCATCCATCCTTTCGTCACTTCTCTTCGGTTCCCGTCGCGGTCCGGTGCCGTGCCCACAGATCGGGCCGCCGCCGCCGCGTGATCTCTTGTCGTCTCTTCATCCGCCACTCACCGACCTTGCCGTGGTGACCCGAAACCAGGATCTCCGGCACCTGCCGTTCGATCCCGTCGGGTCCGGTCCACGACGCCGGCCGGGTGTAGTGCGGATATTCCAGCAGTCCGTCCTCGAAACTCTCCTCGCTCGCCGATGCCGGCTCGCCCATCACGCCGGGCAGCAGCCGTACGCAGCAATCCAACACCGCCATGGCTGCGATCTCACCGCCCGAAAGCACGAAATCGCCGACCGAAATCTCCTCCAGCGCGTGGGCCTCGATGACGCGCTCATCGACGCCCTCGAACCGTCCACACACCAGCAGCACGCCCGGTCCCGCCGCCAACTCCCGCCCGCGCGCCTGCGAAAAAGGCGTCCCGCGCGGCGACAGTAGAACCTTCGGCACTCCCGGCACGGCCGCCGCCTCGATCGCCGCCGACAGCACGTCGGGCTTCATCACCATGCCGGCGCCGCCCCCGAAGGGCGCGTCGTCGACCGTGCGATGGCGGTCCTCGGCGAACCGCCGGATGTCGATGGCTTCCAGCGACCACACGCCATCCCTCAACGCCTTGCCGGCAAGACTTTCGCCCAGCGGGCCCGGAAACATCTCCGGGAACAGCGAGAGCGCAGTCGCACGCCACACGTTCCTCTACGCCTCCTTCGTTTCTCCGCCCGGCAGCACGCCTGCCGGTGGATCGACCACAACCTTGCCGCCCTCGACGTCGATCTCGGGCACCGCTTCGGCGGTGAAGGGCAGCATCACCGAACTTCGCGATGCACTACCTCCCGAGACCTCCATCGTTCGCCCGGCGCCGAAATCATGGAAGGCGATCACCTTCCCCCAATCCCTGCCGTCCCGGTCGACCGCGGCGAGTCCCACGATATCCGCCTCGTACCACTCCCGTTCGTCCGTGGCCGGCAGACGCTCGCGCTCCACATGGAGCCGCAAACCCCGCAATGCCTCGGCCGCCGTCCGGTCGGCTACGCCCTCGATCCGGGCCAGCACCGCGCCCTTCACGGCGCTCAATGCCTCGACCCGGTACTGCTTCCTCCCCGTCTCGTCCGACAGCGGGCCATAGGAGGCGATCGCCATCGGGTCCTCGGTGTAGCTCCTGATGCGTACCAGGCCGCGTACGCCGTGCGGCGCCGCGACGACGCCCAACAGGACGCGGCCCTTGGTCATCAGAAGATCTCCATCAGGTGGCCGCGGCCTCCTTGGCCGGCTCGGCCGTCGCCGCAGCCGCCGCGGCGGCCTTCATGCGCTCCTGCGTCTTGGCGCGGGGCAGCGGCTTCTTGCTCTGCTCGCGGCGCTCGCGCGGCTTCATCAGCTCGGCCTGGGCGAGGAACTTCGCGACGCGGTCGGACGGCTGGGCGCCGACCTTCAGCCAGTGCGCGATGCGCTCCTTGTCGAGCGTGATGCGCTGGGCATGCTCGCGCGGCAGCAGCGGATTGTAGGTCCCGAGCTTCTCGATGAAGCGGCCGTCGCGCGGGCTGCGCGCGTCGGCGACCACGATGTGGAAGAACGGCCGCTTCTTGGCGCCGTGCCGGGTCATGCGGATGGCTAGCATACTTTCGATCCTCTCTTTCGATACGTCCGATTCACGAGTTCCTGAATGGCTTCAGCGCGGAAAGCCCGGCGGCTGCATCATGCCCCCGAGCCCGCGCATGAATCCCTTTTCGCCGAGCTTGTTGACGCGCTTCATCATCTTCAGCATGTCGGCGTGCTGCTTGAGCAGCTTGTTGACGTCCTGCACCTGCACGCCCGATCCCCTGGCGATGCGCTTCTTGCGCGACGCGTGGATCAGGTCGGGATTGCGGCGTTCCTTGGGCGTCATCGACAGGATGACCGCCTCCTGGCGCTTGAGCTGGCCTTCGTCGATCTTGGCCTTGGACATCGCGGCCTTGGCCTGCATGGCGCCCGGCAGCATGCCCATCAGGCCCGACAGGCCGCCCATCTTGCGCAGCTGACGCAGCTGGTTGAGCAGGTCGTCCATGTCGAACTGGCCCTTGCGGACCTTGGCGGCGAGCTTCTCGGCGTCTTCCTTGTCGATCGTCTCGGCGGCGCGCTCGACCAGCGAGACGATGTCGCCCATGCCGAGGATGCGGCCGGCGATACGGTCGGGATGGAACGGCTCCAGCGCGTCGAACTTTTCGCCGACGCCGATCAGCTTGACCGGCCGGCCGGTGACGGCCCGCATCGACAGTGCCGCGCCGCCGCGGGCATCGCCGTCGACCCGGGTCAGCACGATGCCGGTGACGGCCAGCCGCTCGTTGAAGGCCTTGGCCACGTTCACGGCATCCTGGCCGGTCATGGCGTCGGCGACGAGCAACGTCTCCTTGGGCTTGGCGAGTTCGCTGATGTCGGCCACTTCCTTCATCAACTCTTCGTCGATGGAAAGGCGGCCGGCGGTGTCGAGGATGAGAACATCGAAGCCTTCGCGCCGCGCCGTCTCGAGCGCGCGCCGCGTGATGGCGAGCGGCATCTCCAGCGGCACGATCGGCAGCGTCGGCACGCCGGTCTGCTCGCCCAGTATCTTGAGCTGCTGCTGTGCCGCCGGACGGCGGGTGTCGAGCGAGGCCATCATGACCTTGCGCTTGACCGAGAAGGAACCGCCGAACTCGGCCGCCATGCCCTGCGGGCCCTGGCTCAGGCGATAGCCGATCTTGGCGCTGGAGGTCGTCTTGCCCGAGCCCTGCAGGCCCACCATCAGAATGACGACCGGGGGAATGGCGTTGAGGTCGAGGTCGGCCACCGTGCCACCCAGCATCTCGACCAGGTGATCGTTGACGATCTTGACGACCATCTGGCCCGGCGTGACCGAGCGGATGACATCGGCGCCGATCGCCTTGGGGCGGACCTGCTCGATGAAGTCGCGGACGACCGGCAGGGCGACGTCGGCTTCGAGGAGCGCGGTGCGAACCTCGCGCAGGGCCGCCTCGACGTCAGCCTCCGAAAGCGCCCCGCGCCCCCGCAGTTTGTCGAATACGTCGCCCAGACGTTTGCTCAGACCTTCGAACATGCCCGTTCCAGAACTCCGCCCAAAAACCTATCCAGAAACCCGTTCGCCCAAACGACAATCGCGCCGATGCGCGAACCTTCGCGGATCAGCGGAGCTCCCCTCTCAGGCAACCGAGGTGGGGGAACCGGTAGAAATCGGCACGACCGATTGAGCGGCCGGGGTATAAGGCCTGCCGGCCAAGGAGTCAAAAGACTTGCCGACTGACCATAACCCGTTGATTCATAACGATTCCAGGTCGATCGGCGGTCGCGAGATCGTTGTCTTCCTGGCGGCCCTGCCTCTGTTCCTGTTGGCCGCCTACTGGCTGCTGCCCGATCGCAGCCTGGTGTCGCTTCTCGGAGGGTTCTTCGGCGCCGGCCTGCTGGCGGTGATCGTGGCGGTGGCGCCGCTCGGGCCGGTCGCCCTGCCGGCATTGGGGTTTCGGGCCGTCGGCTGGCGGCCGGTGCTGTTCGGCACGCTGGGCACCGCGGCGGTGTCGATTGCCGTCAGCCAGGTCGGGCCTGAGGCCGAGGGCGTCAAACAGGCGATGAAGATCGCCCACGAGCCGGCGGCGTTCCTGATCAGCCTGGCCCTGCTCGGGGGGCTGGCGCCGCTGGTCGAGGAACTCGTTTTCCGCGGCCTGCTCTACGGCTGGCTCGAAAGCCGCTGGGGAGGAGGCGTGGCGTTCGTCGCGAGTTCGCTGGCCTTCGCGGCCGCCCACGTCGAGCCCGCGCACGCCTTCCTCGTGCTGCCGCTCGGCCTGCTGTTCGGCTGGCTGCGCTGGCGCACCGGTTCGCTGTGGCCGTCGCTGGTGGCGCACATGGCCAACAACGGCCTGGCCGTTACCGCCGCGGCCTATCTCCAGGTCTGACTAGGACGCGAGCTTGCGGTCGACGAAGTCGAGCCGGTCCTGGCCCCAGAAGATCTCGCCGTCGATCACGAACGAGGGTGCACCGAAGACATTCTCAGCGATCGCGTGCTTGGTGTAGGCCTCGCGCTTCTCGGCGATCCCGGGCGCTTCGCTCGCCTTGACGATCGCGTCGGCATCGAGGCCGCAGCCGGCGATGATCTGCTTCAGCGTCGCGGGATCGCCGGGATTCTTCTCCTCGGCCCAGATCGCGGCCATCACCGCATGTGCCACCTTGATCGCATCGGCCATGCGGCCCTGCTCGCGGAGCGCGATGACGCACTTGGCCGCCGGCACTTCGTTGCTGGGAAAGAACTTGGGCTCGAGCGTGAGTTTTACGCCGGTATGGGCGCGCCAGCGCTTCAGCTCCATCATGCGATAGGCTTGGCGCTGCGGCGCCCGCTTGGGCAGCGGCAGGCCACCCGATACGGAGAACACCGACCCGAAATCGACCGGCCAGATCGTGACGCTTGCGCCGTATTTCTTGGCCATGGCCTCGAAACGCGCCGAGCCGAGATAGGTCCAGGGGGAATTGAGCGAGACGTAGTAGTCGACGTGCTTGGCCATGGAATTTCCTCCGCCGGCCGACTGTGGCGCAATGGCAGGCGACAGCAAAGTCCCGATGCGCCATCCTGATCACGTGTCGGAACGAGCCATTGCGATCACCGGCGGCGACGCCAACTATTTCGGCCTGATGCGCGACTGCATCGGTTCGTTGCGGGCGACGGCCGAGGGCCGTGCACTGGCCCTCGGTGTCCTCGATTGCGGCCTGACCGACGAGCAGCGTGCCTGGTGCCAGGGGCAGGGGGCCGACCTCGTCGTGCCGGAATGGGATTTCGACTTTCCCGGCCGCGACAGGCTGAAGGACGGCTACAAGGCGCTGACCGCGCGGCCGTTCCTGCCGCGCTATTTCCCGGGCTTCGATCTTTATCTCTGGATCGACGGCGATTGCTGGGTGCAGCAGGGCGACGCGGTCGCGTTGTTCCTCGCGGCCGCGCGCACCGGCAAGCTCGCCGTGGCGCCGGAGATCCATCGCTCGATGCGGCACTATCGTCACGCCTGGAAGGAATTCTCGTCGGTCAATGGCGCGGCCTTCGAGGCCTGCTTCGACAGGGAAACGGCGGAGAGGCTGGTGCGCTATCCGCTGATCAATGCCGGCGTCTTCGCGCTGCCTGCCGATGCGCCGCACTGGCGCGGCTGGGCGGACCTGTTGGGCGGGACGTTGCAGCGGTCCACCGACATGACCGACCAGATCACGCTCAACGTCCTGGTCTACGACAAGGGTTTTGCCTGCGAACCGCTGCCCAGCCGCTGCAATTGGCCGGTGCACCATTCGACACCGGCCTGGGACGCCGACCGTGGCCTGTTCGTCGAGCCCGCCATGCCCTACGAGGCGCTCGGCATCCTGCATCTGACGATCTACACCAAGCGCCTGGCCACTCTGGATGTGCGCGAGATCGGCGGACCCCATGCCGGGCAGGTCCGGCCGCGCTCGTTGCGCTGGCCCGGTCGAACGGCCATATAGCGCCGCATGGGCAGACCGCCGTTCCTGAAGATGCCATTCTTGAAGATGCACGGCCTGGGCAACGACTTCGTGGTGCTCGATGCGCGCGCCGTGGCGCTCGATCTCACGCTCGAGCGCCGTCGCGCCATCGCCGACCGGCGCCTGGGTGTGGGCTGCGACCAGCTCATCGTGCTGGAGGCGCCGACCGAGCGCGACGCCGACGTCTTCATGCGTATCTACAATCCCGACGGCGGCGAGGCCGGCGCCTGCGGCAACGCCACGCGCTGCGTCGCCTCGGTCGTGATGGACGAGCGCAAGACCGACCAGGTCACGGTGCAGACGATCTCGGGCCTGCTGGAATCGCAGAAGACCGGCATGGGCCGGAACGGGCTGCCCGTGATTTCCGTCGACATGGGTCTGGCGCGCCTCGACTGGCGCGAGATCCCGGTTGCCAAGGCCTGCGACACCAACCACATGCCGGTCGGGCTCGGCCCGCTGCAGGATCCCGCCGGCACCAACATGGGCAACCCGCACGCCACCTTCTTCGTCGACGATCTCGCGGCGATCCCGCTGGCCGAGCTCGGTCCCAAGCTCGAGCACCACCGGTTCTTTCCCGAGCGCGCCAACATCGGGGTCGTCCAGCCGTTGGGTGACGGCAAATTGCGGCTGCGGGTCTGGGAACGTGGCGCCGGCCTCACGCTCGCCTGCGGTTCGGGCGCCTGCGCCGCCGTCGTCGCCGCCAGCCGCCGCGGCCTGGTCGACCGCAAGGCCGAGGTGATCGTCGATGGCGGGACGCTCACCCTGGAGTGGCTGCGCGACGGCCACGTGCTCATGACCGGCGGCATCGCGGTCGCCTTCAAGGGTGAGCTCGATGCCTCGCTGCTCGCCTGAGGTGCCGACGTGAGCGACACGATGGAAGCCGAAAAAGGCGAAACCGAGAAAAAGGGCTGGCTGTCGCGGCTGCGGTCGGGGCTTTCCAAGTCGACCCGGCGCGTCACCGAGAGCATCACCAGCCTCTTCACCAAGAAGAAGCTCGACCAGACGACGCTGGACGATCTGGAGGAAGTGCTGATCCAGGCCGATCTCGGCGTCAGCGTCGCGGCCCGGCTGGTCGGCAAGCTGGGCAAGGAGCGTTTCGGCAAGGAAGTGACCGACGAGGAAGTGCGCGCGGCTTTCGCCGACGACATCGCCGAGATCCTGCAACCGGTGGCGACCCCGCTCGTCCTCGATGCCGCGCGCAAGCCGCACGTCGTGCTGGTCGTCGGCGTCAACGGCAGCGGCAAGACCACGACCATCGCCAAGCTGGCCAACCTCTACAAGCGCGAGGGCCGCAAGGTGATGCTGGCGGCGGGCGATACGTTCCGTGCCGCTGCCGTCGAACAGCTCAAGGTGTGGGGCGAGCGCGCCGGCGTGCCCGTCGTATCGCGGGACACCGGCGCCGACGCGGCAGGCCTCG
>MEMN01000116.1:0-13911 GCA_001767945.1 Alphaproteobacteria bacterium RIFCSPHIGHO2_12_FULL_66_14 | reverse complement strand
AGGCGCTGGAACGCGCGAAGGCCGAGGGTTGCGACGTGCTGCTGGTCGACACCGCCGGCCGCCTGCACAACAAGATCAACCTGATGGATGAGCTCGCCAAGATCGTGCGCGTGATCCGCAAGCTCGATCCCGAGGCGCCGCATTCCTGTCTGCTGGTGCTCGATGCCACCACCGGCCAGAATGCCCATGCCCAGGTCGAGACCTTCAAGTCGCTATCGCCGGTCGATGCGCTGGTCGTCACCAAGCTCGACGGCAGCGCCAAGGGTGGCGTGCTGGTGGCGCTCGCCGAGAAGTTCAAGCTCCCCGTCGTCGCCGTTGGCGTCGGCGAGGGGATCGACGATTTGAGGCCGTTCGAGGCGCGGGCCTTTGCGCGCGGATTGATGGGGCTGCCGGCATGACCGAGACGACGCAGGAGCAGGGCGGCATGCGGCGGTTCTACGCCACCGCCCTGGAGCTCGGGCCGCTGGTGCTGTTTTTCGCCGCCAACGGCCGCTGGGGCATCTACTGGGGCACCGGTATCTTCATCGTCGCGACGGCCATCGCGCTGCCCTGCTACCGCTGGCTGGAAAAGCGCTGGCCGATCATGCCGCTGGTCGGCGGCTTCTTCGTGCTGGTGTTCGGCGGGCTCACCATCTGGCTGCAGGACGACACCTTCATCAAGCTGAAGCCCACCATCGTAAACTGCCTGTTCGGCACGATCCTGGGCGGCGGCCTGCTGCTGTTCCGCCGGCCGCTGCTCAAGCCGCTGTTCGGCACGGCCTTCCGCCTGACCGACGAGGGCTGGCGCAAGCTCACGCTGCGCTGGACGCTGTTCTTCTTCGTGCTGGCGGCGGTCAACGAGGTGATGTGGCGCGGCTTCACGACCGACACCTGGATCGCCAGCAAGATGTTCCTGAGCTTCCCGCTGACGCTGGTCTTCGCCTTCCTGCAGGTGCCGTTGCTCAAGCGCTATTGGGACGGGCCGAACAATCCCTTCGCCAGCGAAGGCTGACCCTCGGAGCAGCCTATTCGGCCGCCAGGGCCATCCGTGTCAGCAGCCCGAGCGGGCTCTTCGCCGTCTGCAGGTTCTCGGCATAGGCGTCGAGCCAGTCGAGCTTGGCCGAGGCGATGAAGGCACCGCCGCGCGCGCCGCGATAGATATCCGGGTTGTCGACCGTGGCCGGCACCTTCTTCTCGTTCATCAGTTCCTGCGCCGCGGTCAGCAGCCGCTTGCGCGTGAGGGCGATCATGCGATCGGAGGGCGCCAGGTGTTCGAGGCTGCGATCGACGATCTCGCCCATGCATTCGACCGCCGCCTGGTCCTGACGGCCGATGCCCTGGATGCCGGTGTAATTGACGTTCTTCTGCATGTCGCGGTCGATGAAGTAGTCGTTCTCGCGACGTGCCACGAGACGATGGCGGCCGTACCAGTCGTTGGTGTTGGGCAGGAACTTCATGTCGGGCGCCAGGCCCGGGATCCAGTCGCCGTTCGCCAGCGTCTCCAGCGGCCGCGTCTTCTGCTTCCAGGCGACGTTGTAGGTCATGGTGTGCGTGTCATCCATCGGCACGTTCAGCGTGCATGCGATCTGGTCTTCGAACGAGCCGTTGGGCGTGAAGGTGATGAACGGGAACAGGAAGTGCGCGAAGCGGTAGTAGTAGGTGCCCGGATCGGCCGGGCGATAGGCCGCGTACATCGTGCCCCATTCCGTCTCCGTCGCCTTGTAGTCGGGTGCGCGATCGCCGACACCCCAGCGATGGATGGTGTTGGGATCGACGTCTTCCACTTTCAGCCCGCCGATATGCAGGAAGCCGAAATGCGAGGTGTCGATGTCGCCTTCCAGCGACTGGAACCAGTTGCACTCGCGCTGGTGGACGCGCGTGAATCGCTCGGCCTCGGGCAGCATCAGGATCTCGATATTCGGCAGCGGCGGCGCTTCCTGGCGCGGACCCATGTAGGTCCAGACGAAGCCGGCGCGCTCGACGACCTTGTAGGCCTTGGCCTTGACGCGGTGCTTGAAGTCCTGCGCCGGCGGCACGTTCGGCATGTCGAGGCAGTTGCCTTCCACGTCGAATTTCCAGCCGTGATAGATGCAGCGCAGGCCACCCTCTTCGTTGCGCCCGAAGAACAGCGAGGCGCAGCGGTGCGGACAGCGATGCTCCATGACACCGATCCGGCCATCGGTGTCGCGGAACGCGATCAGCTGCTCGCCCAGCAGCAGGAGCCGCATCGGCTCGCCGTCCGGCTTCAATTCCTCCGAAAGGCAGGCGGGGATCCAGTATTGGCGCATCAACTCGCCCATCGGCGTACCGGGTCCAACACGCGTCAGCAGGTCATTATTCGCTGCAGTAAGCATGGTTTCCTCCGATTTCGTCCGTTGAACGGACTTTTGTACGATAACAGCAGACACCGACAAATCGGGCAATCGAAGACACGAACTCTTCAGTTCACCTCGGGTTCGGCGCGCGCCGCCTTCTTGAGGTCTGCGAGCTTCGGCAGTTTGCCGTCGAGCAGCGCCACGCAGTCGAGAATGCCGGTGTCCTTGGGGGTTGGCTTGGTCGGCACGTCGTTGCCGGCGAGCGCCTGTTTGTTGGCCCGCAGCATGGCCCGGAAGGCCTCGACGCGTTGCCACCCGGTGTATCCTCCGGCGTCGAGTTCATCGCCGCGCATCCTGAGCCACATCGCTGCCGCGCCTGCGACATGGACAGTCGCATAGGACGTGCCGTCGCCCGAGCCGCCGACGTCCGAGAAGGGCTCCGGCAGGCCGAACACCGAGTTGGGCCGGCGCACGTCGTCGGCCGGGGCCCAGACGTCGATGTATTTGCGGCCGTCGTCGTAGTCGAAGCAGACCTTGCGCTCGGCATTGATGCCGCCTACCAGGATGCTGCGCGAATAGCGTCCCGGATAGACCGTGAAGCCGATCAGCTGCGGCGCATCCGCGGTCTGTCCGGCGGCGCCGACCACGATGACGCCGCGCTCGTAGGCATGGTCGACGGCGCGGCCCAGCGCGTGCATCTGCTTGCGGTTGCCCAGGACCGACTGCACGCCCAGGCTGATGGAGATCACGTCGGCCAGGTGGCGGTCGACCGCGTCCATGATCGCCAGCGACGCATTGACGATGGTCTGGCCCGTCAGCATGACGCCGTTGGTGATTCGATAGGGCACGACGGGCACCGTGGGACACACGCCCGTGTAGGTCCCGGGAAGATTGCCGCACAGCGTGCCGAGCGTTCGCGTACCGTGTCCGGGATAAACCGTCAGGCCGCCGGAGTAGTTGAGCGGGTCGCGCGCCTCGGCGGCACCCGGCTCCATGTAGTTGACGCCGTCGGCGATGCGAAGCGCCGGCGTCGGACCGCTCAGGTTGAAGACGATGTGGTCGGTGAATCCGGTATCGAGATGGGCGACGACGATGCCGCGCCAGTCCAGGTTGCCGCCCATCGCGTCGAAGACGCGCCCCATGGCCTCGCGTGAACGCACTGCATCGATGTTCCAGGCGCTGCTCGGCATGGGCTCCTCCTTCGGGGCGGGTCAGACTCCTGCCGGCTTGCGCGGCGGCCACATGCGCGCGAGATCGCCGGTCGGATTGGAATAGGTCGCGAAGTCGGTCTTGCCGCGCGAATCATGAAAGTGGGCGAGCGCCCACACGACCGTCGGGAAGGCGAGTTGCTCCCACGGAATGTCGGCCCAGTCGACCAGCGCCACTTCCTCGCTCTCGATGCCCGGCGCCACGTCGGCGTTGGCGAGCCGGGCGCGGTACATGATCTGCACCTGGCCGATGCGCGCCACGCTGTACATGGCCAGCAGCCGCTCGATCTCGATGGTGGCGCAGGCCTCTTCCCTGGCCTCGCGCGCCGCCGCCTGTTCGGTGGTTTCGCCCAGTTCCATGTAGCCGGCGGGCAGGGTCCAGAAGCCCTTGCGCGGTTCGATGGCGCGCTTGGCCAGAAGAATCTTGTCGGCCCCCTTGTCATCTCTCCACGTGCAGACCGCACCGGCCACGATCTTGGGATTCTGGTAGTGGATGAACTCGCAGCGCGCGCACACCAGACGCTCGCGGTTGTCGCCATCGGGAATGCGCGGCTCGAAGTGCTCCGGCGGATCCCAGGGCAGGCGTGGACGGTCTGGTGGCTTGCCAGGTGGTGATGTAGGGGCGCTCATGCCCCGACTCTTAGGCCGCCCGAATGAGCGCCGCAACGCCGGGCAGGGTCTTGCCTTCCATCCATTCGAGGAAGGCGCCGCCTGCCGTCGAGACGTAGGAGAACTGTTCCTCCACGCCGGCCGCCGCCAGCGCCGCCACCGTGTCGCCGCCGCCTGCGACCGACAGCAGCCTCTTGGTGCTCGTCAGCTGGCCGACGGTGCGCGCCAGCGCCACCGTGCCGGCATCGAACGGGGGAATCTCGAAGGCGCCGAGCGGCCCGTTCCAGACCAACGTGGCGCACGCACGCACTTCTGCCTCGTACAGCGCGACCGACTTGGGGCCGACATCGAGGATCATCTGGTCGTCGGGGCAGGCATCGGCGTCGACGACCGCGCTGACGGCACCGGCCTTGAACTCGGTCGCCACCACGACGTCAACCGGCAGCAGCACCGTGCACTTGGCGGCTTTGGCCTTCTCCAGGATCTCGCGCGCCGTCGGCGCCAGGTCCTTCTCGCACAGCGACTTGCCGACCTTGATCCCCTGCGCGTGCATGAAAGTGTTGGCCATGCCGCCGCCGATGATCAGCTTGTCGACCTTGCCGACGAGGTTGCCCAGCAGGTCGAGCTTGGTCGAGACCTTGGCGCCACCGACCACGGCGCAGACCGGCCGCTGCGGACTGCCCAGCGCCTTGTCGAGCGCCTCGAGCTCGGCCTGCATCAGCCGTCCCGCCACCGCCGGCAGGCGATTGGCGATGCCCTCGGTCGAGGCATGGGCGCGGTGCGCCGTCGAGAAGGCGTCGTTCACGTAGAGGTCGCCCAGCACCGACAGCTTGTCGATGAAGGAGGCGTCGTTCTTCTCCTCTCCCTTGTGGAAGCGGAGATTCTCCAGCAGCAGCACATCGCCGGGCTTCATCGCCCGCACCGCATCCTCGGCTATCGGCCCGATGCAATCCTCGGCGAAGGCGACCGGCCTGCCGAGCGCCGCCGACAGCGGCTCGACCAGCGCCCTGAGCGACATTTCCGGCAAGCGCTTGCCGTCGGGCCGGCCGAAGTGGCTCAGCACCACGACGCGGGCGCCCTTGGCCGCGAGCTCGGCGATCGTCGGTGCGGCGCGCTCGATGCGCGTGGCGTCGGTGACCTTGCCGTTCTTCATCGGCACATTGAGATCGACGCGCACCAGCACGCGCTTGCCGGAAACATCCGCGGTGTCGATCGTGTTGAAGGTGACTTGAGGCATGAAACTCTCTCCGGAAGCGTGGGCGATCTGGTCCCTAGCGTTTCCGGATCACGAAGACCAGCGTCTCGCCGTCGCGCGTGCTTGAGACAAGTTCGTGTCCTGTCTGGCGACAATAGGCGGGGAAATCCTGCTCGGCGGCGGGATCGGTGGCGCGCACCGTGAGCAGCCCGCCGCGCGCGAGCTCGCGCAGCTTGCGGTTGGCGCGCAGCACCGGCAACGGGCAAAGCAACCCGGAGGCATCGTATTCGAGTGTGTCAGTCACGGGGACGATAATACCTCATGGCCTCGTTCACCCAGCCCTTGATGTTGTTGATCCGTGTCGTGTCGGCGGGATGCGTGCTCAGCCATTCGGCCTGGCCGCCGCCGCCCGCCTTGGCGGCGCGCATGCGCTCCCACACGCCGATCGCCTCGCGGGGGTCGTAGCCGGCCAGCGCCATCAGCACCAGCCCGATCCGGTCGGCTTCCGATTCCTGGGCCCGCGACATCGGCAGGATGAAGCCCACCGTGGCGCCGGCGCCCACCGCCGCCATCATCGCCGGCAGGTAGGCGCGGTTGCGTCCACTGACGGTGGTTGAGAGCGCCGCAGCGGCTGCCGCCGCCCCGACCGATGCCACCATTTGATCACTCATGCGCTCGGCACCGTGACGCGCCAGCGCATGCGCCACCTCGTGGCCGATCACGACGGCGAGGCCCGCTTCGGTGCGGGTGATCGGCAGCAGGCCGGTATAGACGGCAACCTTGCCGCCCGGCAGGCAGAAGGCATTGGGCTCGTTCTTGTCGAAGGTCTTGAACTCCCAGCGGTAGTGCGGCGCGCGCCACATTTCCCCCGGCGGCCGCTCGGCCGCCGCCGCGATGCGCCGCCCGACCTTCTCGACCAGCGCCGTGGCTTGCGCGTTGTGCGACAGGGGCTCCTTGGCCAGCACCTGCTGGTAGGCCTGCAGGCCCATCTGTCGCTCCTCGTTCTCGCTCACCAGCATGATCTGCGAGCGGCCGGTAACTGGTGCCGTCTCGCACGCTGCGAGCAAAGAGGTGAGGCCGCACAAGGTCAGCAGCAGGCGCATGACGGCAAGTCTACGGTCGGAGCCGGGTGCGGTCGAGAGTGCACCGCGGCTGGTCTTGCGATACGGTATCGGTCCCCGAACGAAGACGAAGTTTGATCACCAATCGATCCTCCACAATCGGCGACGAGCACTTTGCCGCCGGTCGCTTCGACGAGGCCATGGTCGCCTATCGGCAGGCTCTCGTCCTGTCGCCGCACGATGCCCAGGCGCGCATGGGGCTCGATGCCATTCTCGAACGGGCACGCACGCCGCGGCCGAACGAGCAGCTCCGCACCCTGCTGCTGGAAGCCTACGCCGACGACGGCGCCAACTGGGATGCGGTCGGGTGGGGTGCCGCCAGCCAGATCGTCGTGGGCTGGCCGGCCGACGACAGCCTCCAGACCCTGGCCAACGATCGCTTGCTGCTCGAGTTCCTGCGGAAGTCGCTCAACCGCGACGCCGGACTCGAGCGCAAGCTGCTCGGCTTGCGCGCGGCCGTGGCGCAGGCCCTCGCGTCCGGCGCCTCGCCCGAGGTGAGCGCGCTGGCAGCAGCCCTCGCCGAGCAGGCGTGGCTGAACGAATACATCTGGCCGGATGACGCGACGGTTGCCGGTGGACCGGCGGCAGCGATGTATCGGTCGCCGTCCGAGCCGCGGCCGGAGGTCGTGGAAGAACGGCGTCTCGCGGCGGAAATCCCCTCGATTGCACCCATCACCGACACGGTCTCGCAGTCGGTCGCGGCCATGTACGAGGCCAATCCCTATCCGCGCTGGACGCACCTGCCGCGCCGGCCGGCGGTCGACGTTCGTGCCGCCCTGATGCGCGACTTTCCGCACGCGACCGCCGTCGATTTCGGCAACCGGCCTCTCGCCGTGCTGATGCCGGGCGCGGGCACCGGCCAGCATCCGCTCACCGTGGCGTCGTCCTACGAGAACGCCACCGTGACCGGCGTCGATCTCTCCCGTGCCAGCCTCGCCTATGGCAAGCGCATGGCGGCGCGCCACGGCGTCGGCAACATCGAGTTCCTGCAGGGCGACATCCTCGATCTGCCGAAGCTCGGCCGGACCTTCGACCATGCCGAGTGCGTGGGCGTGCTGCACCACATGGCCGATCCAAGGGCCGGCCTGCGCGCGATCTCCTCGGTGCTGCGGCCCGGCGCCTTCCTGCGCCTCGGGCTCTACGGCGAAGGCGCGCGCACGCTCGTGGTCAAGGCGCGGCGCGACATCGAGGCGGCGGGGCTGCCGGCAACCCTGGACGGCTTGCGCGAATTTCGCCGCAAGGTGATGACCGGCGAATGGCGCCGCCTGCGGCCGCTCACGGCGTGGGAGGATTTCTGGAGCGCCAGTCTGCTGCGCGACCTCTGCTTCCACGTACAGGAGCATCGCTTCACCGTGTCCAGGCTGCGCGCTTTCCTCGACGGCAGCGGGCTGCACTTCCTCGGCTTCGAATTCAATGTCGGCGCGTCTCAGCGCTCCGACGCCGGCGCGGGCCCGTTGGCACTCTATGCCGCGCGCTTCCGCAACGACCGCACCCTGTCGGATCTCGCGAACTGGGAGCAGCTCGAGCGCGAGAAGTCCGGCCTGTTCCCCGGCTACGCTTTCGTCTGCCAGAAGGAGTAGCGCCCCTCAGGTTTCGGTGAAAAAGCCGGGCCCGCCGCGGCGCTTGAGTTCTTCGCCGGTGTCGCGGCCCATCGCAACGGCGTCGCCGGCGCGGCCGTGGCGTTCCGTTGCGATCACTTCCGAGCCGTCGGGACGGGCGATCAGCCCGCGTAGATGAAGGCTGTCGCCGGTCAGGATCGCATGTCCCGCGATCGGCGTACGGCAGGAGCCGTCGAGCACCGTCAGCATCGCATGTTCGGCGCTGACGCAGGTCGCCGTTGCGGCATGATTGATCGCCGCCAGCCAGCCGCGTGTCCGCGCATCGTCCTCGCGGCATTCTATGCAGACCGCGCCCTGGCCGACGGCCGGCAGCATGTCGTCTTCCGGCACCGGCGTGCCGACATGCGCCATGCCGAGCCGCTTCAGGCCGGCCAGCGCCAGCAGGGTCGCGGCGACGACACCCGCCTCGCGCTTGGCCAGCCGGGTCTCGACATTGCCGCGCAGGGTCACGACCTCGAGGTCGGGCCGCTGGTGCAGCAGCAGCGCCTTGCGCCGGAGCGCCGAGGTGCCGACGATCGCGCCCTTCGGCAGGTCGGGGATGCGCGTGACTTCGCCCGCGATCAGCACATCGCGTGCATCCTCGCGCGGCAGGAAGGCCGAGATCGCGAGCCCCGGCGGCTGCGCCGTTGGCATGTCCTTCATGCTATGCACGGCCGCGTCGATGCGGCGCTGGAGCAGCGCCTCCTCGATCTCCTTCACGAACAGGCCCTTGCCGCCGGCCTCGGACAGCGGCCGGTCCTGGATGACGTCACCGGTCGTCCGGATGGCCACGATCTCGATGGCGCCGGGTGCCGCCAGCGCGGGCACGGCCTTCGCCAGGGCGTCCCGGACCAGGCCCGTCTGGGTGAGCGCGAGCTTGCTGCCGCGCGTGCCGAGCCTGAGGAGGGGAGCCGTCATGGGCACTGCTCTAGCTTAGGCAGCCCCACGACGCTAGAAGACACGCATGCGTGTGCTGGGCATCGAAACAAGCTGCGACGAAACGGCAGTCGCCATCGTCGAGGCGCCGGCGGGCGGGGACCCGATGGGGCGGATTCTCGCCAACGTCGTCTACAGCCAGCTCGTCGAGCATCGCCGCTTCGGCGGCGTCGTGCCGGAGATCGCCGCGCGCGCCCATCTCGAGCACCTCGACGGCCTGGTCGGGCAGGCGCTGGCCGAGGCAGGCCTTGGGCTCGGCGATCTCGATGCCATCGCCGCCACCGGCGGGCCGGGCCTGATCGGCGGCGTCCTGGTCGGCGTCATGACGGCCAAGGCGCTCGCCTTCGCCCACGACAAGCCTTTTCTCGCGATCAATCATCTCGAAGGCCACGCGCTCACGGTGCGGCTGACCGAGGACGTTGCCTTTCCCTACCTGCTGCTGTTGGTCTCGGGTGGCCACTGCCAGCTCCTGACGGTGCAGGGACCAGGTGATTTCACCCGGCTGGGCACGACCATCGACGACGCGGTCGGCGAATGTTTCGACAAGACCGCCAAGCTGCTGGGCCTCGGCTTTCCCGGCGGCCCCGCAGTCGAGGCGGCGGCGCTGGGCGGTGACCCGCAGCGCTTCGCCCTGCCGCGGCCGATGTGGCGCAAGCCGGGCTGCGACTTCTCCTTCTCCGGCCTCAAGACCGCCGTGCGGCAAACCGTCGAGAAGATGGACCGCGGCGACAGCCGCGCCGTCGCCGATCTCTGCGCCTCCTTCCAGCGCACCGTGGGGGACGTGCTGGCCGATCGCTGCGCCAACGCCCTGGCCGTGGCGCCGCTCCCGACCCTGGTCGTGGCCGGCGGGGTGGCGGCCAACGTCTATCTGCGCGGCCGGCTGGAGGCGCTTGCCGCGTCGCACGGCGCACGCCTGGTGGCGCCGCCAGTCAGGCTCTGCACCGACAACGGCGCCATGATCGCCTGGGCCGGCCTCGAACGCCTGCGGCTCGGCCTCGTCGACGGGCTCGATTTTCGGCCGCGGCCACGCTGGCCACTGGATCCTGCGCTCGATCCGGCGGCGGTCAATCGGGTGTAGAATCATTCCATGAGCAATGAGCCGTTTGCCTTCGAGACCGTCGCCGCCTTCGCGACGCCGATCCTGGTCGCCGACATTCCGGACGCCGCCCAGCTCAATGCCGCGCTCCTGCCGGTGCTGCTGAAGCGCGAGGCCGAGCAGCCCAGCAAGTCGCACAGCACCTTGGGCGGCTGGCAGTCGACCTGGGACGTCGACAAATGGGCCGGCGCCGCCGCCGTCAAGCTGCTGGCGATCGGCCGCAACATCGCCAACCGCAGCACGCGGGATCGCGCCGGCAATCCGGTCTCCATCATGTGGCAGGCCAACATGTGGGCGAACATCAACCGCAGCGGCCACGGCAACGAGTTCCATTCCCATCCCGGCAGCTTCTGGTCGGGCGTCTATTACGTCGACGACGGTGGCATTGCCGCCGACCCGGCGCTGGGCGGCGAGATCGAGTTCATGGATCCGCGCGGGCCGGCGCCGGCGATGTATGCGCCGCATCTCGCCTTCGCCATGCCGGGCGGCCTGTCGGCCGGCGCCAACGAGACGGTGCCGCCCCGGGCCGGCCGGCTGGTGATGTTCCCGGCCTGGCTGCTGCACCAGGTGCGGCCCTATCGCGGCAGCGCGCAGCGCGTCTCGATCGCCTTCAACCTCAGCCTGTGAGCCCGTCCTTTTGACTCCGGTCCACCACATCGGCGTCGTCGGCGGCGGCGCCTGGGGCACGGCGCTCGCCTGTCTCGCCCGTCGTGCCGGCCGCCAGGTGACGCTGTGGTCGCGCGATCCCGCAATCTCGACGGCGATCGCCCAACAATGCGCCAACCCGGTCTATCTGCCGGGCCTGTCACTCGATGCCGGCATCGAGCCCGCGCCCGATCTCGCGGGCCTTGGCGCCTGCGACGTGGTGCTGCTCGCCTGTCCGGCCCAGGCCGTCCGTGTCGTGGCGGCCAGGCTGCCAGGCAGCAGCCCGGTCGTGATCTGCGCCAAGGGCATCGAGGCCGCGACCGGCCTGCTGATGCCCGAGGTGCTGGGCGAGGTGCTGCCGGGGCGGCCCTTCGCCATGCTGTCGGGGCCGAGCTTCGCCGAGGAAGCGGTGCAGGGCCTGCCGACCGCCGTCAGCATCGCGACTGCCGATGCCGGCCTCGGCCGCGATCTTGCCGCAGCACTTGCCGCCGGCATGTTCCGGCCCTACTGGACCGACGACGTCACCGGCGTGTCGCTGGGCGGCGCAGTGAAGAACGTGCTGGCCATCGCCGCCGGCATCGTCGAGGGCCGCGGCCTCGGTCACAACGCGGCGGCCGCATTGATCACCCGCGGCTTCGCCGAGATGGCGCGGCTTGGCCTTGCCATGCGCGCCCGGCTGGAAACGCTCACCGGGTTGAGCGGGCTGGGCGATCTCGTGCTCACCTGCAACGGCCCACTGTCGCGCAACCGATCGCTCGGTCTGGCGCTGGGCAAGGGCACGTCGCTCGCCCGCCACATGGAAGGACGGCGTCAGGTCGTCGAGGGTGAAGCCACCGCGCCGGCCGTGCTGGCGCGCGCGGCCCAGCTCGGCATCGAAATGCCGATCTGCGCCGCCGTCGATGCTATCCTGCACCGCGGCGCCGACCTCGACGCGGCGGTCCGCGCGCTGCTGGCGCGGCCGTTGCGCCGCGAAGGCGAATAAGAAGGGGAGTGACATGGCTCATTGGCTCATCAAGTCCGAGCCGTCGGCATATTCATGGACGCAGTTCGTGAAGGACAGGAAGACCTCCTGGACCGGCGTGCGCAACGCCACGGCCGCGATCAATCTCAGGGCGATGAAGCCGGGCGACCGCGTCTTCTTCTACCATTCCAACGAGGGCAAGGAGATCGTGGGCATCGCCGAGGTCACCAAGGCGGCCTATCCCGATCCCACCGACAAGGACGGCAAGGCCGTGACGGTCGACGTGAAGGCCGTGGAGCCGGTGAAGAAGGCCGTGACGCTCGCCGCCATCAAGGCCGATCCGCGGCTGAAGGACTTCGGCCTGGTCCGCCAGTCGCGCCTCTCCGTCGTGCCGGTGAACGACGAGCAGTGGAAGCTCATCCTCAAGATGTCGGGCGGCTAAGACGCCTTCTTCGGCGGCACATCCAGCCGCACGATCACGCCCTCGAGCTTGGGCGAGACGGCGGGATAGAACTTCATCACCAGCGGATCGTGGCCGGGGACGATGTGGTCGGGCGAGGCGGCGAGGCGCTCGCAGGTCCTGTAACCGTCGACCATGTCGCCGAGGTTGAAGGCCTGCGTGAAGAAGCGGTTCTTCTGCATGTGCTCGTAATAGTGCGCGGCATCGGACGCCAGCACGACCCAGCCGCGCTTCGTCATCACCCGCACGATCTGCAGGCCGGGTGTGTGGCCGCCGACATGATGCAGCGTGATGCCGGGCGCCAGCTCGACCTCGCCGTTGTGCTGCTCGACCCTTCCCTTGAAGTTGAGCTTCACCATGCCGACCACGTCCTCGACCTCGAAGCTGTGCCCGAATTTCGGGTAGCGCATGTAGGGGCCGGTGACGAAACCCATCTCGCGCGTCTGCAGGTGGAAGCGCGCGCGGGCGAATTTGTGGAAGTTGCCGACATGGTCGTAGTGCAGGTGCGTCAGCACCACGTCCGCGACCGAATCGGGATCGATGCCGAGTTCCGACAGCGTCTCGATCGGGCAGCGCAGGTGCGTGCGCCCGCGTTTCGCCGACACCTCGGCAGTGAATCCGGTGTCGACCACCACGGTGCGGTCGGCGTTGCGGATCACCCAGGTGAAATAATCCATCGGCATCGGCCCGTCGTGCGGATCGCCGCCGATGAAATGATCGGACCGCCTGGCGTCGCGCCAAGCGTAGCGGATCGCGAAGATCTCGTAGTGTGGCTCAGCCATTGCCGGCCTTCACCACGGCCGAAAGCTTCTCGGCATCGACGGCGATCTTCACGCCGGCACGCTCCTGCTGCAGCAGCATGGCGGAGCGCGAATCGCGCTCGGCCCAGCCGCGGTTCATCGCCTCGGTCATCTCCTCCAGCGTGAGGTTGCAGGCGCGCATCGGCACGCTCACTTCCTTGCCGAGCGCCACCGCCAGCGACACATCCTTGTGGGCGTGGCGCAGCATGAAGGCCGGCGGGTCGTAGGTGCCGGGCAGAAACTGGTCGATCAGCCCGTCGAAGGTGCGGCGGCGTCCCAGCGCGCCCTGGCGCACCGCCTCGAACAGCGTGAGCGGATCGACGCCCGCCTTGACGCCCATGGTGAAGACTTCCGCCAATGCCACGTTCATGGCGTAGCCGGCGCAATTGTGCACCAGCTTGGCCACGGTCGCCTGGCCGATCGGCCCGACATAGCGCGCCTGGTCGCCCATGGCGCCCAGCACGTCCTTGAACTTCTCGAAGATGTCCCTCTCGCCGCCGACCCAGATCGCGAGCTTGCCGGTCTTGGCGCCCCGGGGTCCGCCGCTCACCGGCGCGTCCAGCATGTGTGCGCCCTTCTCGGCGAAGGCGGCGGCGATCTTGGCGACAGTGGCGCGCGAGTTGGTCGAGAGATCGAAATAGGCGCCGCCGCGCTTCATGCCGGCCAGGATGCCGTTGGGGCCGAGCGCCACCGCCTCGACCTCGGGCGGGCCGGGCAGCGACGTGAACACCACGTCCGAGTTCCGCGCCACCTCGGCGGGCGTTTCGGCCCAGATCGCGCCGGCTTCGATATGGCTGTCGGCCGCGGCGCGCCGGGCGTCATGGACCGTGACCTTGTGCTGGGCCTTCTGCAGGTTGGCGGCGAGACTCGCCCCCATGATGCCAAGCCCGATGAATCCGACTTTCATTTGATGTCTCCTCCTTCGTTTTTTTGACCCCCTCCGCCCCTGCGGGGCACCTCCCCCGCTTCGCGAGGGAGGAGAAGAAAG
>MEMN01000115.1 GCA_001767945.1 Alphaproteobacteria bacterium RIFCSPHIGHO2_12_FULL_66_14 | reverse complement strand
TCTCAATGCCGACACGATCATGCCGCCCTACTATCGGACGACCGGCCTGCAGCGGGTCGCCCGAAACTTCGAGGGCAAGACCATCCTGTCGGCTGCGCAGGTCGAGGATGTCGTGGCCTATCTCGCAACCTTGAGGGACTGAATGGATCGACGTCGTTTCCTCGCCGGCACCGCCGCCATCATCGTCCTGCCGTTCGGTACCGCTTCGGCGACGCCCGAAGCCATGGCCGAGGCCATCAGGAAAGTCGTGGGCAGTGCCGCCGTCACCGAGGGCCGCGTGAAGCTCGACATGCCGCCGCTGATCGAGAACGGCAACACCGTGCCGCTCGTCGTGTCGGTCGAAAGCCCGATGACCGCGGCCGACCACGTGAAGGCGATCCACGTCTTCAATGAGAAGAACCCGCAGCCCAATGTCTTCTCCGCCAGGCTCTCGCCGCTGAGTGGCAAGGCCACCGTCGGCACGCGCATCAAGTTGGGCGACAGCCAGAAGATCGTGGCCATCGCCGAGACCAGCGACGGCCGGTTCTGGAGCGCCAGTGCCGACGTGATCGTGACCCTGGCCGCCTGCCTCGAGGAGTCGACCTGATGGCCGACGTCCTCGTCAACGCGCCCAAGACGGCCAAGCGCGGCGCCGTCGTCGAGATCAAGGCGCTGATCCTTCATCCCATGGAGACCGGCTTCCGTCCCGGCCCGAACGGCCGGATCATCCCGCGCAACATCATCGAGCGCTTCACCGCGACGTGGAACGACGCGGAGATCTTCAGCATGGACATGTCGCCCGCGATCTCGGCCAACCCGTTCGTCTCCTTCTTCGCGGTGGCGGCCGAGAGTGGCGTCGTCCGCCTGCGCTGGACCGGCGACGAAGGTTTCGTCGTCGAGGAGCAGGTTGCGATCGCGGTTGAATGACGGCGCTGCGCTTCGGCATCGGGCTGGCGATCGTCTTCGCCGCCTCGTACGCGTTCGCCCAAGGGATGGCCGACAAGGGTGGGGCGGACAAGCGGCGCTCCGGCTATCGGGACATGGGCGAGGCGCTGCAGAAGATGCAGGACGACGACACCGCCAATCCCGGCATGCTGTTCGTCCAGCTCGGCAGCCAGTCCTGGGCAAAGGCAGCCGGCGCCGCCGGCAAGTCCTGCGCCGACTGCCATGGCGCTGCCGCCACCAGCATGAAAGGCGTGGCCGCGCGCTATCCCGCCTTCCCGAAAGGCGCCGATACGGCGGTCGACCTCGAAGGGCGGATCAATCTCTGCCGTACCGCCAACCAGCAGGCCGAAAAGCTGCCGCCCGAAAGCCGCGAGCTGCTGGCGCTTGCCGCCTATGTCGCTCGCCAGTCGCGCGGCATGCCCATCGCGCCGCCGGCCGACCCGCGCCTGGCGCCGCTCCGCGCCCAAGGCGCTGCGATCTGGGCAGTTCGCCAGGGCCAGCTCAACCTGTCCTGCGTCATCTGCCACGACGACAACGCCGGCAAGAAGCTCGCCGGCGTCACCATCCCGCAGGCCCATCCCACGGGCTATCCGATCTATCGCCTGGAATGGCAGACGCTGGGCTCGCTCAAGCGCCGCCTGCGCAACTGCCTCGTCGGCATCCGCGCCGAGGCCTATGCCTACGACGCGCCGGAATATGTCATGCTCGGGCTGTTCCTGATGGACCGGGCGAAGGGCATGATCGTCGAATCGCCCGGCGTGAGGCCATAGGATGAAATCATGCCCCATTTCCGACGCCGCCCGCTGCTTGCCGCGTTGCCCGGGCTTGCGCTCATGAGTGCGAAGGCCCTGGCGCAGGAAACGCCGCTGAAGCTCGGCACCGCTACCGCCGGCGGCGGCTTCCCGGTCTATGGCGCGGCCTTCATCAAGGCGATCAGGGCTGCCGATCCGACACTCGCCATCGACGAGGTCAACACCAAGGGCAGCACCGAGAACGTGCCGCTGCTCGAGGCCGGCAAGCTCGATCTCGCCCTCGTCCAGGGCGAGGTCGTGCAGGACATCTTCTCGGGCACCGGCCGGCCGCCGACCCCGCTCAAGGTCGTGACCGCGATGTATGCGTCGCCCGGCATGTTCGTGGTCCGCGCCGACAGTCCCTACCGCCGCATCGCCGATCTCAAGGGCAGGCCGGTGGCGTGGGGAGCGCGCGGCTCGGGCCTGGTCATCCTCGGCCGCTATGTCGTGGACGGCGTCGGCCTCGACGCCGAGAAGGATTTCGCCCCGGTCTATCTCGACCGCGCGGGTGACGGCCCGGCGATGGTGATCGATGGCCGGGTGGCGGCGCTGTGGGGTGGCGGCACCCGCTGGCCGGGCTTCGTGGCGGTCGCCAATGCCCCGGGAGGCGCGCGCTTCATCGTGCCCGACGCCGCGGAGATCGACCGCATCCTGGCCAGGTACGGCTTCCTGAAGCGGATAATCGTGCCGGCTGGCATGTTTCCCGGCCAGACCGCCGCGATGCCCACAGTCGGATCCTGGAGCTTCGTGCTGGCGCGCCCCGGTCTCGACGAGGCGATCGGCTATCGGCTGGCGGCGGCCCTGCACAAGGCCGAGCGTACCGGCGCCCCGTCCGAGCAGCTCTCCGAGACGACGGCGAAGAACACGCTCGACGCCCTGCCGCGGCCCGGCACGCTGCAGTCCGGCGTGGCACGCTACGACAGGGAAATCGGCCTGCTGCCGTAACGGCCGCGGACCGTCCCTAAGCCTTCGATTTCGGCCGTGTCTTCGGCGATGCCGCCCGCCGCTTGACGCCGCTCGTCGCGGCTGCCGTCTTGGCGGCCTGCCGCTTTTCGGTATTGGCCTCTGCCCGCAATTCGGCGCGGCGGGCCTCGATGAGACGATTGGTCGGGGCCATTGCGATCCCTGCCTCCGGTCTTTCCCTGTCGGTGGCCTGCGAGCGTAAATCAGCCGATGGGCGCCGTCACCGCCGGGAGACGAAAATTCTCCCTCGTATCGATGGTGGAGTTTTTTCTGCTGCGGGGACGGGGTAATTCGACCGCCGGTTTCATTGCCGGCGTAGTGCGCCGGCCCCTAGAGTCGGCGCATGCTCGAGCTTGCCAGCGATATCGTCGCCCGCGCGACCCGCCTGCTTTTCGCAGACCACGATGGGTCCGCCCTTTGGACGATCTCGGTCGCCGGCCGCGTGGTCGGCTCGCTGGTGTGCGAGGCGGGGACCTGGCGTCTTTCCTGGTTCAATGGCGCCGACGAGCGGCTCGTGAGCTATGCCGGTCCGGCCGATGGCGACGTCGAGGCCCTGGCCACCGCGCTCGGCCTCAGGCTGGGCCTGCCGGTGCGCCTCGAATCGCTGCCGACCTGAACCACCTGTTGAGATTCGGGACGACACGTCCGACAGTGGGTCGGCTGATCATCACGGGTGCATGAACAATGGATGCGATCGACCGGAAGATCGTGGTGCTCCTCCAGGAGGACGCCAGCCTGTCGCTGGCGCAGATCGCCCATCGCGTCGGCCTGTCGCAAAGCCCGTGCTGGAAGCGCATCCAGCGCCTGGAGAAGACCGGCGTCATCCTGAAGCGGGTGGCGCTGATCTCGCCCGAGTCGATCGGCGTCGGCCTCTCCGTGTTCGTCTCGATCGAGACCGGCGATCATTCCTCGGCCTGGCTGGCGAAGTTCGCCCAGACCGTGACGGCCATGCCCGAGGTGATGGAATTCCACCGCATGGCCGGCGACATCGACTACATGCTGCGCGTGGCGGTGCCCGACATGCAGGCCTACGACGCCTTCTACAAGCGCCTGATCGACACCATGCCGCTCAAGAACGTGACCTCCCGCTTCTCCATGGAGCGGGTCAAGTCGACCACGGCCTATCCGCTGCCGGCCGAGCCGCGCAGCCCGGCGGCAGGCAAGAAGAAGCACTGACCCTCCGCCACGCGGTCGCAAGGGCTTCCGGCGCGGCCGGTCCGAGGTTACCGTCGGCGACGGCCAACCACTCCCGGAGCGTTACCATGACCGTGCACGCCCTCAAGCCTTCGAAGGTCGCCCATCTCAGTTCGAAGGTGTCGGCGGAGGAGTGGCAGGCCCGCGTCGATCTCGCCGCCTGCTACCGCCTGATCGCGCACTACGGCATGTCCGACCTGATCGCCAACCACATCTCGATGCGCGTGCCGGGCGAGCCCCATGCCTTCCTGATCAACGCCTACGGGCTGCTCTACGAGGAGATCACCGCCTCGAGCCTGCTCAAGATCGATCACGAGGGCAATGTCCTGGCCAAGCCCGAGTTCCCCGACGGCCTCGACTACGGCGTCAACCGTGCCGGCTTCGTCATCCACTCGGCGATCCACATGGCCAAGCCCGAGGTCAACTGCATCATCCACACCCACACCTGGGCCGGCATGGCCGTCTCGACCCTGGAGTGCGGGTTGCTGCCCAACACCCAGACGTCGATGCGCTTCGCCAAGATCAGCTATCACGATTATACCGGCGTCGTGCTCGACACCGCCGAGCGCGAGGCGCTGGCCAGGAGTCTCGGCGACAACAACGCGCTCATCCTGCGCAGCCACGGCCTGCTGACGACCGGCGCCACCATCCCCGAGGCGTTCAACGCCATGCACCGGCTCGAGCTTTCCTGCAAAACCCAGATCGCCGCCATGTCGTGCAACACGCAGATGGTGCGTGTGCCGGAGAAGGTGGTCGAAGACACCTACACCATGTACCAGCCCAAGACGCGCCGGCCGTTCGGCCTGCTCGACTGGCCGGCGCTGCTGCGCAAGCTCGACCGCATGGATCCGAGCTTCCGCGACTGAGTTCGGCGCGCCGCTAGGCTTTCATGAATCCGGCGAGACGGCGGGCGATGATGCCGTCGGCCTCGGCCATGATGCGGTCGATCAGCTCCTTCACCGTCGGCACGTCGCGGATCAGCCCCGCCACCATGCCGCACGACCAGGCGCCGGCGTCCATCGCGCCTTCCTTCATGATCTTCGGGTACACGCCCGCCACCTCGGGCAGGATGTCCTCGAACTTGATCGCAGCTCCCAGCGCCTTCTCCTTCTCGAGCAGGCGGTCGACGGCGGCGTTTTTCAGCACGCGTTCGGTGTTGCGCAACGGCCGCATGACCAGCCGGGTATCGAGCTCGCTGGCGGCCACGAGCGCCTGCTTCACATGCTCGTGGATCGGCGCCTCTTTCGTCGCCATGAAGCGCGTGCCCATGTTCATGCCGTCGGCGCCCAGCGACAGGGCGGCGACCAGCGACCGGCCATCGGCCATGCCGCCGGAGGCGACGAAGGGGATTTTCAGCTCTTCGGCGGCGCGCGGCAGCAGGATGAAGTTCGGCACGTCGTCCTCGCCGGGATGGCCGCCGCATTCGAAGCCGTCGACGCTCACGGCATCGCAGCCGATCTGCTCGGCCTTCAGCGAGTGGCGCACCGACGTGCATTTGTGGATCACCTTGATGCCGGCCTCCTTGAGGGCCGGCAGCCACTTCTGCGGGTTGTTGCCCGCCGTCTCGACGATCTTGACGCCGCCCTCGACGATCGAGCGGATGTAGCCGGGATAGTCGGGCGGCGTCACCGAGGGCAGGAAGGTGAGGTTCACGCCGAACGGCTTCTTCGTCATCTCGCGGCAGCGCCTGATCTCGTTGGCGAGCTTCTCCGGTGTGCCTTGCGTGAGCCCCGTGATGATGCCGAGCCCGCCCGCCTCGGAGACGGCGGCGGCGAGCTCCGCGAAGCCCACGAAATGCATGCCACCCTGGATGATCGGGTGCTCGATGCCCAGCAGTTCGGTGATCTTGGTCTTCATGGTGTTGCTGCCTCCCGCGCGATGTTTCGGATTGTTGGGCGAGCTTACGCCGCTTTCGGCTTGCCGAGCAGATGGTCCGAGATGATGCGCTGCTGGATCTCCGACGTGCCCTCGAAAATCTTGGTGAGCCGCGCGTCGCGCCAGTAGCGCTCCACGGCATGCAGGGTCGTGTAGCCCGCCCCGCCGAACACCTGCAGCGCCTCCGACGTCACGCGCTCGGCCATCTCGGAGGCGAAGAACTTCACCATCGCCGCCTCCTTGTCACAGCGCCGCTTCTGGTCGATCTCGTCGCAGACGAAATACATCAGTTGGCGCGCCGCCTCGATCTCGGTCGCCATGCGGGCGAGACGGAAGCGCGTGTTCTGGAACTCGCCGATCGCCTGGCCGAACTGGCGGCGTTCCTGGGCATAGGCCGTCGCATCCTCCAGCGCGCCGCGGGCAAGGCCGATGGCGCGGGCCGCGGTGTGGGCGCGGGCACGTTCGAGGCCGGCCGAGATGTAATAGAAGGCGCGGCCCTCCTCGCCGATCAGGGCGGAGGCGGGCAGGCGGCAGTCGTCGAAGGCCAGTTCCCAGGTCTTCCAGCCGAAGTAGCCGATCTTGGGGATCGGCGCGCCCTTCACGCCCTTGGGGAGTTGGCCGCGGGGCTTCTCGATCAGGAAGGAGGAGAG
>MEMN01000114.1:7782-8426 GCA_001767945.1 Alphaproteobacteria bacterium RIFCSPHIGHO2_12_FULL_66_14 | reverse complement strand
CCTATATTTCCTGTAGGCTGGCGGGGATTGCGCCGGCCCTTTTCGTTTGTTTCCGGCAAGACCGGCCCGCGGCCGCCCGCGGGTTCGCGCGCCCTTAACTTGTTGGTGGGGCGCTCGGTGCAGCCGCCCCAGGTCCTGACCTGGGGGGAGACACAATCCAAATACGCCCAAAGGGCTTCGTGCCGGCCGTGCCGGCACCAACAGAGAAAAGAGCCACGCTTCGAACCGTGGACAGGTGTCGTGCGCCAGGTCGGGGGACGGATCCGGGCACAGTTCGGGGCCCAACACACCGACGTTTCAGGTGGGCCCGTTGAGCCGGGCAAAAGCCCGTATTTATTGGCTCTTCGGCGTGCGGAGAGCCTTATTTCTTGTCGTCGCGGTGGGCCAAAATCGCAAAGTTGGGCCAGGCATTGGAACAAGAAAAAGCCCCCGCCTTGCGGCGGGGGCACCAGGTAGCCCGCGATTGATTTTGTGCGGGCGATCCGAATGTCGAAAGATCAGTGCAGGCGCTTCGGCAGCTCGGCGATCGCCTCGTCGACCAGGGCCTGGGTGCGGCCCGAGCCGACCTGCTCGCGCAGCAGCGCGCGGGTGGCGGCCAGCGCCACGTCGACGGCGGGGTCGCGGACCTGCTTGGTGGCCTGGGC
>MEMN01000114.1:7450-7764 GCA_001767945.1 Alphaproteobacteria bacterium RIFCSPHIGHO2_12_FULL_66_14 | reverse complement strand
GTCGAGCGCCTGCTGCTCGCGCAGCGCCACGGCCGTCTCGAGGTTGGCCGCGGCCCGCGTCTGCATGCGGGCGGCTTCCTCGCGGGCCTGCTGGACAATGGCGCCGGCCTCGGTCGCCGCCTGGGCAAGCGTGCGGTCGGCTTCGGTCTTGGCTTTCAGCGCATCGGCGCGCAGCTGATCGGCGTCGGCGAGCGCCTTGGCGATACCCGCCGTGCGCTTGTCGAGCATCTCCGTGATCTTCTTCCACAGGACCTTGCCGGCCAGGGCGAAGAACAGGAAGAAGGCGACGGCGACCCAGAAGGCCGGGTCGGAAA
>MEMN01000114.1:5457-7202 GCA_001767945.1 Alphaproteobacteria bacterium RIFCSPHIGHO2_12_FULL_66_14 | reverse complement strand
GCTTCTCGGCAAGTTCGTTGAAGCGCGCCGCGGCCAAGGCGCTGTCGGCCTCGGACTGCTGGCGCTGCAGGCGGCGCGATTCCTCGCGCGCGTCGGCCAGGCGCTTCTCGTAGGCGGCGACCAGGGCCCGCGTGTCCTCGTTGGCCTTTTCGGCCGCGTCGAGGTCGCTCTGGATCTTGGCCTGCCGCTTGGCCAGCGTGTCGGAGATCGCGGGCACCGCGAGCTTCGACATCACCAGGTACAGCGCCACGAACGCGATCACGAGCCAGACGAGCTGTGGCGCGAAGCTGTGGACGTCGAGCTGCGGCATGCCGCCTTCCTTGGCCGCCGCCGCCCCGCTCAAGGCGAACGAGGCAAGCCCCGCCGCCAGCGTGCTGTAGACCGGTGTACGCATGGTCGTCTGTCCCAAGCCGGCTGGCTTAGAACACGAACAGGATCATGAAGGCGATGACCAGCGCGAACAGCGCCACGGCCTCGGTGAGCGCGAAGCCCAGGAGCACGTTGCCGAACACGCGGGGAGCGGCTTCCGGGTTGCGCAGCGCGCCCGAGACGAAGCTGCCGAAGATGTTGCCGATGCCGACGCCGACGCCGGCGAGGGCGATAGTGGCGAGGCCGGCACCGATGAGCTTGGCTGCAGAGGCGTCCATGATGATTGTCCCTTCGTTAGTGATGCAGGTGGATGGCGTCGTTCAGGTAAAGGCAGGTCAGGATCGCGAACACGTAGGCCTGCAGGAAGGCGATCAGCAGTTCGAGGCCGGTGAACACGACGATGAAGGCGAGCGGCGCCCAGCCGCCGATCAGGCCCAGCATGACGACGAAGCCGCCGAACACCTTCAGCATGGTGTGGCCGGCCAGCATGTTGGCGAACAGGCGGATCGACAGGCTGAAGGGGCGGATGAAGTAGGAGATGATCTCGATCGGCACCAGCAGCAGCAGCAGCACCCAGGGAACGCCCTTGGGCACGAACAGCGAGAAAAAGTGCGTCCCGTGGCGGGCAAGGCCGATGAGGGTGACGCCCACGAACACGAACAGCGCCATCGCGAAGGTGACGACGATGTGGCTGGTCGGCGTGAACGAGTAGGGCACCATGCCCAGCACGTTGGCGAACAGGATGAAGATGAAGAGCGTCAGGATGAACGGGAAGTACTTCTTGCCCTGGTCGCCGACGTTGTCGCGCACCATGTTGGCGATGAACTCGTAGCCCAGCTCGGCGACCGACTGCAGGCGGCCCGGCACCAGCGCCCGCTGGCGCATGCCCATCACGAACACGCCCGTCGCCAGAATGACGGCGATGATCATCCAGAGGGAGGAATTCGTGAAAGAGGCGTCGAGGCCGCCGATCTTGAAATCGAGCAGTCGCTTGATCTCGAACTGCTCCATCGGGCTGTGCATTTAGGCCTTCCCCACACTCAATCAACGCCAACAAATGGCGACGCCCACAAACCGCCTTCAGGGCAGGCGCCGACCCTCGTCGCCGCCCTTCGCCGCCTCATCCGAATAGACCCGGATGGCGCGCCACGCATTGTTGGCGCCTGCAGCGAACCCCAGAACCAGGCCGGTCACCAAGGAGTACGGCGCCCAGCCCAACCAACGATCGACCCAGTAGCCGAGGAACGCCCCGACCAAAAGGCCCGCGATCATATCCGCCAAGACGCGATAGGCAACGCCCGTTTGCCGCTGCGACATTCCGCTCTGGTCGCTGTTCTGCCGCGGTTTTTCGACTTTTCCGCGCGCCGTCTTCAGGC
>MEMN01000114.1:0-5427 GCA_001767945.1 Alphaproteobacteria bacterium RIFCSPHIGHO2_12_FULL_66_14 | reverse complement strand
GACGACGTCGATAGAGACTACCCTCGCCAGCCGGTTGCGGGCGGATGTCTAGGGGGTGGGTCGGGCCCTGTCAAGGAACCGATTCCCTTTGTTTGCCAAGCAGTTAGTGACCTCCCGCCGACTTGAGAACCGAGAAGGTCGCATCACCGTCGCGCTCCACCTGCGGCACCAGGTCGACCTCCCAGTCGAGGTACTGCCGCATCGCGGCCTCGACGTCCTCCTTGTTGTCGTAGGGCCGGTACCAGACGTCGGTCGGCGGGTCGGCCATCCGGACATGGCCGGTCTCGAGTGCGAGCTTGGCGTCACGCCAGGCCTGCATGCCGCCGGCCAGGATCGCCACCGGCAATCCACCTGACGCCGCCTCGGCCTCCGATGCGGCCAGCGCTGCGATCTCGCCGTCGGGCGAGACCAGCACGATGCGGGTGGCGCCCTTCTGTTGCGTCAGCATCTCGGGGATGGTCCTGCCGAGGCCGGCGCGCACGGCGAACCAGGCCCCCGGCACGTGGCCGTCGCGATAGCGGAGGCTGGTGTCGAGATCGATCACCAGGGTGGCCGCGAGCGACGTGTGCAACTCGGCCGCTGTCACCGACTTGGGCGTGGGCATCGCGAAGCCCTGCGGATAGCGCGGCTCGGCCCCGGTCGTGAGCTCGGCCGCGGCCAGCTTGTGATCGAGGACGTGGACCTCGTTCCAGCCCATCTGCATCAGCCAGTGCGCCGTCATCGTGGCGCGCACGCCGTCGTTGTCGTGCAGCACGATGGTGGCGTTGCGCGCGCCGACATATTGATCGGTCGCCTGCACGAGCTGGCCGCCGGCGGCATGCCTGAAACCCTTGAGGTGGCCTCGGGCGTATTCAGCGGGATCGCGCACGTCGAGGCGATAGAGAGGGCCTTCCTTGGCCTCCAGCCCGGCAAGGCCCGCCTTGTCGATCTTCTTGATGTTCATCTTCCCGGCGATGTTCGCCGCGGCCGCCTGCGCGAACTTCGCGGCCTCCGGGCCCTGCGGTCCAAAACTCTTGGTCTCGCCGCGCGCCACCTTCAGGCCGGCAAGGTGCCAGCCCATGGTGCCGTTCTTCAGTGCCATCACCTTGTTGGGCAGGCCGGCGTTGATCAGAGACTGCGCGCCGATGATCGAGCGCGTGCGACCGGCACAGTTCACGATCACGAGGGTCTCGGGCCGTGGCACGAAATCCTTCACGCGATAGACCAGTTCGGCACCGGGGCAGTCGATCCCGCCGGGGATCGACATGTTGGTGAATTCCGGTAGCGGCCGGGAATCGAGGATCACCATGTCGGCCTTGGAATCGAGCAGCTTCTGCACGTCGGCGGCATCGATCCTGGGCGTATCGTTGCCGTGCTCGACCACCTCGCCGAACGCCTTGCTGGGCACGTTGACGCCGGTAAAGACCTCGTAGCCGGCGTCGCGCCAGGCCTTCAGTCCGTCCTTCACGACCGCGACATTGGTGTACCCCAGAGTGGACAGTTGAGCGGCGGCGCGGTTGGCGCGGCCAGCCCATTGCGGATCATGGCTCTCCTCGCCGCTGTCCAACAGCACGATCCGCGTGTGCGGATCGGGCAGGAGCGCGAGCGCGCGCGGTTCGAGGCGGGAGAGGGGAAGGGGCGTCGCGAACAGCGGGTGGCCCTGGATCGAGAACTCGCCTTCCTCGCGCACGTCGAAGAACGCGAACACTTCGTCCGATTTCAGCATCGCCTTCACCTGCTGCACCGTGAGCAGCGGCGTCAGGATCCTGGCCTTGGCCATGAAGCGTTTGGCAGTGCCGGTGGCCATGTCGACGCTGACGCGATCCGGCAGATGTTCGAGGCCGAGACCGTAGAAGTGAAGATGGAGCGCGTTGCCCGATCCCGCCGGCGTCTCGATATGGTGAAAATCGTCCGGCAGGTAGGCGATGACGTCGCCGCGCTTCAGCATCTTTTCCTTGGCGGGCGCCTCGCGCAGCTGCACGACGCCGTCGCGCGCGCCGTTGTCGAGGCGCTCGTAGACGACGTTGCGCTCGGCGCCATGGACGCCGGCGATGATCGCCCAGGTCGTGTGATTGTGCGGCGGCACCTTCTTGCCGGGACCGCCGGCCGAGGCATAGAGCGCGAAGCGATGGTCGGGATCCTCGCTCAGGCGATAGATGCCGCCGTCTGGTCCCAGCGGAAATTCGTCCTGAGGAAATAGCTCGGCGCGGTTTGCCAGCGCGGACAACAGACCGCCGATCTTCTCCAGGCTGGTCGGGGTGACGCCGCCTTTTTCGATCCGGCGGGCCTGGTCGACCAGTTGCCGCACGGCGGCGGCACGTTCTTGATGCAGGTTCATTTGATCCTCCGTTGGGTGCAGTATAGCGATCCGGCGCTTGTCGCCACACGGCAAGTCCAACTACGGTGGGCCATGAAAAAGATCCTTGCTGCCGTGTTGCTGGGGGCGACGACGCTGGCGGCGGCATCCGCCCTGGCCCAGACCGCAACCAAGCCCCCGGCCAAGCCGCCGACGGCCGCTAAGCCCGCGGCGGCGGTCAGACCTGCAGCGAAGGCCAAGTCCGCGGTGACCAAGCCGGCTACGCGCCGCGCGCCACATCCCACAATCCGGGCCCGCCGGCCTGTCTTCGTGCCGCCCGTGCCGGTCATCGAACTCGACGAAGCCCCGGTGGTGGCCGATCTGCCGACCGTACTCGACGCCGAAAGCCGCGACCGCTACCGGCGCATCTTCCAGGCCCAGGCCGCCGGCCAGTGGGGCGAGGCCAATGCCGAGATCGCCAAGCAGAGCGACAAGACGCTGATGGGCTATGTCGGCGCGCAGCGCCTGCTGGGCCGCGGCTATCCCGCGCGCTACGACGAACTCGCCGCCTGGCTGCAGGAGTACAACGACCATCCCGATGCGCCGGCGATCTACAAGCTGGCGCTGGCCCGTCGCACGCGGGGGGCGGGCGAACTCCCCCCGGCGAGCTTCGTCGGCTTCACGCCGGGTTCGCCGAGCTTCGCCGCCGCCCGCACCGTAACGGGCGCCGATGCGTCGCGGGCCAGCGAATTGCGGGCGCGCCTGCAGCACATGCTCGATGACGGCGGCTTCAACGCGGCCTTCGTCCTGCTCGACCGCAAGTCCACCGTGGAGACGCTGGGGCCGCAGGAAGTCGAACTGTGGCGCGGGCGCATCCGGACGCGCGCGCTCGAGGTCGACTCGCAGCGCGGCGTTCAGGCCCCGGTCGAGGTCGGCCTGCCGCCCGACGCCAACTGGACCGCGGCGTTGGCCGCCTTCACCCGCGGCGACATGGCCGAAGCGGCGCGTCGTTTCGAGCTGGTGGCTGACGCCCCGCCCGACCAGGCGTCGTCCTGGACGCTCTCCGCCGGCTCGTTCTGGGCGGCGCGCGCCAATCTGCTGGCCGGCAACCCGCAGAAATTCGCCCCCTACCTCAAGCGCGCGGCGCTGCATGGCCGCACCTTCTACGGTCTGGTGGCGCAGAAGGCGTTGGGCATGCAGATCGCGCCGGACTGGAAGGTGCCCGAGCTCGATCGCCGCCGGTCGGACCTGTTGCGCAACGACCGCACCGGCAAGCGGGCGCTCGCCTTGTTGCAGCTGGGCGCCACGACGGCCGCCGAGCGCGAGCTGTATGCCGGTTCGATCGATGCCGACCCGCAATATGTCGAGACTGTGCTGGGCCTCGCTCACAAGGCGGCGCTGCCCGGCCTGTCGGTGCGTGTCGGCAACGCCAACTGGGACCAGCGCCACAAGATTGCGGGCTACGACGGCGCCATGTATCCGATTCCCCCGTGGCAGCCCTCGGGCGGCTTCACCGTCGATCGCGCACTGGTCTACGGCTTCATGCGCCAGGAGTCGGCGTTCAACCCCAAGGCGCGCTCCTACGTCGGCGCCATGGGCCTGATGCAGCTGATGCCGGGCACCGCGCGGGTCGTGGCGACACGCTACGCGCCGGACCAGGCGGGCGCCAATCCCTACGAGCCGTCGACCAACATCACGCTTGGCCAGACCTACATTTCGGTGCTCCTGGACAACGTCGACAACAACCTGGTGCGCACCACGGCCGGCTACAACGGCGGACCGGGCAACGTGATGAAGTGGGACGGCTCGCTGAATGCCAGCCAGGATCCGTTGCTCTACATCGCTTCGATCCCGCTCCACGAGACGCGCGACTTCGTGCAGCGCGTGCTGGCGAACTACTGGCTGTATCAGATCCGCCTCGGCCAGCCGACGCCGTCGCTCGACCAGATCGCCGCCCATGAATGGCCACGCTACACCGCCCAGGACACGCGGCGCTGAGAGGATAGAGAAGCAGATGCTGCCGCTGGCCGGAGTAAAAGTCGTCGAGTTCTGCCAGGTCCTGGCCGGCCCCTACTGCGGCATGCTGCTGGCCGACATGGGCGCCGAGGTGATCAAGATCGAGCCGCCCGACGGCGACATGATGCGCCAGTGGCCGCCGATCAGCATGGGCTCTGAGGGGGGCTTCAGCGAGAACTTCGCCTCGATCAACCGCAACAAACGTTCGGTCGTGCTCGATCTCAAGAATCCCGCGCACAAGGCGGCGGCGCGGCGGCTGGTTCTTTCGGCGGACGTCGTGCTCGAGAACAACCGGCCGGGCGTGATGGATCGTCTCGGGCTCGGCTGGGAGTCGTTCCGCGCCGAAAAGCCCGGCCTGGTCTACTGCTCGATCTCGGCCTTCGGCCAGAGCGGGCCGCGCTCGGCCGAGGGCGGCTTCGACGTCACGGTCCAGGCGATGAGCGGCATCATGAGCGTGACCGGCGAGGAGGGCGGTGCGCCGGTGAAATGCGGCGTGCCGGTATCCGACACCGGCACCGGCCTTTATGCCGCCTTCTCCATCGTCTCGGTGCTGCGCCGCGTGGCGGGCGGCGGTCCGGGCGCGCACATCGATGCCTCGATGCTGGGCTGCAGCCTCGGCATGGCGGCGCTGCAGACCAGTGAATATTTCGGCACCGGCCGCGATCCGAAAAAGCTGGGCTCGGCGCATCCGCGCAATGCGCCCTATCAGGCCTTCAAGGCGAGCGACGGCCATTTCGTGATCGCCGCCGGCAACAACAAGCTGTGGGAATCGGTGACCCAGGTCGTGGGCCGGCCCGACCTGCTGAATGACCCGCGTTTCAAGACGACCTTGTTGCGGGCCGAGCACCAGGGGGCGCTGAAGGATCTGCTCGAGGTCGAGTTCGCCAAGGCGGGCGTCGACCACTGGCTCGCCGCCTTCGAGGGTGCCGGCGTCCCGCAGGGCCGCATCAACTCCTATGGCCAGATCCTGGCTGACCCGCAGGTCCGGCACATGGGCTGGGTCGAGGAGATGGAACTGCCGTCCGGAGTGAAGACCAGGACCTTCGGGATGCCCGTCAAGATTTCCGGCACCGATCTGCGCAAGCGGCGCGAGCCGCCGGCGCTCGGAGCCGACACCGACGCCGTGTTCGGCGCCG
>MEMN01000113.1:5304-5388 GCA_001767945.1 Alphaproteobacteria bacterium RIFCSPHIGHO2_12_FULL_66_14 | reverse complement strand
CCGGCCCGGTCCCGTCGTCATGGCGTTGCCGGAAGACATGCTGACCGACGAAGTCGAGGTTCCCGACGCCGGTCCCTACAGGAT
>MEMN01000113.1:0-5238 GCA_001767945.1 Alphaproteobacteria bacterium RIFCSPHIGHO2_12_FULL_66_14 | reverse complement strand
GCCGATGGTGATCGTGGGCGGCGGCGGCTGGACGGCCGAGGCGTGCGCCGACATCAAGGCCTTCGTCGAGGCCAATGATCTGCCGGTCTGCGCATCCTTCCGCAACCAGGACCTGATCGACAACCGCCATCCCAATTATGTCGGCGATCTCGGCGTCGGCGTCGGTCCCGCGCTCGGCAAGCGCATCAAGGACTGCGACCTCATCCTCGCCATAGGCCCGCGCCTCGGCGAGGCGACGACTGGCGGCTACACGCTGATCGACCTGCCGGTGCCGAAGCAGAAGCTGGTGCATGTCCATGCCGGCGCCGAGGAACTCGGACGCGTCTACCAGGCGACGCTTCCGATCAACAGCGGCATGGCGAACTTCGCCGCTGCCGCCAGGGCGATGAAGCCGGTCGATGGCAAGCGCTGGAAGGCCGCCACGGCGGCGGGCCACGCCGAGTATCTCGACAACATCAAGCCGGGGCCGTTGCCCGGCGCGGTGAACATGGGTGAGGTCATCGGCTGGCTGAACAAGCGGCTGCCCGATGACGCCATCGTCACCAACGGCGCCGGCAACTACGCCGCCTTCCTGCACCGCTTCTTCCAGTACCGCGGCTTCAAGACCCAGCTTGCGCCGACCAGCGGCGCCATGGGCTACGGCGTGCCGGCGGCGGTGGCGGCTAAGATCGCCGAGCCCGGCCGCATGGTCGTGTCGCTGGCCGGCGACGGCTGCTTCCTGATGAACGGCCAGGAGTTCGCGACCGCGGTCCAGCACGGCGCCAACATTGTCATAGTGGTCGTCGACAACGGCATGTACGGCACCATCCGGATGCATCAGGAGCGCGAGTACCCGACGCGGGTGCACGGCACCGAGCTCAAGAACCCCGACTTCGCGGCCTATGCCCGCGCCTTCGGCGGCCACGGCGAGACGGTGGAGAAGACCGCCGACTTCGAGGCGGCCTTCGAGCGCGCGCTGGCTTCGGCCAAGCCCGCGATCGTTCATGTGAAGACCGATCCCGAGGCGCTCACCTCTCGCATCACCTTGACCAAGCTGCGTGAGCAGGCGCTGGCGAAAGCGAAGTAGTTTTTGCGGGCTGCGGGTGCGGGCGGAGTAACCTCCGCCCTGAGGCGACCCGCGGCCCTCAAAAGCCCTTGCGGACATCTGCCGTCGCCTATATAGAGGCGGTCCGTGGAGATTTGAGCCGACCGGCTTGCGACCACGTTAAACATCGCTAAAAGGTCGGAGGTGCTCGCAAAAGCCCCCGTCCTTCCAGGTCGGGGGCTTTTTCGTTGCGCGCCGTTCCCCGAGGGGCGGGTGCGGACGGGGGGAGAGGACGATGGACGGATCGATTCCGAGGAAGAAGACGCCGGCGGACGTAAAGAGTTGGCGGGCGCAGACCCACGCGGTGCGCGGTGGCCAGATCCGCAGCAACTTCGACGAGACATCGGAGGCGCTGTTCCTGACATCGGGCTACGCCTATTCGAGCGCCGAGGAGGCCGAGGCCACCTTCAAGGGCGAGAGCAGCCACTACCAGTATTCGCGCTTCGGCAATCCCACCGTCACCATGTTCGAGAACCGGCTGGCCGCGCTGGAAGGCGCCGAGGCCTGTCGCGCCACCTCGACCGGCATGTCGGCGGTGTTCTTCTCCCTGCTCGCCCTGCTCAAGTCCGGCGATCGCGTCGTGGCGGCCCGCCAGCTCTTCGGCTCCTGTCACTACATCGTGGCCGAGCTGCTGCCGAAGTACGGCATCCAGAGCGAGCTGGTCGATGGCGGCGATCTCAAAGCCTGGGAGAAGGCGCTGTCGAAGCCCACCCAGGCGGTGTTGTTCGAATCGCCCTCCAACCCGATGCTCGACATCGTCGATATCCGGGCGGTGTGCGACCTCGCGCACAAGGCCGGGGCCAAGGTCGTACTCGATAACGCCTTTGCGACGCCGATGCTGCAGCGGCCGCTCGAATGGGGTGCCGACATCGTGGTCCATTCCGCGACCAAATACATCGACGGCCAGGGCCGTACCTTGGGCGGCGCCGTGCTGGGCTCCAAGGAATTCATCCTCGAGAAGCTGCAGCCGATCATCCGCAACACCGGTCCGTCGCTCAGCCCGTTCAACGCCTGGGTGCTGGTGAAGGGGCTGGAGACGCTGGGCCTGCGCGTCGACCGCCACTGCGCCAATGCGCGCCGCGTCGCCGACGCGCTGGCCGGCCATCCCGCGATCTCGCGCGTGCTCTATCCCGGCCGCAGCGACCATCCGCAGCACGAGCTCGCGGCCAAGCAGATGTCGGATTTCGGCGGCGTCGTCACCTTCGACCTCAAGGCCGGCAAGTGGGCGGCGTTCGAGACGCTGAACCGTCTGCAGCTCATCGACATCTCCAACAACCTCGGCGACGCCAAGAGCCTGGTCACCCATCCGGCGACCACGACGCACATGCGCATCGGCGCCGAGGAGCGCGCCAAGCTCGGCATCAACGACGGCACCGTCCGCATCTCGGTCGGCCTCGAGGACGCCGAGGACATCATCGCCGACCTGGTGCAGGCACTCGGCGGCTGATGAGGGTGGCTGAGCCGCCGGGGTCGCTCGCGGCGACACTCTGGCTGGCCAACGTCCCGGCGGCAGAACGCATCCTGGCGCACGGCTTCGTGCGCGGTCTGGGCGACGGGTCGCTGCCGGTCGACTCCTTCAAGGGCTACGTGGCGCAGGACGCCTATTTCCTTGAAGCCTTTGCCCGTGCCTACGCCTTCTGTCTCGCCAACTCGACGACGCGCGAGGATCTGCACGACTTCGCCGACCTGATCGCGGGCGTGCGCGACGAACTCGAGCTGCACGCGAGCTATGCCGACCGCTGGCAGGTCGATCTCACCGCGGTGACGCCGATCGCGGCGACCACGGCCTATGTCGATTTCCTTCTGGAGATCGCGCGGCGCGGCGATCTTGGTGCCACGGTCGCCGCCATGACGCCCTGCATGCGGCTCTATGCGTTCCTCGGCAGCTCGCTGGCGGCCGGCAACGTGGCGCCGCTCTATGCCGACTGGGCGGCGACCTATGCCGATCCCGGTTTCGAGGCATTGGCGGCGAAGCTGGAGATGCTGCTCGACAGGCACGCCACTGATAGCGCGACGGTGCGTGCCAATTACGCGCGCGCCATGGACCTCGAATACGGCTTCTTCGACGCCAACCTTTAGAGCGCGGCGAGCTTTTCCATCGAACGCTCGAGCGCGCCGTGCAGGTCGGCGGTGAGCTTGGCGCCCATGGCCGTGCGCACTTCCTGCTCGGCGGCCGACCACAGCGGCAGCGCCCTCTTGAACAGTGCCCGCCCCGCCGGTGTCGCGACCAGTTCGTGGCGGCGTCTGTCGCCGGCTGCGGCGCGCTCGATGATGCCGGACGCCAGCAGCGGTCGCAGGTTGCGCGTCAGCGTCGTGCGGTCGGTGCTCAGCATTTCGGAGAGTTCGGTGATGCTGACCGGTCCCCGCGCCGCGACGAAACCCAGCAAGGAGAACTGCGAGATCTTGAGACCGGTCGGCGCCAGATGCCGGCTGTAGATCTGCGTCACGCGCCGGGCCGCGCCGCGCACGCGAAAGCAGGTGCACTCGGCGGGCGACAGGCGGAGCAGGGCAGGGCCGGACATGGCCGCAACATTATCGTCATCGCTTGCCGGGGCAAAGGTGCAATGTGTATATGCACGTAAATAGACGAAGGAGACGATGATGACCGCAGATGCCGGATTTGGCGTGGTGCCGCTGGACCAGGCCCGCACCATGGACGGGCTCACCTTGTTCAAGGGCCTGCTGGAGGGCCGCCTGCCGGCGCCGCCGATCAGCCGGGCGCTGGGCATGACGCTCGCCGAGATCGAGTTCGGCCGCGTCGCCTTTGCCTACACGCCGGTCTTCGATCACTACAATCCGCTCGGCAGCGTCCATGGTGGCATCGCCGCGACCCTGCTCGATTCGGTGATGGGTTGCTGCATCCACACCACGCTCAAGGCCGGCGTCGGTTACACCACGGTCGAGATCAAGGTGAACTATGTTCGCGCCATGACCGACAAGACCGGGCCGGTCCGCGCCGAGGGCAAGGTGATCAACGTGGGCGCGCGCATCGCCACGTCCGAGGGCCGGCTTGTCGACGCCTCGGGCAAATTGCTGGCGCACGGCACGACCACCTGCCTGATCTTCCCGATTTGACCTTTCAGCGGGAACGTCCCATGTCAGAAATCCTCCGAAGGGATCCTGCCGAGCGATGTATACAGCCACAACCCGTGCCATTCGCGTGACCGTCAGGCCGCAATATCTGCCCGATCAGTCGGATCCGGCAAAGTCCCAGTATGTCTGGGCCTATCAAGTCCGCATTGAGAACAGGGGCGATTTCACGGTGCAGTTGCGCAGCCGCCATTGGAAGATCACCGATGGCCTCGGCCGCCTGCAGGAAGTGAAGGGCCCCGGCGTGGTCGGCAAGACGCCGATGCTGCGCCCCGGCGATGTGTTCGAGTACACTTCCGGCACGCCGCTCTCGACGCCTTCGGGCATCATGGGCGGCACCTATCAGATGGTGAGTGAGTCCGGTGAGAATTTCGACATCGAGATCCCCGTCTTCTCGCTCGATACGCCGATCGAAAAGCGCAACCTCAACTGAGATCGGGATCAGGGAAGCAAGCCGCCAAGAGGAACGACGATGAACAAGATGCTGAAGAAGGGCGAGTTGGTCTCGCTCGCCACCGGCCTCACCCGTCCCTCGCGCGACGAGGCCGAGGCTGCCGTCCGCACCCTGATCCGCTGGTCCGGCGACGATCCCGATCGCGAAGGCCTCGTCGGCACGCCCGACCGCGTCGTCCGCTCCTACGAGGAATTCTTCGCCGGCTACGACCAGGATCCGCGCGACATGCTGCAGCGGACCTTCGAGGAGGTCGAAGGCTACGACGAAGTCGTCGTGCTGCGCGACATCCGCCTGGAATCGCACTGCGAGCACCACATGGTGCCGATCATCGGCAAGGTTCATGTCGGCTACCTGCCCGACAAGCGTGTCGTTGGCATCAGCAAGCTCGCCCGCGTGGTCGATGCCTTCGCCCATCGCCTGCAGATCCAGGAGAAGCTGACGGCGCAGATCGCCAACACGCTGCAGGAGGTGCTGCAGCCGCGCGGCGTCGCCGTCGTCATTGAGGCCGCGCACCAGTGCATGACCACGCGCGGCGTGCACAAGTCCGACGTCACCATGGTGACCAGCCGCATGCTGGGCGCCTTCCGCGACAATGGCGAGACACGACGCG
>MEMN01000112.1:8918-9680 GCA_001767945.1 Alphaproteobacteria bacterium RIFCSPHIGHO2_12_FULL_66_14 | reverse complement strand
TGCCCGTCCACTGGGACCGATGGAGGTGTCCGAGCTGCGCCACTTGGAATCCCAAAGGGCGACCTCGCCGTCGCGGCTCACCGAGATCACATCCGGTCCGCGCTCACCGGCCTTCCTGCCGAAGTCCACCACGGTGTGGTCGGGGAACTGCCGGGCGATGTCGTTGGCCAGGCCATACTCGCCGCGCAGACCCTTCCGATGGCTCTCGTTGTCGGGCAGATGGTCGCGCCCTGCCGCCGGCTCGCCGACGCGGGGATCGAGTTTGATGCCGGCCGCCGTGTCGATGCCGTCGGCGCCGGTGTACTGGTCCCTGTCGGCCCGTTGGGCTCTCTCGCCCAACCAATCACCGAGAGGCTGGGGCGATTGCTTCTGCTCGGCAGCGGCCGCCGGTCCGGCCGTATCGGGTGCGGGCTGCATGCCTGATGGCTGAGGCGAAGGCGGAAACCAACGCCGCCAGTTCTCGATTGCCTGCGGCAGTCCGGGCGGCACCTCCTGCCGGTTATGGCCGCGGCCGGGGGTCGGCCGTGGCCCTGGTGTCGAGGGTGCGCGAGGTGGCGGCGAGCCGCGGCCACCGCCGCTGCTGCCCTGCACGCGGATGATGTTGGGATCGCCGGCGAATGGCGGTATCTGCTCGACGTCCGTTGACTCGTCGTCCGTTGTCCCGGTGTCCGCCTCGGCAGCGCTGTCCGGATCGGGCGTCAGCGGTTCGACCGCACGCTGGACGATCTCGTCGAGATCGGCGCCGAGCGGCGGGCGACCTTC
>MEMN01000112.1:5698-8890 GCA_001767945.1 Alphaproteobacteria bacterium RIFCSPHIGHO2_12_FULL_66_14 | reverse complement strand
AAGCTGTCGAGTTCGTTGCGCGCCTCGGCGCGGACCTTTGCGGCGACAGGCCCGTCGGTTTCGATGCCCGAGGTCTTGAGCGTTCGGTCGATCCCGCGCCGCAGCCAGTCGTAGCGCACATGGCTAGGCTCGAGCCGACCTTCCACGATCGCCTTCTGCCCGCCGACGAAGCGCGCGTGATCTTCGTCATCGAGCGAGAGGCGATAGCGATCGAGATCGACGACGGCGAACGCCTCGGGCTGATACACCATCTGACGATCGAACTGTTCGAACAAATCGCCGTCGGTCTTAAGACGGCCTTCGATCGCCAGGATTTCCAGCCCGCGCCATTGGTCGGGTGCCAGCCAATCGCGGATTTCCGGCGACATTGCCAGAAACAACCCCTCAGGGTTCTTCCCGATCCAGTCGAGGGCGGCGACGCCGGCCTCGGCCTGCTGCTTGTTCCACCGCCGCTCGGCGCGGCGCTGGGCGAAGGTCGCGACCTCAGCGATGCGGGCGCGCACCTCTTCGCTTGCATCCTCGGGCGTGAGCTCGGCGGCTCGTTCCTGGAATACGTCGGCCCCCGGCGGCCCCGCCGGCTCGATCGGGATGCCCGCCATGTCACGATCGACATCGCGGTAGAGGACGGCCTCGCGGGCCCGCACGAAGCGGCGGTCGATGGCGGCCTGGCGCTCGGGATCGATGACCTCTCGGGCGTGGGCGTAGAGAGCCGATGCGCCGTCGAGGTCGTTCTGGCCGATCGCGGTCTCGACTGCCCCGGCATAGAGGTCAGAGAGTCCGCCGCGTGCCTTGGCGTCGATCTCGGCCGGATCCCAGCCGCGGCGCTCGCCCTGGTAACGCAGCTCCTCGACCGCGGTCCGGCCGAGCTTCCGCAGGTAGGCCGGGTTGTGCCACGCCGTCGCCGCGTCCTGGTTCAGGCCGGCGATGCGATCGGCGACGCTCGCATCATCCACTTCCATCGTGGCCTGCTGCGCCAATCGGCCCAGAGTGCCGGCCGCCCAGCCGAGTCGCGTCTCGATCAGCGGTTCGAGGATGCTGCGCTGACGGGGGCCGATGGCCTGGGCCAGCGTCCGCTCCTTCAGCTCACCGAGCGCCGGCATCGCTCCGGCGATGGCTTCGAGTGCCGACTCGCCGCGCCGGGCCGAGACCCCGGTTTCGGGATCATGCAGCAGGCCGCGCACGTGGCCCGCAAACTCGGTATCGAGCTGGCGCGCGAACATCTCGTCGACGCGGATCGTGTGGTTGTCGCCATTGTCAGAGAGGGGCGGCCACGGCTCCGCCGCCGGCTGTGCCACTGGCACAGTCGGATAGATCGTCGTTCCCATGTTTGTTGTCTCCCGCAGGCACGAAAAAGCCCGCCGCGGCGAGTGCCGGGCGGGCTGGTTTGGCGGGTACAGGGTCCGCCAGAGTAGGCTTTTTCTTAGCAGTTTCCTGCTGAACCTGTCAATAGTTCCGAAAAAATACTAATCGAGCCACCACTTTGTCATCCCGAGCGAAGCGAGGGATCCTTAATGCCGTCGGTAAAGATCCCTCGCTTCGCTCGGGACGACAATTTTTCCGTAGCTAACATGGTGCGCCGCTTCGCGGGGGCAGAGAAGATGCCTAGGTCCGGTTGAGCAGGCGGCTGCGCTGGCGCTGCCAGTCGCGTTCCTTGATCGAGGCGCGCTTGTCGTGCGCCTTCTTGCCGAGCGCCAGCGCGATCTCGAGCTTCGCCCGGCCCTTTTCGTTGAAATAGACTTGTAGCGGCACGACTGTGCGGCCCTGGCGCTGGATGGCGCCGATCAGCTTGTTGACCTGGCTGCGGTGCAGCAGGAGCTTGCGCGGCCGGCGCGGCTCGTGATTGTTGCGGTTGCCGCCGGCGTATTCGGGGATGGTGGCGTTGACCAGCCAGGCCTCGCCCTCGATCGCCGTGACGTAGGATTCCGCGATCGTGCTGCGGCCGCCGCGCAGCGACTTCACTTCGGTTCCCGTCAGCGACAGGCCGGCCTCGAAGGTCTCCTCGATGAAGTAGTTGTGCCGCGCCTTGCGGTTCTGGGCGACGACCGTCTGCCCAGGCACAGGTTTCTTCGCCAATTTGTACTCAGCCTAGTTGATCAGGCCGGCGTGCATCATGGCTTCGCGCACCGCCTTCTTGCTGCTCTCGGCGATCGGCGCCAGCGGCAGGCGCATCTCGGCGCTCGCCTGGCCCAGCAGCTCGGCGCCGAACTTCACCGGGCCGGGGCTGGTCTCGCAGAACATCGCCTTGTGCAGCGGCATCAGCCGGTCCTGCAGCTCGAACACCTTGTCGAGGTCGCGCTTCTTCCAGGCGTCGTGCATGTCGCCGCAGAGCCGCGGCGCCACGTTGGCGGTCACCGAGATGCAGCCGTCGCCGCCCTGGGCCAGGAAGCCCACGGCGCTCGCGTCCTCGCCGGAGAGCTGGAGGAAGCCCTTTTTGGCCTTGAGCTTGGTGAGCGTCGGCCGCGCCATGTCGTAGCTCGCGTCCTTGATGCCGACGATGTTCCTGACCTGGCTGAGGCGGATCACGGTCTCGACCTGCATGTCGCCGCCGGTGCGGGGCGGCACGTTGTAGAGCAGGATCGGGATGTCAACGGCCTCGGCCACCGCCTTGAAATGCTGGAACAGGCCTTCCTGGGTCGGCTTGTTGTAGTAGGGCACGACCAGCATGGCGGCATCGGCGCCGGCCTTCTTGGCGTGCTGGGTGAGCTCGATCGCCTCGGCGGTCGAGTTCGAGCCGGTGCCGGCGATCACCGGCACGCCCGAGCCCTTGGCGGCGGCGATGCAGATGTCGATGACGCGCTTGTGCTCCTCCATGGAGAGCGTCGGCGACTCGCCGGTGGTGCCGCAGGGCACCAGGCCGTCGGTGCCTTCCTTGATCTGCCAGGCGACGAACTTCTCGAATCCCTTTTCGTCCACCGCGCCGTTCTTGAACGGGGTGATCAGCGCCACGAGCGATCCGGTGAACATGGGTTTCCTCCGATTCTTATTGGAAAAACCAGTCTAGGCCCCGCCCCCTGCCCCTGCAAGGTTGGCAACTTGCCATTGTGATGCCGCAACTCCCTGCCTACGATTCGGGGCGTGAAGACATACATTTTCCCCCTGATGCTGCTCCTCGCCCTGATCGCGGGCGCGCCCGCCCATGCCCAGCAGGGCGGGGTCACGATCCTGCGCGGCCAGAGCAACGACCCGGCGGCG
>MEMN01000112.1:2152-5690 GCA_001767945.1 Alphaproteobacteria bacterium RIFCSPHIGHO2_12_FULL_66_14 | reverse complement strand
CGGCGCCCGGCGGGGCGAAGGGGGCCACGACCCTGCCGATCGGCAACGACGGCACGGCGGGCGGGGTCCTGCCCCCGTCGTCGCCCATCTCGCCGCCCGCCTCGCCGACCAGCGGCATGGCCCAGGCGATGGCCTCGTCCAAGCCGCTCGCCCCTGCCGAGGCAGCGGCGTTCGCCGCCGCCCTGAAAGCGGTCGACGAAGGCCGCTACGAAGATGCGCGCGCGATGGTGGCGAATTTCCGCAATCCGCTGCTCACCCGCACCGTCGACTGGAGCATCCTGCGCGCGGCGCCCAAAACCGAGGCCGACTTCGCGTCGACCTGGCAGTTCCTGCGCGGCAGCCCGGACTGGCCGGAGCCCGAGGTGCTGCGGCGCCAGGCCGAGGATCGCATCGGCCCGGACACGCCGGCCAAGGACGTGTTCCGTTACTTCACCGCCTTCCCGCCGCTCACCAGCTCGGGTCATCTGCGCCGCCTCGGCGCCGCCCAGGCGGTGAGCCCGAACGACGTCGCCCGCCTCGCCCGCGACAGCTGGCAGAACGGCACCTTCCGCGCTTCGGACGAGAGCGATTTCCTCAACCGCACCGGCCATCTCCTGACCGGGCCGGACCACATCGCCCGCTTCGACCGCATCCTGCGCGAGGGCCGGCCGCAGGTCGCGCGCGAGCTGGTGTCGAAGCTGCCGCCGGACTACCAGCCGCTGGCCAGGGCGCGGCTGGCGATGGCGACGCGCGCCGCCGATGCGCCCGCCGTGCTACGCGGCGTCGCGGCGGCAAAACTCAACGAGCCCGCGATCCGGCTGGAGCGCGCCCGCTGGATGCGTCGCACCGGCAGTCTCGACGACGCCAAGGCCGTGATGGCCGGCGCCGCGCCCAACCAGACCGACGCCTGGTGGAACGAGCGCAACCTGCTGGCGCGCGAGCTGCTGGCCGCCGGCCGCGCCGCCGATGCCTATGCCGTCGCGGCGGCGCACGGCCTCTCCCGGGGCGTGGCCTTCGCCGAGGCCGAGTTCCTCGCCGGCTGGATCGCGCTCCGCCATCTCAGGAAGCCGGCCGACGGCCAGAAACATTTCCAGAAACTGTACGACGGCGTGGCGACCGCGATCTCCAAGAGCCGCGCCGCCTACTGGCTGGGCCGCAGCCACGAGGCCGCCGGACGCGCCAAGGACGCCAACGCCTGGTACGCCAAGGCCGCGGGCTTCGGCCAGACCTTCTACGGCCAGCTCGCCGCGCGCAAACTGCCCGGCGGCGCCACGCAACTGCCGAGCGATCCCGTGGCCAGCATTTCCGATCATCAGGCGCTGGGCGGCCGCGAGCTGGTGGCGGTCGCGCGCCATCTCGGCCAGGCCGGCGACGCCGACCGTGCCCGGCTCTTCCTGCTGCGGCTCGCCCGCATGATCACGGCGCCCGGCGAGACCGCGCTGCTGGCCCAGCTCGCCGTCGAATTGAAGCGCCCCGACGTCGCCCTCACCATCGCGCGGCGCGGCGTCGAGCACGGCGTCGTCCTGTTCGATGCCGCCTTCCCGGTGGTCGATCTCGGCGCCACCGGCTCGATCGAACGGGCGCTGGCGCTCGCGGTCACGCGCCAGGAGAGCGCCTTCAACGCCGCCGCCGTCTCGTCGTCCGGCGCGCTCGGCCTGATGCAGCTGATGCCCGGCACGGCGCGCGACGTCGCCGGCCGCGCCGGCGTGCCCTACATCCAGGACAGGCTGACGCGCGATCCCGCCTACAACGTCCAGCTCGGCAGCCAGTATCTCGCCGAGATGCTGCAGAAGTTCGGCGGCTCCTACGAGCTGGCGCTGGCCGCCTACAACGCCGGCCCCAACCGCGTCGCGCGCTGGCTGCAGTCGGTGGGCGACCCGCGCGCCGGCAAGATCGACATGGTCGACTGGATCGAGATGATCCCGTTCCGCGAGACCAGGAACTACGTCCAGCGCATCATGGAAGGCGTCGGCGTCTACCGCGACCGCCTGAACGGCCCCTTCCGCACCGTGCCGCCGGCGCTCGGGCGGTCCTGAGGGGCGGTCCTGACGCATTTTACGGACACGAGTTGTTCGGAGTCTATCCGGTCAGCCGTTCGGAAATTCGCTCACCGATCGCCGAATTTGCGAACCGCCTCAAACCCTTGCACCGGAACTTCCGGACAGTGCCGCATGCATCTTGGACCCAGGCCCGAATCGCGGACCTGTCTGAAAATTCGCGCGACCTTGTTATCCCCGGCGTCAGCTCGGAAGCCGCCTAAACATGAAAAAGGCCGGCCCCCGCATTCACATGCGAAACGCCAGCCTATCCAAAATTCATAGCAGAACCTGCTGAACTTGTCGAGATTTCTTGACCACTCACCACGCTAGCACTGCTAGCTCCGGAATGTCCGCATAGTCGCCGGCATTCATGGTCACCAGCGAGGCGCGATGGACGAGCGCCTGGGCCGCGATCATGCGGTCGAGCAGCTTGCGGCGCGAATAGCCGGCGCTGGCCACGATGGCGCCGTAGGCGTCGGCCGCCTCGTCATCGAACGCGAGCGTCGGCACCGCGGCCAGGATGGCATCCAGACGCGCGCGCCGGACCGGAGCATGGGCGGGCTCGCGATAGACACCGCCTTCGAGCTCGACGCGGGTGACGATCGACATCAGCACGGCATCATCGAGCGCGGCCACTTTCTCCGTGACCGCCGGATCGCCATCGCGCAGATGAATGGCGACATCGGTGTCGAGCAGGAACGCCACGGCTCAGAGTCCCCGCCGCTCCGGCAGTTTCTCGCGATCACGCTGCTCGATGCCGGGCGGCGCCGGCAAGGTGCGCAGGCGTTTGATCATCGCCGGGATGGACGTGGCGGCCGGGTAGATCGTCATCACGTCGCCGGAGCGGACGATCACGAGGTCCACGTCTTCGCCGAAGGCGATGTCCTTCGGCAGGCGAATGGCTTCGCTGTTGCCGCTTCGGAAGGTTCGGGTTCGGGTGACTGTCATCTTAGTCTCGCAAGTATATACGCGTGTATACCACACGACCATGCGAATACAAGCACACTATGTGAAGCCACATAGTCGTCTCACACGTTGCCGGTGATGTGAGCGACCGGCAGGGCGTCTGCCAAGGCACGGATCATGATGATCCCCATGCCGCCGCCTTCTCCTTGTCGAGCGGGCAACTGCATCATGGGTAAACGATCCTGACAGTTGACGCAGATCAAGGACGATAGTCGTCGGACCGCTAATCTATGCAGTATGGCAGAGTTATGCCGTTGGATGAGAGGAGGTTCACGTGACCCCGACAGCCAACACCCCGACCAGAAATCGTCACCGCCCGCCCCCGCCGCGCTCCAATCTGACGATCCGCGCAAAACACATCATGACGACCAATCTCACCGTGGTGGGACCGGAAGCGACCGTTCACGGAATCGCCCAATTGCTCACCGACAGGCATATCAGCGCCGTGCTGGTGGCCGATCACGGCTCCGTCGTCGGCGTCGTGAGCGAAGGCGATCTGCTTCATCGGCGAGAGCTGGGCACCGGATTTGAGGATGCGTCGCCGCCCGGCGCGT
>MEMN01000112.1:0-2145 GCA_001767945.1 Alphaproteobacteria bacterium RIFCSPHIGHO2_12_FULL_66_14 | reverse complement strand
AAGCGCAAACGAGAGCATCGCCAGGAGGAAATCCGACGGCAGGCATGCCCGCGATGTGATGACGCAACAGGTCGTCACACTGCCGGAGGACGCCTCGCTGGCGGAGGTGGTCAAGACTCTTCAATCCTTTCACATAAGGCGCGTGCCGATCGTGCGCGGCGCAAAGCTCGTCGGCGTCGTGAGCAGGGCCGACATCATGCGCGCCCTGGCGGCAAGGCCCGAAGGCTCCCGTGGGCCCACCAGCAGGGACGACGACATGATCCGATACCAGGTGATCGAGACGCTTCTCAGCATGCCGGGGACGAGTCCCTGGGCAACGACGGTCACCGTGTCAAAAGGCATCGTCGAACTCGACGGCAGCGTCGAGGAAGAAGCCATTCGCGATCCTTCCCGAATCGCGATCGAAACCATACCCGACGTCGTCGAAGTCAGGGACCGTCGATCCATCATGCAGCCGTACTGACGGGACAGCCCCAGCCGGCGAGCACTTGGCGCGATCGGTCGTCGGCCGGAAGCCGCGTCCCGTGAAATCTCATGGTCGGCAGGGCTGCTCAGAAGATCGATTGATCTGGGTCAAGCCGAACGTTCCATCGGATCGCTAGCATTCAACATATGGTCGGCAACCCCAAGTCTTGATGCATTCCAAAGAGCGATGTTGCGAATTGATTCGAGAGTGCCCTTGAGCGTCAGCCTTCTCCTCGGGCGACCGTTGGAATTTCTGCCCAAGGGGCCTGTGCGCTGGCTGGCACAGCGGATCGTCCGAAGCACAATGCGGCAGCATCCCCAGGTAAATGCACGATTGGCCGGCCTTGCCGGCAAGCGGCTACTGCTCGACCCGTCCGACCTGCCTTTCGCATTCGTTCTCGAGCTGACCGACTCCGATCCTCGAATTGAAGTCGTCGCGCAAGATGATGATCCGAAACCGCCCATCCATGCCACGGTGCGTGGAGGGCTGGCCGATCTGATGTCACTGGCGGAAGGCCGGGTCGACGGAGACGCACTTTTCTTTTCCCGCCGCCTGAGCGTCAGTGGCGAGATGGAGCTGATCGTCGCGGTCCGCAACGCGATGGACGGAGCGGAGATCGGACTGGAAAGGCTCCTGCTGGGGCCGATCGGAAGTCCTTTCCGCAGCCTCGGCCTTCGTGCCTTGCGGCGGCTTGCCCAAGGCCACACCCGACTGGAAGCAGATCTCGCGCTGCTGACGGCCGCCGTCACCGCCTCGCTGCGCGAGGAGCTCGCACGGCAGGCCGTGACGCTTCGACGTCTGCAGCAGGAGATCGGCGATGGACATCGACCGCCAAGGAGGGCGCGACACCGGGAGGGTCCGGAGGGCGCGCCAAGATGACGGCGGCGACAATGGAACTGGTCTGTCCGGCGGGCACGCCGGCCGCCCTGGAGGCGGCCGTCGATGCCGGTGCCGACACGGTTTATCTGGGCTTTCGCGATGCCACGAACGCCCGGAACTTCCCGGGACTGAATTTCAGCCGGGACGACCTCCGGCGGGGCCTTGCCTACGCGCATGCCAGAGAGCGCAAGGTCTACCTCGCCATCAACACCTTCCCGCATGTCGCCGACGACGGCCCCTGGCGCTCGGCCGTGGACGATGCCGCGGCGCTCGGCGTCGACGCCGTGATACTCGCCGACATCGGCCTCCTGGCGTATGCGGCGGCACATCGTCCTGCGCTTCGGCGCCATCTGTCGGTGCAGGCATCGGCGGCGCATCCGCTGGCCCTCGAATACTACGTGCGCGAGTTCGGTATAAGCCGTGCCGTGCTGCCGCGCGTTCTGACCGTTTCACAGGTCAAGGCGGTCGCGGCGGAAGCCCGCGTGGAGACCGAAGTATTCGTCTATGGCGGGCTCTGCCCGATGGCCGAGGGGCGTTGTGCGCTTTCGTCCTACGCGACCGGACGCTCGCCCAACACCTTCGGGGTCTGCTCGCCGGCCAGCCACGTTCAGTATCTGACGATCGACGACGCGCTGGTTGCGCGCCTGGGCGACTTCACGATCAATCGCTTCGCCGCGGGCGAAAGCCCTGGTTATCCGACCCTGTGCAAGGGACGCTTCGAGGCACTCGGCAGGCAAACCTACCTGTTCGAGGATCCGGTCAGCCTCGATGCGCGCCCGCTCATTCCGGAGTTCGCCGCC
>MEMN01000111.1 GCA_001767945.1 Alphaproteobacteria bacterium RIFCSPHIGHO2_12_FULL_66_14 | reverse complement strand
TGTTGGCCGAGCGCCGGCACGTCGCCCAGCCGCTCGGGCTCGCCTGCATAGGAGGCGGCAAGGGCTGGGATGGAAACCTCGCCCTTGTTCGAAGTGAAGACGGTGCGGCGGAGCTGCGGATGCCTGGAGAGATCACCGACCGAGCTCACGCGCGCCCAGGCGATCTGCGCGGCATCGAGCTTGGCGGCCAGCGTCTCGAAGCTCTGGGCGCCGAAGCATTCCTGGACGATGGCGTTGGTCGCATCGCGCCGCGAGTTGCGCGCCTTGTTGGTGGCGTAGTCCGGGTCCTTCTCCAGCCCCGGCCGGTCGAGCACGCCGTGGCAGAGACGCTCGAACTCGCGATCGTTCTGGATCGAGATCAACAGCGGCACCTTGTCGGCGCTCGGGTAAACGCCGTAGGGCGCGATGAACGGGTGCGTGAGGCCGAGCCGCGGCCATTCGTAGGCGGCGTAGTCCATCGCGAGCAGCGGCACCGTCATCCACTCGGCCATGGAGGAAAACAGCGAGACCGAGATGGCGCGGCCCTCGCCCGTCTTCTGGCGTGCCAGCAAGGCTTCGAGAACGGCGGCGTGGGCATACATGCCGGTGCCGATGTCGGTGGCCGAAATGCCGACGCGGCCCGGCGCGTCGGCGGTGCCGGTGATCGAGGCGAGGCCGCTCTCGGCCTGCACCAGCAGATCGTAGGCGCGGCGGTTCTTGTAGGGGCCGTGATCGCCGTAGCCCGAGACGTCGACGGTGATCAGGCGCCTGTGGTGGGCTCGCATGGCGGCAGAGCCGAAGCCCGCGCGTTCGGCCGCACCCGGCGCCAGATTCTGGATCAGTACGTCCGCTTTGGCGATCATGCGATGGAGAAGGGCAAGATCCTCGGCCTGCTTGAAGTCGAGGGCCACCGACTGCTTGCCGCGGTTCAGCCAGACGAAGTAGCTCGACTCGCCCTTCACGTAGCCGTCGTAGGCGCGCGCGAAATCGCCCTCCGGTCGCTCGATCTTGATGACCCGGGCGCCGGCGTCGGCCAGCCGCGCCGCGCAATAGGGGGCGGCCACCGCCTGTTCGACGCTCACCACCAGCAGGCCGTCCAACGCTCCAGACATTGCAGCTCTTCTCTCCGTTCAGGGTCGGCAACATGCCTTAGCCTTTCGAGCTATGCCATAGTGTGTGCCGGACCGAGAATGAAGAGACGGGGAGAGTGATGCCGGGACCGTTGACGGGCGTACGGGTGATCGATCTGACGGCGGTGCTGCTGGGCCCGTTCGCCACGCAGCATCTGGCCGACATGGGCGCCGACGTGATCAAGGTCGAGCCGCCTGAGGGCGATCTCCTGCGGCTCTCGGGCGGCGTGATGGGTCGCGACAAGGACATGGGCCCGATCTACATGGCGGCCAACCGTAACAAGCGCTCGATCTGCCTCGATCTCAAGAAGGCCGAAGCCGTCGAGGTACTGAAGGGCATGATCAAGACTGCCGACCTGTTCATTCACAACAGCCGGCCGGCGGCGATCGAACGCCTGGGCCTGGGCTACGAGGATCTGAAGAAGATCAATCCCTCGATCATCTATGCCTATTCGCTGGGCTACGCCCGCAAGGGCCCCTATGGCCACAAGCCCGCCTTCGACGATCTCGTGCAGGGCGTGAGCGGGGCGGCCTCGCTGCAGTCACGCGTCGACGGTGCACCGCCGCGCTTCATGCCGAGCCTGATCGCCGACAAGACGACGGGGCTTCATCTCTGCATCGCGGTGCTGGCTGCGCTCTATCACCGCAAGTGCACCGGCGAGGGCCAGATGATCGAGGTGCCGATGCTGGAGACGCTGGCCTCGTTCTGGCTGACCGAGCATCTGTTCGGCGCGACCTGGAAGCCGGAGCGCGGTGCCATGGGCTACGACCGCATCATCAACAAGTATCGTCATCCGTTTCCCACGAAGAACGGCTACATCTGCGCGCTGCCCTACACCGACCAGCACTGGATCGCCTTCTTCGAGCTGGCCGGCCGGCCCGATCTCGCCAAGGAGAAGAAGTTCGTCGACCGCACCGAGCGGCCGAGGCACTTCAGCGAGCTCTACCAGGTGCTCGACAGCCTTCTGAAGGACCGCACCACCGAGGAGTGGCTCGAAATGTTCGACAAGGCCGACATCCCCGCCATGCCGGTGCACACGCTCGAGGAACTGGTCGACGATCCGCACCTAAAAGCCACCGGCTTCTTCACCGAGCGCGAGCACCCGACCGAGGGCCCGATCACGACCTTCGCGAGCCCGCTCGATTTCGAGAAGACCAAGACCGAATTCCGCCGTCATGCGCCGCGGATCGGCGGCGACGGCGTGGAAGTGCTGCGCGAAGCAGGCCTGAGCGACGCCGCCATCGACAAGCTGAAAGCCGACAAGGCGCTGATCGTCCCGCCCTGATGCAAGAGCACTACATTCCGGGCGCCGTCTCGGGCTCCTATCCGATCCGCGAGGGCAACAGGGTCCGCCCGCTGGTCGGCGCCGACACGTTCTTTTTACGCCTTTGCGATGCCGTCGATGCCGCGCGGCACAGTGTTTGGGTGACTGTCGCCTTTTGGGACCGACGTTTTCTTTTCCCCGAAGGCCGCGGCAGCCTGCTCGACGTCTTCGATCGCGCCGTGGCACGTGGCGTCGATGTCCGTCTGCTGGTTTGGCGTCCGAACCCGGAGGCGAACCACCATCCCATCATGTTCGCCGGAACGGCCGAGGATCGGGACATGCTTCGCCAGTGCGGCACGCGCGTGAAAATCCGCTGGGATCGGGCGCTCGACCGCTATTGCCAGCACCAGAAGAGCTGGGTGGTCGATGCGGGCTTTCCGTCGGAGACGGTGTTCGTCGGCGGTGCCAATCTCACCGCGCGCTCCTATGGCCATCATCATGACCTCTACCTGGAGGTGACGGGCCCATCGGCGACCGACATTCATCACAATTTCGTCCAACGCTGGAACGAGGCGAGCGAACGCGAGGCGGAAGACGGCAACTGGAATTGCGACGCTGCGAACCGGCTGCCGTTTCCGGTCGCGGCCTCGCCGCCCCAGGGAGCGAGCACGATCCAGGTCCAGAGGATGCTGCACGCCGCGCGGTACTTCGATGGCCATCCGTCGCCGGACGGGCGGCCTTTCGATGTGGCGCGCGGGGAGCGTTCCATCGTCGAACAGTATGTGCGGGCGATCGATGCCGCGCGCCGCACCATCTACCTTGAGAATCAGGCCATTCCGATCATGGAGATCGCGTCGCCCCTTGTGCGCGCGCTTGAGCGTGGGGTGGACGTCGTGCTGCTCGTGCCGGCGAAGCCGGAAGCCTACGTCTTTGCCGCCCGCAACGATCCGGCAGAACGTCCACGCTTCGAGGGTGTCGAGTTGCTCGGCCGTTATCCGAACTTCCTGCTCGCGGGCATCGCAGGCCGGGACGCGCATGACCCCGACCCACTCTATGTCCACGCCAAGCTGATGATCGTCGACGATGCCTGGGTCACGATCGGCTCGTGCAATCTGCATGCGTTCTCGCTCACAGGGCACTGTGAGATGAACGCCTCGATCTGGGACAAGACGGTCGCGCGTGATCTCCTGTGCCGACTGGTATCGCTGCGCGTGGGCGAGGACACCGCCGCGCTCGACGATCGCGCGGCCCTCGGGCTCTATCGTCGGGTCGGCGACGATAATCGCCGCCGGATGGAGCGCGGCGAGGCGATGCGCAAGGGGCTCGCCGTCACCCTTCGGCCGGAACGCTACGGCGTGGCGGGCTGAACCGCGGTCGCGAGGCGGGCCTCAGCGACGCCGCCTTCGAGAGGTTGAAGGCGGGGCATTTCTGGTGCCTTGAATAGATCGGTCACCATTTCTGGCTAGAAAACCCAAGAGATCCTATTCGTCACGCTCGTTACGTCTCCGCGATCGTTCACGAAGTAGATCACGGTCGAGCGCGGGCTTGCGCAGTAGGAACTGCGCATTGTCGGCGACAGGTATTCCTTTGAGTTGTCTATGCGCTGCAGGACTTCCCGTGCGCCGCGCTCGTTGACACTACAGGAGTCGCTCACGAACTGAATAACGCCGTCCTTGAAGCCGGGTAGCTGCAGTACGTCATCCCGAAATGCGATGGACCAGCAGCCACCGGCAAATTGGACGACCAAAGGACACCACCCCCCAATGGTTGGGTATCCAGTTGGCAGCACACAATCCACCGGATGCGGCGAAAGCCGGCGGCCGTCCCCGCTGATCGTCGGTGAGTAAGCCGGATTGCGAATCAACTCGCTGGCGGCCGCATTGCAAGGAAGGCTATCGACCAGTTCCGAGTGACCCGCGTAGTAGAGCGCCGAGTACAAACGAAACTGATAGACGCTGGGCAAATTCGTCCTATTCGAATTTTCCAGCGCAACGCCCACCGTCATCGAAAAGTAGCCCAGCGTCGCGATGACCAAAGGTATCGCCGCCAAAATTGCCAAAGTTGCTGCCAACGGGCCAAGTCGAGACATGGGTCCATATTGTTGCCGCGTCGCGCAATGAGCGGAAGGCGTGGGGGCTTATTGATGATGACGTAACCGATTTCCTACGTAAACTTGTTCCGCTTCGCGGCGCATCCAGCCGCCTGCCGATGGCGTGGCGCTTGTCCGGAACGGGCTCGTGGCTAAACTCCGGCCAAATCGAAAACCCGGCCCGGGAGGGGTGCATGGACCTCGCTTTCACGCCTGAAGAACAGAAGTTTGCCGACGAGGTCCGTGCGTTTGCGCGCAGCCATCTGCCGGTCGACGTGCGCGACAAGGTCAAGAACGGCAAGCATCTCGGCCGCGACGACTATATGCGCTGGCAGCAGGCGCTCGGGAAGAAGGGCTGGCTGGTTTACACGTGGCCGAAGAAGCACGGCGGCCCCGGCTTCACGCCGGCCGAGCGCTACATCTTCGAGAATATCTGCGCCGAAGAATATGCGCCCGGCATCATCCCGTTCGGCACCAAGATGGTCGGACCGGTGATCTACACCTTCGGCAACGAGGAGCAGAAGGCGAAGTACCTCGGCCCGATCCGCCTCAGCACGGTGTGGTGGTGCCAGGGCTACTCCGAGCCGGGCTCGGGCTCCGACCTCGCCTCGCTCCGCACCAAGGCGGAGAAGGAAGGCGACCATTACATCGTGAACGGGTCCAAGACCTGGAACACCATGGGCCACTGGGCCGACTGGATCTTCTGCCTGGTGCGCACCGATCCCAAGTCCAAGCCGCAGGAGGGCATCTCCTTCCTGCTGATCGACATGAAGACGCCGGGCATCACGGTGAAGCCCATCATCATGGCCGACGGTGGCCATGAGGTGAACGAGGTCTTCTTCGACAATGTGAAGGTTCCGGTCGCCAACCTGGTCGGCAAAGAGAACGAGGGCTGGACCTGCGCAAAATTCCTGCTCGCCAACGAGCGACTGGGGATCGCCGCCGTGCCGCAGTCCAAGCGCGGCGTGGCGGCACTGAAGGACATCGCGCGCGCCGAGCAGGACAACGGTCGGCCGCTGATCGAGAACAAGAGCTTCGCCGAGAAGATCGCCGACCTCGAAATCCAGGTGACGGCGCTCGAGTACACCGAACTGCGCGTGCTGTCGGCGATGGCGCATGGTGGCCAGCCCGGTCCGGAAGTGTCAGGCCTCAAAATCCGCGGCTCCGAGATCCAGCAGCGCCTCACCGAACTCACCATGGAGGCGGTCGGCGAATATTCCGCACCCTACTTGCCGGGCCTCCTGTGGCAGGGCACCAACGAGGCGCCGGTCGGGCCCGAGTATGCCCATCTCGCCGCGCCGCGCTACTTCAACACGCGCAAGACCACGATCTACGGCGGCAGCAACGAAATACAGAAGGGCATCATCTCCAAGATGGTGCTGGGACTCTAGGATGGACCTCGCGCTCAAGCCCGAACACAAGGCCTTCGCCGACGAGGTGCGTGCGTTTGCCCGCAAGAACCTCTCGCCCGCGACCAAGGAAAAGACCTTCTCCGGCAAGCACTACGACCGCGACGACCATGTCGTGTGGCAGCAGGCGCTCGGGAAGCAGGGTTGGCTCGCCTACACCTGGCCCAAGAAGTACGGCGGCCCGGGCTGGGGCGTGACCGAGCGCTTCCTGTTCGAGAATGTGCTGGCCGAGGAGGGTGCGCCGCGCATCATCCCGTTCGGCGTGAAAATGGTCGGACCGGTGATCTACACCTTCGGCAACGACGAGCAGAAGGAGCGCTTCCTGCCCGGCATCCGGTCCTCCGAGGTGTCGTGGTGCCAGGGCTACTCCGAGCCGGGCGCCGGTTCCGATCTCGCCAACCTGCGCACGAGGGCGGTGCGCGCCACTGACTCTGGGGGCGACCACTACATCGTGAACGGCCAGAAGACCTGGACCTCCTATGCCCATTGGGGCGACTGGATCTTCTGCTTGGTGCGGACCAACACCGAGGCCAAGGCGCAGGAGGGCATCTCGTTCCTGCTGATCGACATGAAGACGCCGGGAGTGACCGTGCGGCCGATCATCATGCTCGACGGCGCCCATGCCGTGAACGACGTTTTCCTCGACAACGTGAAGGTTCCGGTCGCCAACCTGATCGGCAAGGAGAACGAGGGCTGGACCTACGCCAAATTCCTGCTCGCCAACGAGCGGCTGGGCATCGCCGAGGTGCCGGCGTCGAAGCGCGGCGTCGGCATGCTGCGCGCGATCGCCACTGATTCGCTGAGGGACGATCCGTCGCTCGCCGAAAAGATCGCCGACGTCGACCTGCAGGTGCAGGCGCTGGAGATGAGCGAGCTCCGGGCGCTTTCGACCATGGCGCTGGGCGGCGCGCCGGGACCGGAGGTTTCGACGCTGAAGGTGCGGGGCTCCGAAATCCAGCAGCGCATCGCGGAACTGGCCATGGAGGCGGTCGGCGAATACGCAGCACCGTATCAGCCCGGCATGCTGTTCCACGACACCAACGAGACGCCGATCGGTCCCGACCATGCGCCGCCCGCCGCGCCGCGCTACTTCAACATGCGCAAGACCAGCATCTACGGCGGCAGCACCGAGATTCAGAAGAATATCGTGTCCAAGATGGTGCTTGGCCTGTAACGCTTTGCGCTATAAGGCCGATAAGAATTCCGGAGGAGAACCATGGATCTGTCCCTTTCCGACGAGCAGAAGCAGCTGCAGGAGCAGGCCGAACGTTTCGTGCGCGACAAGTATGCGTTCGATGCCCGCCGCAAGATCGCGGCGACCGACCGCGGCTGGTTGCCCGAGAACTGGGCGCAGTTCGCCGAGCTGGGCTGGCTCGGCATGTCGTTTTCGGAAGAGGACGGCGGCTACGGCGGTGGTCCGATCGAGACCATGATCGTTATGGAGCAGTTCGGCAAAGGCCTGGTGCTGGAACCGTTCCTGCCGACGGTCGTGCTGGGCGGCGGCATGATCGCCCGCTCGGGCTCCAAGGCCCAGAAGGAGGCGCTGCTGGCGCCGATGATCGAGGGCAAGAAGCAGTTCGCGCTGGCCTGGCTCGAGCGGCAGAGCCGCTACAACCTGGCCGACGTATCGCTCAAGGCCACCAAGGAAGGCGCCGGCTGGTCGCTCTCGGGTCACAAGGGCGTGGTCTACAACGCCGCCTCCGCCGACCACATCATCGTGCTCGCCCGCACCGCCGGCAGCGCGCGCGAGCCCAAGGGCCTCACGCTCTTCATCGTCGATGGCAAGGCCAAGGGCCTCACGCGCCGCGACTACCCGACCCAGGATTCGCTGCGTGCCTCGGAGCTCACCTTCGACAAGGTCTCGGTCGGCGCCGACGCCGTGCTCGGCAAGGTCGATGAAGGTTTTGGCGTGGTCGAGGACGGCGTCGATCGCGCCATCGTGGCGCTCTGCGCCGAGGCCACCGGCTGCATGGACGCGATCAACGCCGCCACGCTGGAATACATCAAGACCCGCAAGCAGTTCGGCGTGGCGATCGGCAAGTTCCAGGTGCTGCAGCACCGCATGGTCGACTGTTTCACCAATGCCCAGGAAGCGCGCTCGATGACCCTGATGGCGTCTCTCAAGATCGACGACAAGGATCCCATCGTGCGCGCCAAGGCCGCGTCGGGCGCCAAGGTGCAGATCGGCAAGTCGGGCAAGTTCTGCGGCCAGAGCGCGGTGCAGATGCACGGCGGCATGGGCGTCACCGACGAGCTTTCGGTCAGCCACTACTTCAAGCGACTGACCATGATCGACCTGATGTTCGGCAACCAGCAGCATCACCTGACGCGCTACAGCAACCTCGCGATGGCGGCGTAAGCGCCGCTTCCAAGCGGCGGAGACCATGAGCGCGATCGTCGACATCATCGTGCCGGTGTTCGGCATGGTGCTGGTCGGCTGGTTGATCGGCCGCTCGCCGCTGCTGAGCGCCGAGGGGCTGCGCGGGCTTACCGGCGTCACCTTCTACGCGCTGTTTCCGGCGCTGCTGTTCCGCTCGATGGCCAAGGTGCGGGTCGAGGCGCTCGAGCCCGACATCCTGCTGGTGTTCTTCGGGGCGGTCTTCCTGCTTTATGCCGTGCTGATGCTGCTCGGCCGCGCGGCCGGCATGCGGATGGGCGACCGCACCATGCTGGCGCTCTCCGGCACTTTCTCCAACGGCGTCGGCATCGGCATTCCCTTCATCACCTACGCCTTCGGCGAAAAGGGACTGGTGCCGCTGCTGATGATCATCAGCGTGCACTCCCTGATCCTGCTCACCTTCTCGTCCTTCCTGATGGAGATGGACGCCCCGGGCGGCGCGCGCCGGCGGCTGCTCGGCCGGCTGGGCGGCGCTGCGGTCAACATGCTGAAGCACCCCGTCATCCCGGCGATCTTCGCCGGGCTCCTGTGGGGCGTGCTGACCTCCCGTGTTCCGGGCCTCGCCACGCCGGTCGTGATCGACCGCGTCTTGCAGGCGCTGGCCGCGGCGGCACCTCCCTGCGGCCTGATCATGGTTGGCGCGTCGCTCGCCCATGTCGGCCTCCGGGGCCACTGGCAGTCGGCCGCCGTCGCCTCGGCGTTCAAGCTCGCGGCCTTGCCGGTGCTGGTGTGGACGCTGGGGCGCTACGTCTTCCCGCTCGATCCGCTGTGGCTCACCGTGGCAACCTTGAACGCGGCCATGCCGGCCGGCGCCAATGTCTATCTGGTCGCCCAGATGTACGGCATCGGCGTGGCGCGGGCGACCAACGCCGTCGTGATCTCAACGGCGGCCAGCGTGGTCACCCTGTCGATTGCGCTGCTTTTGCTGGGCGTGCAGGCGCGCTAGACTGCGATATGGAGGTGAGCCCATGACATACGAAACGGTTCAGGTGCAGAAACTCACCGGCGGCTGCGGCGCCGAGGTCCTGGGAATCGACGTCAAGTCGATGAGCAACCGCCAATGGGCCGAGGTCCAGCGCGCCTTCACCGAGCATGGCGTGATCTTCTTCCGCGACCAGGCGCTGACGCCCGATCAGCATCTCGAATTCGCGCGCCGCTGGGGCCCGATCGACGTCAACCGCTTCTTCAAGGCCGCGCCGGGCTATCCCGAGATCGCCGAGGTGCGCAAGGAGCCCGAGCAGAAGACCAATATCGGCGGCGGCTGGCACACCGATCACAGCTACGACCCGGAGCCCGCGATGGGCTCGATCCTGCTGGCGCGGGAAGTGCCGGAGGAGGGTGGCGACACGCTGTTCGCCAACATGTACCGCGCCTTCGAGACGCTCTCGCCCGGGCTGCAGCGCACGCTGGAAGGAATGCGCGCCGTCCACGGTTCGGCGCACATCTTCGGCAAGGGCGGCGTCAACGACAAGAATCCCGAAGGGGCGAGCCGTTACGAAAATCAAGACAAGGTCGGTGCCGATGTCGTGCACCCGGTCGTGATCAAGCATCCGCTGAGCGGCCGCAAGGCTCTCTACGTCAACCGCGCCTTCACCCTGCGCTTCGAGGACTGGACGGTCGAGGATAGCAAGCCGCTGCTGGAGCATCTCTATCAGCACGCGGCGCGGCCGGAATTCACCTGCCGCTTCCATTGGCGTGAAGGGTCGGTCGCCTTCTGGGACAATCGCGCCACCTGGCACTATGCCGCCAACGACTATCAGGGCGAGCGCCGCCTGATGCACCGCATCACCGTCGCCGGCTGCGCGTTGCAGGCGGCGACGGCGTAGGCGATCCGCTTTACGGGCGAAGCTTCAGGTCCATCTCGGCGACGCCGACCGCGAGGTTGTAGCCCGCGTCCTTGATTATGCCGGAGGCGACCATGCCGACCTCGGCGTGGGCGCCGCCGTAGAGCCAGTTGCCGCCGGCCTGGTTGCCGGCCGCAGCCGAACTCTGCTCGCCGACATAGGCGCCGCTCAGCGAGTTCGCCGCCCGCTCGGAGCCCAGCGAATAGACGCGCCAGATGGTGTGTACGGCCTTGCTGTAGCCGATATCGACGCCGACCTTGGTGATCGTGCCGTCATACTGCGCGGTGGAAACACCGTCCTTGCCCAGGAAGACGCAATCCATCTTCTTGCTCGAGGCCAGGATGTAGCCCGTGCCGGCCGCGATGTTGCAGGTGAGCGAGCCGATGTAGATCCGGGAATTGGCGTTGGTGGTGTTGAGTTGCTGGGGGGTCGACTGCTGCATGCAGGCGCCGGCGGCCAAGGCGAGGGCAACCGCCGTGGCGGCCGAAAGACACTTGTTCATTGAGGACTCCGGGAATTGCAGTGATGTCTAGTTCTTGAGCGTAAGACCCATCTCGGCGATGCCGTAGGCCAGGTTGTAGCCGGCATTGCCACTGTCCTGGAGCTGGGTCGCCTGCAGGACGATCTGGTTGTTGCTGCCGCCATAGAGCCAGTTGCCACCGGCACTCGAGCTCAGCGCGATCGAGGCCTGTTCGCCGCCATAGTTGCCGGCCAGGACCTTGGGATTGGTGCTGACGGCGTCGCCGACGAGGCCGCCGAGCTGGTAGACGTGCCATACCAGGTGGGCGGCCTTGGTGTAGCCGATGTCGATGCCAAACTTGTGGATCTTGCCGTCGTAGGCTTGTGCGACGCCGTCCTTGGTGAGGTAGACGCAGCTCAGATCCTTGGTTGAGCCGAAGACATAGCCGGTGCTACCGCTCACGTTGCAGGTAAGCGCGCCAACATAGACCTTGGAATTCGCGTATTCCTTGTTCATGGCCTGGGCGGTAGGCTGACCCGTCTGACAGGCGCCAGTGGCCGCTGCGAGAATAGTCATCGCGGCGGCCGGAATAAACTTGTTCATTCAATACTCCTTTGCGGACGCGAGTATGCCACAGCCCACGGCAAGCCGCTGTCCACAGGAAAGCCGTCAGTCGATCAGCGGGTGGAGGCAAGCGACTTCGCGACCGGCGCGCGTCGCGGCGAGCGGCGGCTCGTGCTCGCGACAGTCCTGCTCCGATCGATCTGCCGGCGGCAGCGGCCGGCGAACCGGCAGCCCGGCGGCAGATCGATCGGACTCGGAATCTCGCCGGGCAGGGTCTCGGCGATCGGCTCGAAGAAGCGGGGCGAGGCGGTGAGCAGTGCCCTTGTATAGGGGTGTAGAGGGTGCCGCAGAACCTCCTTCGTCGGACCGGTCTCGACGATCCGGCCGAGATACATCACCGCGATCCGGCGGCAGAGATAACTCGCCACCGCCAGGTCATGGGTGATGAACAGCAGTGTCAGCCCCATCTCGTGCTGCAGACCGCGCAGGAGGTTGAGCAGCTGCGCCTGGGTCGACACATCGAGGCCCGAGACCGCTTCGTCGGCCACGATCACCTTCGGTTCCGAGGCAAGCGCCCGGGCAATCGCGACACGCCGCACCTGGCCGCCCGACAACTGGCCTGGATAGCGGTCCGCCGTGTCGGCCGGCATGCCCACGCGGGCGAGCAGGGCGGCGACACGGTCGCGCAGTTCGGGCTCCGGGCAGAGCGCGTGCTGGCGGATGGGCTCGCCGATCAGGTCGAGCGCCTTGAGCCTGGGGTTCAGGGAAGCGCGTGCATCCTGGTAGATCATGGCGACGTCGCGCTGGAACGAGCGGCGCTTCTCGTCCGTGAGGACCGCGATGTCGTCGCCGCGGTAGAGCGCGCGGCCGTCGCTGGTTTCCGTCAGGCCAAGCAGTACGCGCAACAGCGTCGACTTGCCCGATCCGCTCTCGCCGACCAGGGCGATGCTGTCGCCCGCCCGCACCATGAGCCGGATGCCATCGAGGGCCGCCAGCCGCCGCGGCGGGTTTCTGCGGAGGCGCGACCAGCCGCCGCGATCGATCTGATAAACCTTCTCGACGTCAAGCAGGCGAAAGATCGGGGCGGTCTCTGTCATCCCGGGTGCCAGCACGCGATCTCGCGGCCCTCCAGAGAACGAAGCGGCGGTGTTTGACTGGTGCACTGCGCCGTAGCGCGCGAGCAGCGCGGCGCGAATCGGCAGCCCGGTGGCATGGCTCCGAGGGCCGGGAGGCCGCCCTCCGGCGGTGTCAGTGCCTCGGTGTCGAGCTCGATCACGCAGGACTTGAGGGCGTTCGTGTAGGGGTGCAGGGAACGCCGCAGGACGCTCTCGGTCGGCCCGGCCTCCACCATCTGGCCGGCGTAGAGCACGACGATGCGGTCGCATACCTGCGAGGCGAGCGCGAGGTCGTGCAGGACGAAGATGCAGCTCGCGTTGCGGGCGCGGACCTGCTCCAGGATGAGCTGCATGATCTGTGCCTGGATGGTGACGTCGAGCGCGCTGGTCGGTTCGTCGGCGAGAAGCAGCTCGGGATTGCAGGCGAGCGCGATGGCAATCATCACCCGTTGCTGCATGCCGCCGGACAGCTCGTGCGGGAAGGCGGCGAGCCGGGCCTCGGCATCGTTGAGGCCCGCACTCTCCAGCAGCTCGATTGAGCGTCGCCGGGCCGCCACGCGATCGAAGCCAAGCAGGCGGCGAAGAGGGGCCTCCAATTGGCGGCCGACAGTGAAGCAGGGATTGAGCGCCGAGGCCGGATCCTGGAAAATCATGGCGATCCGTCGGCCACGAAGCGTCGCCCATTCGGCTTCCGGCTCGGCGAGCAGGTCCTCATGCTCGGCGAATTGCATGCGCCCGTCGAGCGTCACCGCGGGCGGGCGAAGCAGACCCATCGCGACTAGTGCGATCGTGGACTTGCCGGCGCCGGATTCGCCGACCAGACCCAGCGTCTCGCCCCGACCGAGATCGAAGCTGACATGGTCGAGCACCGAATGCCCGTTTCGGGCGAGCGAGATGTCGGCGAGCGACAGCAGGGTTTCGCGGTGGCGCGTGAACGGCAGGAAGTTCTCCCCTCGCGGCTCGGTCCATCGCGCCGATTGATGCGTCATGTCCGCGTCCTACCGGTTCGTACGCATCTTGGGGTCGAACTGCTCGCGGACGCCGTCGCCGACGATGCTGAGGGCAATCAGCAGGAGGGCCAGAGCCGCGCCGGGCACGCCGGAGATCCATGGTACGATGCTGATGAAGGCGCGGCCTTCGGAGATCATCAGACCCCAGTCGGGCGCCGGCGGAACAACGCCCAGGCCTAGAAAGGACAGGGCTGAGGAGACGAGGATCGCCTCGGCGATCCGGATCGTCGCCTGGACGGCGAGGGGAAAGATCACGTTCGGTAGGATATGGCGCCAGATGATGCGCAGTCGGTCGACCCCCATCAGTCCCGCCGCCTCGACGAAGGCTTGGGCGCGGACCTGGAGGACGTCGGCCCGCACGGTGCGGGCAAAGGGGCCGATCATGGCGAAGCCGACGGCATAGATGACCTTGTCGACGCCCGGCCCGAGGATGGAGATGAAGGCGATCGCCATGATCAGCGACGGCAGGGCGAGGATCGCGTCGACGAACCGCATCAAGCCCCATTCGACCGCGCCTCGCGTCAAGCCGGCGGCGAGGCCGATCGCGAGCCCGCCCACGGCACCGATGGCGACGGAGGAGAATCCGATCAGGAACACATAACGGGTGCCGTAGATGACGCGCGACAGCAGATCCTGGCCGAAGGAATCGGTGCCGCACCAATGGGCGGCGCTCGGCGGCGCCATGAGGGCATTGGAATCCTGGAAGTCCGGCGCGTAGGGCGCCACCCAGGGCGCGAAGACTGCGGCGAACAGGAAAGTCAGCGAAACCATGGCGGCGATGACGAAGAAGGGCCGGCTCCGAAGCTGGTCGGCGAGGAGTCGCGGCAGTCGGAGCGCGTCTCGATCCGGCAACGAAAGATCACGGACGGCCATGTCAGCGCGGCCTCAGGCGCGGATCGAGCACGGGATAGGAGAGGTCGACTGCAAGGTTGGTGAAAATGACCAGGCAGCCGGTCATCATCACGCCGGCCTGGACCACCATGTATTCGCGGTTCAGCACGGCATCGGTTATCATCCGGCCGACGCCGGGCAGCGAGAACACAGTCTCGGTCAGGACGGCGCCGTGCAGCAGTGCGCCGAGCTGGAGTCCGACGATGGTGACAAGCGGCATCAGCACGTTGCGCATGCCATGCACCCAGGTGATGCGCCAGGCCGGTTCGCCCCGCGCCCGTGCCGCGGCGATGTAGGGTTGCTCCAGCACCTCGACGAGATTGGCGCGGGTGATACGCACGATCAGCGCCATGAAGGGCGTGCTGAGCGTGATCGCCGGCAGCACGAGATGATAGGCGCCAGCCCAGAAATCGCTCCACGGCGCGACGAAGCCCATGGTCGGGAACAGGCCGAAGGCGACGCCGAAAATCCAGATGAGCAGGATGCCGAGGTAGAAGCTGGGGAACGCCGATCCGGTCAGCGAGACGGCCGCCGCCGCGGCATCCCACGCCGAGTCCTTCCGAACGGCCGAGAGCACACCCAAAGGGATACCGATCAGCAGGGCCAGACCCAGCGCCGCCGCCGACAAGGTGAGCGTGACGGGGAGGGCCTCGACGAAGGCGTACTGGAAGATCGGCGTCCGGCTGACGAAGGACGTTCCCCAATCACCGCGGACAAACCGCGCGAGCCAGTCAACATATTGCTCCGGCAGCGGTCGGTCGAGGCCGAGCTGGATCATCAGCGACTGATGCGACTCCTTCGAATAGTCGTCGCCCAGCATCAGCTCGACCGGATCGCCTGGCGCCAGCTTCAGCAGGCTGAAGCTGGCGACCGAAACGATCAGCAGGACGGCGGCGGTCTGCAGGATCTTCGCCAGCGCCCAGCGCAGCATCAGAAGCTCACGGTATGCAGATCCAGACTGTCGGCGGGTGTGTACTTGAAGCCCTTGATCTTTTTGCTGAGGACCTTGAACTCCGGCATGTGAGTCAGGATCGCCAACGGCGCCTCGGCCATGAGGATGTCCTCGGCCTTGACGTAGAGATCTCGCCGGGTCTTGACGTCGAGGACGACCTGCGCCTGCTCGACCAGCTTGTCGAAATCGGTGTTCGACCAGCCGGAGAAGTTCCAGGCGTTGCTGGTATGCCATTCGGGAAAGATCGTCTCGTCGGGATCGAGGTCGGCCGACCAGGTCATGTCCAGCATGTGGAAGTCGCCGGCGTTGCGGCGGCTGATCCAGGCGGCCCGCTCGACCAGCTCGAGCTTGGCCTTGATGCCGATCTTGTCCAGCATTGGCACGATGGTCTGCGCCACGCGCGTGCCGTATTGGCCCTGCTCGGACGTCAGGATGACGGCCTCGATCGCGCCCTGTGTCTTCGCCTTGGCGCGGAACGCCTTGGCCTTCTCCAGGTCGAAAAACTGGCCGCGACCGCTCTTGGCGATGTTCTTGTCGAAGAAGCCCGTCATGGGCGGGGAAATCGGCGTGTAGGCCGGAATGCCGATGCCGAAGAACGCCTGTTTTATCAGCGCCTCACGGTCGATCGCGAAGCCGACCGCTCGGCGCACGTTCACGTCGTCGAAAGGGGCGCGTCGGCAGTTCATGGCCATCAGCGAGTAGTTGCCTTCGATCTCACCGTGAACCACCAAGCTCTGGTTCGCCTTGAGCTGATTGATGAACTGCAGCGGGCTGTTGCTCATGCCGTCGACCCGGCCGGCCAGCATTGCCGCCACCGCGCTCGATGCCTCCTTCATGATGAGGATGGTGACTCGGTCGAGCTTGGGCAGGCCCGGTTCGAAGTAGTCGGGGTTCTTCTCGAGCACGATCGAGTCGTTCTCTTTCCAGCTCACGAACTTGAACGGTCCGGTACCCACCGGGTGGCGGCCGAAGTCCTTGCCGTACTTCTCGATCGCCTTGCGCGGCACGATCGTGCCGGCGCGGCCGGTGCTACCGGTCAGCGCCACCGGCAGAAAGGCATAGGGCTTCTTGAAGTTGAGCTTCACCGTCAGTGGGTCGACGACCTCGACGCTCTCGAGATAGTCGTACTTCCAAGCATGCGGCGACTTGGGCGTGCCGCGCCAGACGCGCTCGACGCTCCATTTGACCGCCTCGGCGTCGCAGATCTCGCCATCGTGGAACTTGACGCCCTTGCGCAGCTTGAAGACGTGGGTCTTGTCGTCGAGCAGGGTCCACGATTCCGCGAGGTCGGGGACGAACGACACCTTCTCGCCGTCGTACTCGACCTTCAGCAGGCCGTTGTAGATGTTGTTGTGGATCTTGATGGCGCCCAGGTAGCTGGTGAAGTGCGGGTCGAGCGTGTCGACGAAGTCGATCCAGGCGAGCTTGATGTGTCCGCCCTCAGCGGCGCCCGCGACGGTGGGAAGACCTGCCGCCGCGACGGCCGCGCCCGCACCCTGGAGCAGACGACGGCGGCCGAGGCGCGCCGCCAGGGAGTTGGCCAATATCTGCTTGTGATTGATCGCCATCTGGACACCTTTGTTCCGCGATGAAGTCGACACAGGCTCTGCAGTTCTCGTGCCACGCGCCGAATCGAGGCGGTTGCAGCGAACCGATGATCGTTCGCGGAGGCGATTGCGTTTACGAAGCGTGCACTCGGCGCGCGATTGCCTGACAATTGGTCAAGCGCCGGTCGTCGGCTGGCTTCACGGATCCGTGTTCTGGACCAATCCTAGCGGACCGCCGCGTAGAGCAGGACGAGGCCCGATATCAGCATCACCCCGTCCAGCAGGTGCTGGAAGGCGGTGACGCTCAACCTTTCCACGATCAGGCGGGCGAGGTAGGTCCCGGCCATGACCGACGACCCCGAAATCAGGCCCTTCGCCACGATGTCGAAAGGCAGGGCGCCGAACTCGCGGAAGGTCACGGCCTTGCTGACATAGAGAGCGAGCGAGCCCGCCGCCTCGGTGGCGATGAATGCGCCCTTCACCAGCCCATAGGCGGCGAAGGTCGGGACGCTGAGCGGGCCGGTCGAGACCACGATGCCGGTCAGGAAGCCGATGACGGCGCCGGCGACGACGAGATGCCAGAAGCCGAAGGTGAGGTTCCGGGCGACCAGCCAGCGGCGTCCCGGGATCATGGCGAGAAAGAAGAGGCCGAGCGCCACGTCGACGATCTTCTCCGGCAGGACCAGCAGGGTTCGCGCGCCAAGAGCGGCAGCGGGTACGCCGCCCAGCGCATAGGCGGCGCAGGCGCGCCAGTCGATCTCGCGCCACCACGAGGTGATCTTGGCGAAGTTCGACATCAGGGCGACGACGGCCATGATCGGCACCGCCTCGCGCGGGCCGAAGACCAGCACCAGCACGGGCAGCAGGATGATGGTGGCGCCCGTTCCGACGATGCCGCTCACCGTGCCGGCGACAAAGCCGACGGCGAGCACGAGGGCGTAGGTCAGGAGCGGATCAGTACCCAATGTTCGGCCTGAGCCACTTCTCCGCCTGTTCGATGGAGCAGCCGCGGCGCCGGGCGTAGTCCTCGAGCTGGTCGCGGCCGATGCGGGCGACGCCGAAGTATTGCGCGTCGGGATGGGCGAAGTAGTAACCCGACACCGCCGACGTCGGCATCATCGCGAAGCTTTCGGTGAGCGTGATGCCGGCGTTCTGGCCGGCGTTCAGCAGCCGGAACAGTTCGGGCTTCTGGCTGTGGTCGGGGCAGGCGGGATAGCCCGGTGCCGGACGGATGCCGCGGTACTTCTCGCGCGTCAGATCCTCGTTGCTGAGCGCCTCGCCGGGGGCATAGCCCCACAGCGTCTTGCGCACGCGCTCGTGCAGGCGCTCGGCGAAGGCCTCGGCCAGGCGGTCGGCCAGCGCCTTCAGCATGATGTCGGAGTAGTCGTCATGGTCGGCCTTGAAGCGGGCGAGATGCGCCTCGATGCCGTGGCCGGCCGTGACCGCAAACCCGCCGATCCAGTCGGCCTCGGGCGAGATGAAGTCGGCCAGGCACATGTTGGCGCGGGGGCTGCGCTTCTCGATCTGCTGGCGCAGAAAATAGAGCCGCGAGGTCTCCTTGGTCCGCGTATCGTCGCTGTAGAGCACGACATCGTCGCCCTCGCGCCGGCATGGCCATAAGGTGACCACGCCCTTCGCGGTCAGCCACTTCTCGCGCACGATGCGCTCCAGCATCTTGCGGGCGTCGTTGTAGAGCTTCTTCGCGCTGTCGCCGACCACGGGATCCTCGAAGATCGCCGGGTAGTTGCCGGCCAGCTCCCAGGCGCGGAAGAACGGCGTCCAGTCGATGCGCTCGATCAGCTCGTGCAGGGGATATTCCGCGAAGACGCGCGTGCCGGTCACTGCCGGCTTGGGCGGCGTGTAGGCAGACCAGTCGATCTTGAAGGCGTTGGCGCGCGCAGCGGCAAGCGGGACCACCTTCTCCTTGGTGCCGCCGGCGCGCTCAACCCGGATGGTTTCATACTCGGCCGCGACCTTGGCGGCGAAGTCGGCGGCCTGGGCCCCCGACTCCGATACCAGGGCGGTGCAGACGCCGACCGCCCGCGAGGCGTCGAGCACGTGCACGGTGGTGCCCTTGTAGCGCGGCGCGATCCTGAGCGCGGTGTGGACCTTGGAGGTCGTGGCGCCGCCGATCAGCAGCGGCAGGCTGAAGCCCTGGCGGGTCATCTCCTCGGCCACCGTCACCATCTCGTCGAGCGAGGGCGTGATGAGGCCGGAGAGACCGATGATGTCGGCCTTGTTGTCGTTGGCCGACTTCAGGATGTCCTGGAAGGGCACCATGACGCCGAGATCGATGACCTCGAAGTTGTTGCACTGGAGCACGACGCCCACGATGTTCTTGCCGATGTCGTGGACGTCGCCCTTGACGGTGGCCATGACGATCTTGCCCTTGGGCCGCGACGTCGCGGTCTTCTCCGCCTCGATGTAGGGCAGGAGATGGGCCACCGCCTTCTTCATCACGCGGGCGCTCTTCACCACCTGCGGCAGGAACATCTTGCCGGCGCCGAACAGGTCGCCGACCACGTTCATGCCGGCCATCAGCGGCCCCTCGATGACCTCGATCGGCCGGGCGATCGCCTGGCGCGCCTCCTCTGTGTCGGCGACGACGAACTGGTCCATGCCCTTCACGAGCGCGTGCTCCAGCCGCCTCTCGACCGGCCAGCTCCGCCACTCGGCGTCCTGCGTTTCCACCACCTCGCCGCTGCCCTTGTACTTGGGCGCGAGCTCGAGCAGGCGCTCGGTGGCCTCGGGATTGCGGTTGAGGATCACGTCCTCGCAGGCGTCGCGCAGTTCCTGCGGGATCTGGTCGTAGACCTCGAGCTGGCCGGCGTTGACGATGCCCATGTCCATGCCCGCCTGGATGGCGTGATAGAGGAACACCGAGTGCATCGCCTTGCGCACCGGCTCGTTGCCGCGGAAAGCGAAGGACAGGTTGGAAACGCCGCCCGAGATCTTCACGTGCGGGCAGCGCGCCTTGATCTCGCGCGTGGCCTCGATGAAGTCGACGCCGTAGTTGTTGTGCTCCTCGATGCCGGTCGCGACCGCGAAGATGTTGGGATCGAAGATGATGTCCTCGGCCGGGAAGCCCACCTGGTTCACCAGGATGTCGTAGGCGCGGGCGCAGATCTCGACCTTGCGCTCCTTGGTGTCGGCCTGGCCCTTCTCGTCGAACGCCATGACCACGACCGCGGCGCCGTAGCGGCGAACCTTGCGGGCATGGGCGATGAAGGGCTCGACGCCCTCCTTCATGGAGATCGAGTTCACGATCGGCTTGCCGGCGACGCACTTCAGGCCGGCCTCGATCACGCTCCACTTGGAGCTGTCGATCATGATCGGCACCTTGGCGATGTCGGGTTCGACCGCGATCAGCTTCAGGAACGTATCCATCGCCTTCTCGGCGTCGAGCAGGCCCTCGTCCATGTTGACGTCGATGATCTGGGCGCCGCTGTCGACTTGCTGGCGCGCGACCTCGACGGCGGCCGTGTAGTCGCCCTCGAGGATCAGCTTCTTGAACTTCGCCGAGCCCGTGACGTTGGTACGCTCGCCGATGTTGATGAAGGTAGCTTTATTCTCGGTCATCTCAGAAAAAACTCGCTGCTTCCATGCCCGATAGGCGGAGCGCCGGCGGCAGCACGTGCCATTGCCGCGGCTTCACGCCCTTCACCGCCTCGGCGATCGCCTTGATGTGGGCGGGCGTCGTACCGCAGCAGCCGCCGACCACGTTCAGCCAGCCGTTCTCGGCCCAACCCTTGACCAGCTTGGCCGTCATCTCCGGCGGCTCGTCGTAGGCGCCGAGCTCGTTGGGCAGGCCGGCGTTGGGATAGACGCAGACCAGCCCGTCGACCTGCGGGTTGAGCGCGTTCACGTAGGGATGCAGTTCGGTGGCGCCGAAGCTGCAGTTCAGTCCCATGGTGAGCGGCCGGGCGTGCCGCACCGAGTGCCAGAAGGCCTCGACGGTCTGGCCCGAGAGATTGCGGCCGGCAAGGTCGGTGAGCGTCATCGACACCATCACCGGCAGTTCCTCGCCGCGGGCTTCGGCCGCTTCGTCGGCGGCCACGAGTGCCGACTTGGCATTCAGCGTGTCGAACACCGTCTCGATCAGGATGAAATCGACGCCGCCGTCCAGCAGCCCGTCGATCTGCTCGCGGTAGATGCCCTTCATCTCGTCGAAGCCGACGGCGCGAAAGCCCGGGTCGTTGACGTTGGGCGACACCGACAGAGTCTTGTTGGTGGGGCCGAGCGCGCCCACGACGAAACGCGGCTTGGCGGGATCACGCGCCGTGGCGGCGTCGGCGCAGGCGCGCGTGAGCTTCGCCGCGGCCATGTTGATCTCGCGCGCCATGCCGGCGATGCCGTAGTCGGCGAGGCTGATGGCGTTGGAATTGAAGGTATTGGTGGCCAGGATGTCGGCGCCGGCATCGATGTAGGCGTTGCATATCTCGCCCACGATGTCGGGCCGCGTCAGGTTCAGAAGGTCATTGTTGCCCTTCTGGTCGTGGTTGAAGGTGCGGCCGGCGCGGAAACCTTCTTCGTCGAGCTTGTAGCTCTGGATCATCGAGCCGTAGGGCCCGTCCTTCACCAGGATGCGCTCGGCGCCGATCTCACGAAGCTGGTCGGCTTTCTCGGCGCGGGTCATTTCGAGGCTCCGTTGCGCGGCGGGCGAACGCCCAGCAGGTGGCAGATCGCGAAGGTGAGGTCGGCGCGATTGAGCGTATAGAAGTGAAACTGGTCGACGCCTTCGTCGCGCAAGCGGCGGCAGAGGTCGCCGGCGACGGTGGCGGCGATCATGCGGCGCGTCTCGAGATCATCCTCGAGGCCATCGAACAGTTCGGCCAGCCAGGCCGGCACCTTGGAACCGCAAAGGCCCGCCATCCTGGCGATGCCCTGGAAGTTCGTTACCGGCATGATGCCGGGCACGATCGGCACGTGGACGCCGGCCGCGGCCGCGTGGTCGCGGAAGCGCAGGAAGTCGTCGGCGTCGAAGAAGAACTGGGTGATGCAGCGGTCGGCGCCGGCGTCGACCTTGCGCTTCAGGTTCTCGAGGTCGGCCCTGGCGTCGGGCGAATCAGGATGCTTCTCGGGATAGCCCGCGACGCTGATCTGGAAGTCGCCGATTCTCTTCAGGCCGGCGACCAGCGCGGCGGCATTCTCGTAGCCGCCGGGATGGACGCTGTACTTGCCGCCCATGCCGGAGGGCGGATCGCCGCGCAACGCCACGATGTGGCGGATGCCGGCGTCCCAATAGGCGCGCGCCACCTCGTCGATCTCGCCCTGGGTCGCGGCGACGCAAGTGAGGTGAGCGGCGGCATCGATGCCGGTCTCGGACTTGAGCCGCGCGACCGTCTCGTGCGTGCGCTGACGCGTCGAGCCCCCCGCGCCATAGGTCACGGAAAAGAACGTCGGCTGCAGTGGCGTCAGGCGGGTCACCGTTTCCCACAAGGTGCGCTCGGCCGTTTCGGTCTTGGGCGGCGAGAATTCGAACGAGACCCTGAGCCGTTGTGGCGTGCGGGCGGGAAACTCCGACGTGCCGGCGCTGGTGCTGAGGGGGCCAGTATCGGGACTCATCGTGAAACTCCATGCGACAGGGTGGCCGTGCGGGCGGGGCGCTGCACGACCTCGCGCTCGCCGCGCCAGATGCCGGTCATCAGCCGGCGGCCGGGAAAGTGAATGGGTTCCAGCACATTGAGGCCGGCGCTCTTCAGCCAGCCCTGGACCTGGTTGTCGGCGAAGCCGAGATGGACATGGGCATGCTCGCGCTTGAGCTCGACCATGTCGTGCGGCGAGAAATCGACCACTAGAACCGTTCCGCCCGGGCGCACGACACGGGCGGCCTCGCTGAGCGCCGCCGCCGGATCGTCGGCGTAGTGCAGAACGTGATGAATGGTGACGACATCGAAGCTGTCGGCCTCGAACGGCAGGGCGTACATGTCGCCTTGGCGGATCTCGACATTGTCGAGACCGGCGCGGGCGAGGTTGGCGCGCGCCAGTGCCAGCATTTCGCGGCTCTGGTCGACGCCTACGGCGTGCTCGACCTTGGGTGCCAGCACTTCGAGCAGGCGGCCGGTGCCGGTGCCGATGTCGAGCAGCCGGCGTGCGCCCAGCGGCAGGTGGTGGGCGAGCGCGCGTTCGATCTCGCGATCGGCGACGTGCAGCGCCCTGAGTTCGTCCCAGCGCTGGGCATTGTCGCGGAAGAAGCGCACTGCGGCGTTCTGGCGGCGCTGCTGCAGAGCGTCGAGGCGCGCGCGGTCGGCGGCGATGCGGGGATGCTTGGGATCGAGCCGACGCACGAACTCGCGCACCAGCGCAGCGTCGTCACCGGCGGTGACCAGTCGGAAACGGGTGAACTGGCCTTCGCGGAAGCGCTCCAGCAGGCCCGCCTCGACCACCAGCTTCAGATGGCGCGAGACCCGGGGCTGGCTCTGGCCGAGCACATGGACGTAGTCGCTGACGGTCAGGTCCTCGCGCGCCGCCAGCGCCAGGATGCGCAGCCGAGTGTCTTCGGCCGCCGCCCTCAGGAGGGTGAGAAGATGGTCCATGGATGCGTGAATATAAGCATATCTTTATGTTTGCAAGCGTAAAGTTCGTATCTGGCATTGTGGCGGCGGAACCACAGCCTAGGCGTCTTTTGGCTATTCACTTCAAACCGCTGCGGACGTGTGCAACACTGCGGCGGAATAGCGGCGGCCCTACGCCGCTTCGTGCTTTTGGGCCCAGCGTATCCGGGCCGGCGGGATGGACCAGGGTTGTGTTAATGGTCAAGAGTCTGTCTGGAACGATGAAGCGGAAGGCGCACCGTTCGCTCGTCGCAATGACCGTTGCCGCCACCCTGATGGGCGGCTGTGCGGTCAACGATACCGGCGCGGCCGAGGTCTGGGATCCGATCGAGACCCCCAACCGGTTCATGTTTTCGATCAACCGCGCCGTCGACATCATGGCGCTGCGGCCGGTCGCGGTCATCTATCGCGACTGGGTGCCGGAGCCGGCCCAGAAGAGCATCCGCAACCTCCTCGACAATCTCGGCGAGCCGGTGACGGCGATCAACGAAGTGGTCCAGGGTGATCCCAACCGCGCCGCCACGACCATGGCGCGCTTCCTCGTCAATTCGACCATCGGCGTCGCCGGCCTGTTCGACGTCGCCACCATGCTCGGTCTCGAACGGACCAAGGAGGACGCCGGCAAGACCATCGGCCTCTACGCCGGCGTCGAGCCCGAGAACGGTGGCTTCTACCTCATGCTGCCGGTCATCGGACCGTCCAACGCCCGCGACGGCACCGGCCTCATGATGGACTACCTGGCTGATCCGTTCCGCATCCTGACCTTCAACCTGGCCGTCAACTGGGACGTCTGGCAGGGCGCGCGCTATGGCATGAACGTCATCGACTATCGCTCGCGCACGATCTTCGCGCTCGACGATCTGGAGAAGAACAGCGTCGATTACTACGCCGCCATGCGCAGTGCCTACACCCAGAACCGCGCCGACCTGATCCGCCAGAAGCGCGAAAAGACCGATGCCAGGAGCGAACTCGAACGTCGCGACAATCTCGCTCTGGTACGCTAAGACTCCGCCGTCCGAAGTCCAATTCAGGGAGCGAACAGTGTCGCTGCTCGCCTTTCGTCGTGTCATCCTGCGCCTTGCCGCCGTCGCTGCGGCCACCGTCTTCGTGCTGCCTGCCGTCGCCCAGCCCGTGTCGGCCGCCGATGCCAGCAAGCTGATCGAGACCGTGGCCGCCGAGGTCATCGAGATCGTCAAGACCAAGACCGGCGCCGACCGCCAGGCCGCCATCCGCAAGGTCCTGCAGGCGAACTTCGACCTTCCCTTCATGGGACGCTCGGCGCTGGGCAGGTATTGGAACGGCGCCAGCGAAACGCAGCGCAGCCGTTTCCTCGCGGCGGTCGAGACCGCCGAAGCCCGCGCCTATAGCGAGCGGTTCGGCCAGTACGCCGGCCAGACCGTGACCGTCGGCAAGGTGACCAGCCGTCCCAACGGCGTCTCGATCGTCGACAGCCAGCTCAACCAGACCAACGGTCAGCCGATCAAGCTCCAATGGGAAGTGCGCAACGGCGGCCAGGGGCCGCTCATCACCGACGTCAAGGTCGAGGGCGTCAGCATGGTCATGACTAGACGTTCCGATTTCAGTTCCTACATCCAGAACAACGGCGGCACCGTCGAGCCGCTCATCCAGGAACTGGAAGCCCGCGCCGCCCGCTGACCAGGACCGTCGAATTGCACCTGTAACGCGTTCGACGTAGACTTTTCATCGGGAGGCGTATCGATCGGTCCGGAGGATCCTGCGGGGCAGGACGACGGGCCGGAGGAGAACGCCATGGATAGCATACTGCAGAAGAACCCGGCCGAGCTTCGCTCCGTCGATCCTGTCTGGGCCCGAATCCGCGAAGCAGCCCTTGCCGCCGCGGCGGCCGAGCCCGTGCTGGCGGGGCTGCTGCATGCCACCATTCTGGGCCAGCCGAAGTTCGAGAGCGCGCTCAGCTACCATCTCGCCCGCCTTGCCGGCACGACCGAGGTGCCGGCCGCCCTGATCCGCCAGACCTTCGACGAGGCCTTCGCCGCCGATCCCGCCATCGGTGTTGCCGCGCGCGCCGACATCGTGGCCGTGGCCGACCGCGATCCCGCCTGCACGAGTTGCCTCGACCCGCTGCTCTGGTTCAAGGGCTATCATGCCCTGCAGACCTATCGCGCCGCGCATTGGCTGTGGCTGCAGGGGCGCCAGACGCTCGCCCACTTCCTGCAGAGCCGGGCGAGCGCGCTGTTCGGTCTCGACATCCATCCCGGCGCCGTGATCGGCAAGGGCATCTTCATCGACCACGGCACCGGCGTTGTGATCGGCGAGACCGCGGTCGTGGAAGACGGCGTCTCCATGTTGCATGGCGTGACGCTCGGCGGCACCGGCAAGGAACGCGGCGACCGCCATCCCAAGGTGCGGCGCGGCGTGCTGCTGGGCGCCGGCGCCAAGGTCCTCGGCAACATCGAGATCGGCGCCTGCGCCAAGATCGCCGCCGGCAGCGTGGTGCTGGAGCCCGTGCCCGCCGGCTGCACCGCCGCCGGCGTGCCGGCCCGCATCATCGGCTGCGTCGACGTGCCGGAGCCGGCGATGGAGATGGATCAGCGGATCTGATCGCCCGATCTGACCGCGTGATCTGATCGAGGGGGCGCGACGACCACCCCGATGCGTCCTCTCCGTACTTCCATCCTGATCGTCGGCGGCGGGCCCGTGGGATCGACCCTGGCGCTCGATCTGGCGTCGCGCGGCATCGACGTGATCGTGGCCGAGCAGAATCCGCCAGGCCACATGCCCGGGGTCAAGTGCAACCACGTGGCGGCGCGGACGATGGAGATCTTCCGTCGCCTCGGCATCGTCGAAGTCGTCCGCAACACCGGCCTGCCGGCCGATCACGCCAACGATGTCGCCTTCCGCACCACCGCGGCGGGCACCGAGTTCGCCCGCATCCACATTCCCTGTCGGCGCGACCGCTACACCGACCGGAGCGGTCCCGACGGCGGCTGGCCGACGCCCGAGCCGCCGCACCGCATCAACCAGATCTATCTCGATCCGTTGCTTGCGACCGAGGCGGCGTCGCGTCCCAGGGTGCGGTTCCTGAATCTCGTGCGCGTGCTGGGCTTCACGCAGGACGAGGCGGGCGTCACCGCCGAGGCCGAGGATCTCGACGGCGGCGGCAGGCTCCTGATCGCCTGCGATTACCTGGTCGGCTGCGACGGCCCCGCGTCCGAGGTCCGCCGCCAGATCGGCGCGCGCCTCACGGGCGACGCCATGATCGGCCGCACCCAGTCGAGCTACATCCGCGCTCCCGGCCTCGCCGCGCGCATGCAGGCGGCACCCGCCTGGTCGACGCAGGTCATGAACCCGCGCCGCAGCGCCAACATGTTCGCCGTCGATGGACGCGAGACCTGGCTGGTCCACAACTACCTGCGCGCCGACGAGGCCGACTTCGACGCCGTCGATGCCGACGCCTGCCTGCGCCACATCCTGGGCGTCGAGCCGTCGTTCGACATCGAGGTCATCGGCCGCGAGAACTGGATCGGACGCCGCATGCTGGCCGATCGCTTCCGCGACCGCCGCGCCTTCGTCTGCGGCGACGCCGCCCACATCTGGGCGCCCTTCGCCGGCTACGGCATGAACGCCGGCATCGCCGATGCGACCAACCTCGCCTGGATGCTGGCGGGCGTGCTCGAGGGCTGGGCCGATCCGGCGATCCTGGCGGCGCACGAGGCCGAGCGCTGGCCGATCACCGAACAGGTTTCCAAATACGCCATGGGCACGGCGCTCGCGCTCGCCCGCGCCCGCGCCGAGGTGCCGGCCGATATCGAGGCGCCGGGCGCCGGGGGCGACGCCGTGCGCGCGGCGCTCGGCCGCCAGCTCCTCGAGCTGCACACGCCGCAATTCTGCTGCGGCGGCCTCAACTTCGGCTCCTTCTACGATCGCTCGCCGATCGTGGCCTATGACGGCGAGGCGCCACCCGCCTACACGATGGACTCTTTCACGCCGTCCACTGTGCCGGGCTGCCGGACGCCGCACGTCTGGCTGGACGGAAATCGTTCGCTCTACGACGCGATGGGCGCGGACTTCGCCTTGCTGCGCTTCGACCGTGCGGTCGACGTAACGGCCCTCGTCGAGGCGGCGGCCTTGCGCGGTGTGCCGCTCTCAGTACTCGATCTCGCGCCGCAAGCGCCCTACCGAGAGAAGCTGGTGCTGTCCCGTCCCGACCAGCATGTCGCCTGGCGAGGCGACGCATTGGTCGGCGATCCCCTGAAGCTCGTCGACCGGATTCGCGGCGCGCTGTAGACGCGCCGCGCCGGGCGGTCGATCATCGCACCTCGGACAATGAAAAACGGAGGAGACGATGAGCGAGGTGCGTATTCTGGCGACCGGTCTCGGCTTTCCCGAAGGCCCGGTGGCCATGCCCGACGGATCGGTGATCCTGACGGAGATCCGCAACAATCGCTGCTCGCGCGTCGCGCCGGACGGCAAGGTGTCGCTGTTCTCGGCGACCGGCGGCGGACCCAACGGCATCGCGGTCGGACCAGACGGCGCGCTCTACCTCTGCAACAACGGCGGCAGCCGCTACGTCGAAGGCAACTCGATGGGCGTTGCGCCGCATCCCGACTACAAGCACGGCTTCGTCCAGCGGCTCGACCGCAGCAGCGGCAAGATGACCGAGCTTTACATCGAGTGCGATGGCCACAAGCTCTCGGCGCCCAACGACCTGGTGTTCGATAAGGCGGGCGGCTTCTACTTCACCGATCTCGGCAAGCGTTACGCCCGTCAGCGCGACCATGGCGGCATCTACTACGCCAAGCCGGACGGCTCGATGATCAAGTGCCTCGTCCATCCGTTCCTCAGCCCCAACGGCTGCGGCCTGTCGCCCGACGGCAGGATCCTCTACGTCGCCGACACTGAGAGCGCGCGGCTGTGGGCCTTCGACATCGAAGGCCCGGGGTTGCTGCGCAAGCCGACCGGCAATGCCCATCACAGCGGTCGCGTGGTCGGCGCCGTCGGCAGCAACGCGCGCTTCGACAGCCTCGCGGTGCTGGCGAACGGCAACATCGTGGTGGCCACGCTCAACACCGGCATGATCACCGAGTTCTCACCGGCTGGCGCCATCTTGCGCGAAGTGAAGATGCCGGACACCTATCCGACCAATATCTGCTTCGGCGGGCCCGACATGCGCACCGCCTACGTCACCCTCTCGGACAAGGGCCAGCTCGGCGTGTTGCAGTGGCCGGAGCCCGGGCTCAAACTCAATTTCAACTGAGCGCGGCGGGCGCGCTCGAACCGGCGGAGTGATCGAATTGGCACATGCATTCCGGGGCCTCGCGCTCCACACCTGGACGGTCGACACCACCCCGCTCGAGGGCGCGCTCGCGGCCGCCAGGGCCGGCGGCTTCGACGCGATCGAGCTGCGCCGGGTCGATTTCCAGCGCTGCCACGACCGCGGCCTGGCCAACGGCGCGGTGCTCGACCTCGTGAGCAAGGCCGGATTGCCGGTCGCGGCCGTCGGCGTGGAATATGGCTGGATCTTTGCCGCGCCCGCCGACCGGGAGCGGCTGTTCGCGTCGATGAAGGAGGCATGCGAAAACGCCGTAGCGCTGGGCTGCGATCTGCTGATGAGCGCCATCGGTCCCGGCACGGCGGGCGTCGACGAGGCGGTGGCCAACATCCGCCGCGCCGGCGAGATCGCCGCCGGCTTCAAGCTGCGCCTCGCGCTCGAATACCAGTTCCAGCATCCGGTCGTGAAAAGCCTCGACATCCTGCGCGACCTGATCCAGCGCGCCGGTCAGTCCAACGTCGGCCTGCTGCTCGACGCCTATCATCTCCAGCGCGGCGGCCGGCCCGGCCGCGGCTTCGAGGAGGTGCCGCCGGCCGAGATCTTCTACGTGCAATACAGCGACGTGCCCGACGCGCCGCCCAACGGCCCGCCGCCGACCGACCGCCTGCCGCCTGGCCAGGGCGTGGTGCGCTGGGGCGAGCTGTTCCAGCTCCTCGCCGCCAAGGGCTACGCCGGCTACGTGAGCTACGAGGCACCCAATGCCGCGCACTGGCAACGCCCCGCCGCCGACGTCGCCGCCGAGGGCGCACGAGCGACCCGCCGCGCCCTGGCGCAGGCGTTCGCGCGGTAGAGCCCGCATCGCTCAGCCCTTGCGGCGGTCCTTGCGATGGCGACGGATACCGACAGCGAGCATGACCGCCCCGGCGACGGCGGCCAGCACCGCCAGCATGATGATGAGATCGTTGAGTTCTTCGTTGATCACGGCGTGTACGCTCCTTGGCTGGCGTCGCGTGGATGCGCAGCCTCCCGCAGGGCGCCGGCCAGGTCTCGTGACCAAAGGATGTTCGCGGGGGAATAAGCGGCGGCGGCGTGCCAGGCGCTTACCGGTTCCCGGCGGGCCAGACCCGCTGGATCATGGCGAACAGGAAGGCCGTCGTGAGGCCGAACAGCAGCATGCCGTTCAGCGCCTCCAGCGCCCCCATCATCTGCCACTTGGCCTCGAGGTGGATGTCGGCGTGGCCGTAGGTGGTGAGCGCGCCCAGCGAATAGAGCATCGCCGAGCGGTTGTCGGCGAGGGCGCCGATGATGCGGTAGGCGGCGGCCCAAATGCCGGCCTCGAGGATGTGCAGGCCGGTCACCAGGATCACGGCCACGCCCATGACCAGGGCGAAGGTGAGGGCGAAGTGGCGTTGCTCGGTGTAGCGGCCGAGCAGGCGCTCGACCCGGGCGGTGAACATGGCGAGGCAGAAGACGTGGATGACGACGTTGAGGGCGATCAGCGGCACGCCCCACGCCCAGTCGTCGCCCCACTTCACGTAGTCGAGCGGATGCATCGCCGGCCTCCCGCGTCTAGGCCCGCACCAGCGGCTTGTACTTGATCCGGTGCGGCTGGTCGGCGTCGGTGCCGAGGCGGCGGTGCCGGTCGGCCTCGTAGTCCTGGTAGTTGCCCTCGAACCATTCGACGTGGCTGTCGCCCTCGAAGGCCAGCATGTGGGTGGCGGTGCGGTCGAGGAACCAGCGATCGTGGGAGATGACCACGGCGCAGCCGGCGAAGTCGACCAATGCCTCTTCGAGCGCGCGCAACGTGTCGACGTCGAGGTCGTTGGTCGGTTCATCCAACAGCAGGACGTTGGCGCCGCTCTTCAGCATCTTGGCGAGGTTGACCCGGTTGCGTTCGCCACCCGAGAGCTGGCCCACCTTCTTCTGCTGGTCGGCGCCCTTGAAGTTGAACGAACCGCAATAGGCGCGGCTTGAGACCTCGCGGTTGCCGAGCTTGATGATGTCGAGGCCGCCCGACAGTTCCTCCCACACGCTCTTGTTGGGATCGAGCGTCTCGCGGCTCTGGTCGACGTAGCCCAGCTTGACCGTCGGGCCGACGGTGAAGGTGCCGGAGTCGGGCTTGTCGGTGCCGGTGATCATCTTGAACAGCGTCGTCTTGCCGGCGCCGTTGGGGCCGATCACGCCCACGATACCGCCCGGCGGCAGGTTGAAGGAGAGGTTGTCGATCAGCAGGCGGTCGCCGAAGCCCTTGGAGATCCTGTCGGCGGTGATGACGTGGTCGCCCAGCCGCGGACCGGCGGGGATGACGATCTGCGCCTGGTCGAGGGTGGCCTGCTTCTCCTCGGCCACCATCTGTTCGTAGGCCGCGATGCGGGCCTTGCTCTTGGTGCGCCGCGCTTGCGCGCTCTGGCCCATCCATTCGAGTTCGCGCTGCATGGTGCGGCGGCGCGAGTCGGCGGCTTTCTCTTCCAGCGCCAGCCGCTGGTCCTTCTGCTTCAGCCACGAGGAGTAGTTGCCTTCCCACGGGATGCCGGCGCCGCGGTCGAGCTCGAGGATCCAGCCCGCGACATTGTCGAGGAAGTAGCGGTCGTGGGTCACGGCCACGACGGTGCCGGGGAATTCGGCGAGGTGGCGCTCCAGCCAGGCCACCGACTCGGCATCGAGATGGTTGGTGGGCTCGTCAAGCAGCAGCATGTCGGGCTTGGAGAGCAGCAGCCGGCAGAGCGCGACGCGGCGGCGCTCGCCGCCCGACAGCACGTCGACCTTGGCGTCGCCCGGCGGGCAGCGCAGCGCATCCATGGCGATCTCGACCGTGCGGCCGAGGTCCCAGCCGTTGCCGGCGTCGATCTTCTCCTGCAGCTCGGCCTGCTCGGCGATCAGCTTGTCCATGTCGGCATCGGGGTCGGAGAAGGCGTTCGAGACCTCCTCGAAGCGGGCCAGCATCGCGGCCATCTCGCCGGCGCCGTCCATGACGTTGCCCAGCACGTCTTTCCCGGGGTCGAGCTGGGGTTCCTGTTCAAGGTAGCCGACCCTGGCGCCCTCGGCCGCCCAGGCCTCGCCGGTGAAGCTGTCGTCCTGGCCTGCCATGATCTTCAGCAGGGTCGACTTGCCCGAGCCGTTGAGGCCCAGCACGCCGATCTTGGCGCCGGGCAGAAACGACAGCCAGATGTCCTTCAGGACCTGCTTGCCGCCGGGGAAGGTCTTGTTCAGACCCTTCATCACATAGATGTACTGATACGCGGCCATGGTGGGCTCCGGCTGGGAAATCTCGGTTGGCGCGCTTGTAGCGGCCCCGTCGAACGGGTTCAATGACGCCCAAGGAAGACAGCACGGGGAGAAACGCGCACGCATGCTGGCGGAACCAACCGTCCTGGCCCTGTCGCTGGCCTATCTGGGGCTGCTGTTTGCCGTGGCTTATTTCGGCGACCGCTACGCCCGCGACTGGTCGGCCAGCTCGGTGGCGCCCGCCGTCTACGGCCTGTCGCTGGCCATCTACTGCACCTCGTGGACCTTCTATGGCGGCGTCGGCCGGGCAGCCACCAGCGGCATCGACTTCATCTTCATCTACACCGGCCCGGCGCTGGTGGTGATTGCGGGCTACCCGATGCTGCGCAAGATGGTGCGGGTGGCCAAGCAGCACAACGTGACGTCGATCGCCGACTTCCTCGCCTCGCGCTACGGCAAGAGCCGCGCCGTCGGCGTCACCGCCACGCTGTTCGCCACCGTGGGCGTGCTGCCCTACATCGCGCTGCAGCTCCAGGCGGTGTCATCGTCGTTCCGCACCATCGCCGACCCGATCCAGGGCGTTGCCGGCAATTCGGACGTCGTGCACACCGACACCTCGCTGATCGTGGCCGCCCTGATGGCCGTGTTCACCATCCTGTTCGGCGTGCGCAATGTTCAGGCCTCGGAGCAGCACCGCGGCATGATGCTGGCCATCGCCTTCGAGTCGGTGGTCAAGCTGCTGGCTCTGCTGACGGTGGGGCCGTTCGTGCTGTTCGTGCTGTTCGACGGGCCAGCCGACCTGATGACGCGGATCGAGCAGGCGCCGGCGATCACCGATCGGATCACCCGCAGCGGCTCGCCGCTCAGCTGGATCGTGATGTCGCTGCTCTCGGCGATGGCGTTCCTCTGCCTGCCGCGCCAATTCCACGTCGCGGTGGTCGAGCACGGCCATCCGGCCAGCCTCAAGACCGCGCGCTGGCTGTTTCCAGTCTACCTCGTCCTGATCAATGTCCTCGTCGTGCCGATCGCCGCGGCGGGCCTGCTGCTGCTCGGGCCGAAGGCCAGCCCCGACCTCTACGTCCTGCAATTGCCGCTCGCCAACGGTGAGGGCTGGCTGTCGGCCTTCGTGTTCATCGGCGGCCTGTCGGCGGCGACCTCGATGGTGATCGTGGCCTGCATGGCGCTGTCGGGCATGATCGGCAACGAGCTGGTGATGCCCTATCTGCTCCGGCGCCAGGCCGGCGTGGCGCGCGAGATGGGCCCGCTGGTGGTGTTCGTGCGCCGCGCCGCCGTCGTGCTCATTCTCATGGCGGGATACGCCTACGAGCGCATGATCTCGGGCTACCTGCCGCTCGCCTCGATCGGCCTGATCTCGTTCTGCGCCGTCGCCAATCTCGCGCCCGGTCTCGTGCTCGGCCTCTACTGGCGCGGTGCCCATCGCTACGGCGTCGTGGCCGGCCTGGTCGGCGGCTTCGTGGTCTGGCTCTACGCGCTCCTGCTGCCGACCCTGCACCAGAACACGGACGACGGCCGGGTGGCGCCGCTGCAGCCTTACCTGCCGGCGCCGCTGTCCGACCTCGACCCCGTCGGGCAAGGCTTCGTGGTCTGCATCCTCGTCAATGCCGCGCTGCTGGTCGGCGTCTCGCTGTGGGCGCGGCCGATCGCCCGCGACCGCGAGCAGGCCAGTTCCTTCGTGCTGGGGGCCGAGCCGGAGCAGCCGGAGCAGCAGGCGCCGGCCGACGCCGCGCGCATCGAGGAGCTGCGCGAGCTGCTGACCCGTTTCGTCGGTTCGGAGCGCGCACTGCGCGCGCTCTCCGGCGAGCGGCTCTCGATCGAGGTGGCACTGGCGCGCGCCGAGCGCATGCTTTCGGGAACCCTGGGCTCGGCCTCCGCCCGCATCATCATCGCCGCCTTCGGGCGCCGCGGCCGCCTGCTGCCGCGCAGCGCACGCGCCCTGATCGACGAGGCGTCGGAGGCAATCCGCTACAACTACGAGATCCTGCGCAACACGCTCGACCACGTC
>MEMN01000110.1:601-5695 GCA_001767945.1 Alphaproteobacteria bacterium RIFCSPHIGHO2_12_FULL_66_14 | reverse complement strand
ACCTCCAACGACGACGTTGGCGAACTTACGGGACAGTTCAACAACATGGTCGAGGGCCTGCGCGAGCGCGAGCGCATCCGCGAGACTTTCGGCCGCTATGTCGACGAAAGCGTCGCCTCGACCATCCTGCATCGCGAAGGCCAGGGCGTGCTGGCGGGCGAGACGCGCGAGGCCACGATCCTGTTCACCGACATCGCGGGCTTCACCACCATCGCCGAGTATCTCGCGCCCGATCGGCTGGTGACGGCGCTCAACGAATATCTCGAAACGGTGCTGGAGCCGATCCGGGCACACGGCGGCGTGGTCAACACCTTCATCGGCGACGGCCTGTTCGCGAGCTTCAACATGCCGCTCGTCTGCGAGAACCACGGCGCCGCCGCGGTGCGCGCCGCCATCGACATCCAGCGCGCCGTCGGCGGTCGCACTTTCGGCAACGAGGGCGTGGCCTTCGCCACCCGGATCGGCATCAGCACCGGCAACGTGATCGGCGGCTCAGTCGGCGCCGGCCAGCGCATGAGCTTCACCTTGCTGGGCGACACGGTGAACCTTGCATCGCGGCTGGAAGAGTTGAACAAGCAGCACGACACGCGCATTCTTGTCTCGGAAAGCACTTGCACGGCCTGCAACGGCGAATTCAAGTTCGATGCGCTCGGCACCGTGGCGGTGCGTGGCCGCAGCGATGCGGTCGCCATCTTCAGTATCGATCCCAACAGCCAGGGAAAATCTTCATGAACGCGTCCGGATTGTCGTCCGATCAGGTGAAACTGCAGGCCCGAGCCCGCGAGCTGGCCGCCGGGCCGGTGGCCAGGCGTGCTGCCGAGGTCGACCGCACCGAGCAGTATCCCTGGGACAATGTCGAGCTCCTGAAGGATGCCAAGCTGATCGGCATGACGATCCCGACGCAGTACGGCGGCCAGGGCAAGGGCTGGCTGGATGCGGTGCTGGCGATCGAGGCGCTGTCGGCGGCCTGCGCCGTCACCGGCCGCATCGCAGTCGAGACCAACATGGGCGCCGTCAGCGCCGTCATGGCCTACGGTTCGGAAGAGCAGAAGAAGATGGCGGCCGACATGGTGCTGTCGGGCGACAAGCCCGCCATCTGCATCACCGAACCCGACGCCGGCTCCGACGCCAACGGCATGACCACACGCGCCGACAAGAAGGGCAACCGCTACGTGATCAACGGGCGCAAGCACTGGATCACCGGCGGCGGCGTCTCGCGGCTGCACTTGATCTTCGCCAAGGTCTACGATGAGAAAGGCGCCTTCGAGGGCATCGGCGGCTTCCTCGCCATCCGCGACGAGACCAAGGGCCTCAAGATCACCAAACGCGAGCCGACCATGGGCCTGCGCGGCATTCCCGAAGCGGTGATCGACTTCGAGGACATGGACGTGCCGCCGTCGGCGCTGGTGATCCCGCCGCGCGGCCTCAAGAAGGGCTTTGCCGACCTGATGACAGCCTACAACAGCCAGCGCGTAGGTGCCGCCACCGTTGCGCTCGGCATCGCCGAGGGCGCCTATCAGCTGGCACTCGACTGGTCGGAGAAGCGCCACCAGTTCGGCCGGCCGATCAACGAGTTCCAGGGCCTGCAGTGGAAGCTGGCCGACATGTCGATCAAGCTCTCGGCGGCACGGGCGCTGGTCTACAACGCCGCGCGGAGCGGTGAAGGCGGCTTTCCCGACATGCTGATGGCCGCACAAGCCAAGGTCTTCACCTCGGAGAGCGCCATCCAGATCGTGAACGAGGCGCTGCAATTCTTCGGCGCGCGAGGCTACAGCCGTGAACTGCCGCTGGAGCGCATGGCGCGCGATGTCCGCATGTTCACCATCGGCGGCGGCACGGCCGAAGTGCTGCGCAACGTCGTGGCCGGCGCACTCCTCAAGAAGAAGCTGCCCCAGACGCGCGACGGCTGGGGCAAGGACAAGACGTCAGCGGCCTGAAGTCGTTGATGTCCAGCCATTGCCGTGGCGGGTGATCCGCATCACCCGGCGCTTGTTGCCCTGCCCCTGCGGGTCTCCGCAGGAGGCTGCGAGTGTCGTGTTGCCTTCCCAGACGAGCTTGCAGCCGCCGAGATCGCACGGCAGGTGCCCTTTCATCTCCGTCCGCGGACGATCGCCCGCCACGCTTACGATGGCGACATCGTCCTTGGCGTTCATCAGGTCGCAGACGCCATAGGCGAAGCGCATGCGGTCGGGCGACCAGATCGGCAGACCGGGGACGGCGAAGACTTTCCCCGTGCTCCGCATCACCAGGGCGTAGAGGTGATCTTCGTAGAAGTAGACGCGCACGACATGGAAGCCGCCAGCTTCGTCGTACCTCTCGTAGAGGTAGAAGTGCAGGTCGTCGCCGAAGGCACAGTCGGAGAACGTCACCACCTTGCCGCCGGCGACGGCGATGTAGAGCCTGTCGAGCCAGCGCCAGACGTCGCGATTGTTGACGATGCGCGGCGCCTCCTTGGTCCAATTCTCGGCATTTGCCGGCGGCGTGTGGCTGTTCCAGTCGCGCCACGTCTCAACGTCGTTCCAGTTCCTGAGCATGCAGGCGCCCGGCGGAGTCCAGGGTTCTTCGGCGAGCGCGAGGCGCGGAAACGACAGCAGAATGGCGAAGCAAAGCAGGCGCGCGAGCATACGGAAGCCCCTACGTTGGACGCTTCAGCATAGTCTCCAGGCTGACCGAGCGCAGCGTCGCCTCGGCAATTTCGTCGATCTCCGCCAACACGCGCTGCAAGGCGCTGCCGATCTCGGTCTCCTCGCCGGGTTCCTTCGCCCGCCGGCCCGGCGTCGACTCGAACAGGGCCACGATGTCCATCAGGGTGACGCGGCGGCGGTTGCCGGTGAAGCGGTAACCGCCCGACGCACCGCGCTCGGCCTGCACCAGGCCCGCCGTCGACAGCGTGCGCAGGACCTTGGCCAAATGATGCGTCGACACGCCGAACCTTTCGGCAAGGTCGGCCGACGACAGGATCTGTGCCGGATCACGCGCCAGTTCGAGCGTGGCGTAAAGGCCGAGCCGTGTCGCCGTCTGAAGCTTCACGCCAAGTCCCTCACGGAAGTTCCATGTCGAGCTGCAGCGACGGCCCCGCGACCATGCCCTGCGCCCGGAAGAAGGAGAGGATCAGGTGATCCTTGCGATCGACCAGCGTGCGCACACGCGTCACACCCTCGGCCTTGAAACGTGCGACCAGCGCCTCGAACAACGCGCTGCCGACGCCTTTCAGGCGGAGCTTGGGATCGATCTGGATGGCGAACACCCAGCCGGCAGGCGGCTGGCCGAACTCCCAGGCGCGGACCTCGCCGGCGATGAAACCCGCAAAGGTGCCCTTGTCGGTCTCGGCCACCAGAAAATGCAAACCGAGGGCTAGCCTGTCACGCCAGTAATCCGGCTTGGAGGTGCCGGTCAGGCGGGCATCGAGCGCGGAAATCGCCGGCAGATCAGTGGCTTGGGCGGGGCGGACAGCGACCATGGATGTTGACAGAATGAACTTGCGGCAAGGAAAGTAAATAGGTATTTCAGTACCGAATTACTCAAATGGGAAATGCCATGGCCGGAACCGCCATCATCGACTTCCGCACTGCGCCGGAGCGCTACCGGCACTGGAAGCTCGCCCTCGAGAACGGCGTCGCCTATCTCACCATGGACGTGAACGAGGATGCGGGACTCCGGCCCGGCTACAAGTTGAAGCTCAATTCCTACGATCTCGGCGTCGACATCGAGCTGGCGGACGCCGTGCAACGGCTGCGCTTCGAGCATCCCGAGGTCGGCGCCGTGGTGATCCGCTCGCAGCGTGACCGCGTCTTCTGTTCCGGCGCCAACATCAACATGCTGGGTCTCAGCAGCCACGACCACAAGGTGAACTTCTGCAAGTTCACCAACGAGACGCGCCTCGCCATCGAGGATGCGAGCGTGCATTCGGACCAGACCTACATCTGCTCGATCAACGGCATCGCGGCCGGCGGTGGCTACGAACTGGCGCTGGCTTGCGAGCAGATCCTGCTGGCCGACGACGGCTCCAGCGCGGTGTCGCTGCCCGAGCTGCCGCTGCTTGCCGTGCTGCCCGGCACCGGCGGCCTGACGCGTCTGGTCGACAAGCGCCTGGTGCGGCGCGACCACGCCGATTTCTTCTGCACCACCGCCGAAGGCCTGCGCGGCAAGCGCGCCAAGGAATGGCGGCTGGTCGACCGGCTCATCCCGCCCAGCAAGCTCAGCGACGAAACCAGGAAGATCGCCGAGGACACCGCATCCGGGTCGAAGCGGCCGAAGAACGCCAAGGGCATCGCGCTGCCGACCGTCGAGCGCGCGATCGAGGGCGATATGATCCGCTATCGCCACCTCACGGTCGAGATCGACCGCGAGGGCCGCTCGGCGAAGCTGCGCCTCCATGGCCCCGCCGCCCTGCCGCCGTCCGACATTCACGCGGCCGGCGCCACCTTCTGGCCGCTGGCACTGGCACGCGATCTCGATGACGCGATGATGCATCTGCGTCTGAACGAAACCGAGATCGGCACCTGGGTGCTGCAGAGCCAGGGCGACGGCACGCTGGTCGAGGCCTATGACGCGCTGCTTGCCAAGGAAGCGTCGAACTGGCTGGTCCAGGAAATCGTGCTCTACTGGAAGCGCACGCTGAAACGCCTCGACGTCAGCTCGCGTAGCCTGATTGCGCTGGTCGAGCCTGGCTCCTGCTTCACCGGCACCTTGCTGGAGATCGTGCTGGCCGCCGACCGCTCCTACATGCTGGACGGCACGGTCGAAGGTTCCAACCTGCCGGCCGCGACGCTGAGACTGACGCCGATGAACTTCGGCCCCTACCCCATGGGCAACGGACTGACCCGACTCGCCACACGATTCCTGTCCGATCCCCAGCATGTCGATGAACTGAAGGGCGAGATCGGCGAGATGATGGACGCCGAGGCCGCGGACGAGGCGGGCCTCGTCACCTTCACCCCCGACGACATCGACTGGGAGGACGAGGTGCGGCTGGCCGTCGAAGAGCGCGCCGGCTTCTCGCCCGACGGGCTGATCGGCATGGAAGCCAACCTGCGCTTCGCCGGGCCGGAGACGATGGAGACCAAGATCTTCGCGCGGCTGTCGGCCTGGCAA
>MEMN01000110.1:0-573 GCA_001767945.1 Alphaproteobacteria bacterium RIFCSPHIGHO2_12_FULL_66_14 | reverse complement strand
CGGGACCTGAAGGTGCGCTGAAGCTCTACGGCACGGGCAAGCAATCGAAGTACGACCGCAAGCGGGCATAGGAGGACCATCATGGCCATCGACTACAGCCAGCTCATTCCCAACAACGTCGATCTCTCGAGCGACCGCCGCCTGCAGCGCGCGCTGGAGAACTGGCAGCCGCGCTTCCTCGACTGGTGGAAGGACATGGGGCCGGACGGCACGCAGGCCTACGAGGTCTACCTGCGCACGGCCGTCTCCACCGATGCCAACGGCTGGGCGAACTTCGGCCACGTGAAGATGCCGGACTACCGCTGGGGCATCTTCCTGGCCGAACGCGATCCCGAGCGCACCATCGCCTACGGCGACAACAAGGGAAAACCCGTGTGGCAGGACGTGCCGGGCGAGCTGCGCTCGACCTTGCGCCGCCTGATCGTCACGCAGGGCGACACCGAGCCCGCGTCGGTCGAGCAGCAGCGCCTGCTCGGCAAGACCGCGCCCTCGCTCTACGCCGCCGGCAACCTCTACGCCGGCACCGAGCCCAACGGGCTGGTGCTGCGCCTCTCGCCGCGCGGCGAGAGGCGC
>MEMN01000109.1:403-6084 GCA_001767945.1 Alphaproteobacteria bacterium RIFCSPHIGHO2_12_FULL_66_14 | reverse complement strand
CCGACGGCACCGGCATCTGCGCGCGCAGTCCCGGTCTCAGGCCCTCGACGCGGGGCGCGACGGCGGCACAGGGATTGATGCCCGTCTGACGCGCCGCCTGTTTGATCTGTGCCGCCAGACTTGGAACGATGCCGGCACCGACGATCAAGCGAGCAAGATTGGGCTCCAGGGCCGCCGATGTCGGCCGGCCGCTCCCGCCCTTCAGGCGAAGCGGCGAAGCCAGAGCCACGTTCTGGGCGTCGCGTGCCTCGGGGGCAAGGATGAATTCCCATCCCTCGGTGCGCAGATGCACGTAGCCGCCGCCCACCATCGTGGTGCGTGGCGTGTCGACGACCAGCCGGCGCAGGCTGGCGACACCGCCGCTCACGTCGAAGCGGCCGGCGATGCAATTGAACGGCACGCCGGTATCGGTGCCGCCCAACAGTCGCTGCGTCTCCGCCGGCCAGTTCGCGATCTGGTCGCGGGGCCACAGGCCCCTGGTGATGGCGATGTCGATCGAGCCGCTGGCCGAATTCAGCGCGTCGCGCGAGGTGCGCCCGCCGCCACGCAGGCGCATGTCTATGTCTCCCACCGCGTCGCGCAAACCGAGGTCGAAGCCGAGCACGCTCGCCAGCTCGCCGAGCGAGACACGGTTGGCCGACGCAGTGAGGGTCGCCTGGCCGATCCGCCCCGTCGGATCGTAGACCAGATCGAAGCCGGCGGAGCCACCACCGACGGTCGCCGCGGCGCGGAAAGTGAATCGCTGCTCGTTCGAAGCCAGCGTGACGGAGCCATTCTGTATCTTGCTGCCAAGGCCGATGACCTCGCCCAACCGCACGGTGACCGAAACGCCGGAGCGGCCGAGCCAGTTCGTCGAGAAGGGCAGCATGGGGATGATCCGCGGCTGAGCCGGCGGTGGCGAACTGCCGGCCGGCACCGACGGGACAGGCCAGCGCAACTCGCTGACGTCGAGCCGGCTGACATCGGCGTTGACCGCAACGGTGGGAACTCCCTTGCGATCCGGACGGAACAGCGCCTCGCCGACGAGTTCGCTCGCCCCCACCTTCAGGGTTGTCACCTCGACCTTGAGCCCGTTGCGCTGTGTTGCCGCCTTGGCGCTCAATGCATACGGCCCGCCGTGCGGTACGGGCAGGCGGACGTAGGGCCCGAAGGCCGCCACATCCGGCCCCTCGGACGTAATCTGGATGTTGGTGCCCTTGACCCCGATGCTGCCCTTGATCGCAATCTTGCCGTCGCCGAAGTCGCCCTGCAGGTCGATGTTGCCGGGCAGGCCTCTCATCCAGCCGTCGAATGACCCGGCGGTGCCGGCGAGCGTAAACGTGCTGGCCTGGGGGGCGCTGAAGCGCCCTTCGATCTGCAGCGACTGATTGGGCGCCGACGATCTCAGCGTGCCACTCGCCCCTTCCAGGACGACCGGCGGCCGGCCGACGCCTTCGGCGACGGTCAGCACCGAGTCCTGCACGTCGATGACGCCGATCCAGGGGAAGGCCGGTCTCGTGCGCAGGCGCAGCGAGCGGTGCTCGCTGGGGTGTGGCCCCGAGCCGTCCGGAGGTGGCAACATGTCGAGGTTGGAGTCACCCACGTCGTTGCGTTCGACCAGGATATCGGCGCCTTCGAGCAGGAGGCGTCCGATCCTGATTTCCCCCAGGAAGAGCGAAACCGGATCGAGGAACAGCGTCAGCTTTCGCACCCGTGCAAGATCGGGACGCGAGCCCCAGGGGGCGTTGGACAAAGTCACGCCCTCGGCGACCATCGCGGGATACCTGCCGATCCTCACGGCGAGCGGTACTTTCGCCGTGAGTTCGCGACCGGTCACCTTGCGGATCTGTTCGGTCAGTCGGGCCTGATATCGGGAGAGGTCGAGGGCGGCGACCCAGACGAGCCCGCCGATCACGGCCAGCGGAATCGCCGCTACGAGAACCCAGACCAGCCGCCTCCAGAGAATACGCATACCGCCCGATTCTCGCTCAATCGCCGTCCGTCGAAAAGCCGAATGCCTCGACGGTGCGGCGAAAGTGAGGTGGCGGCTCGGCGGTGACCTTCAGGTCGCCCTTGCCCGAAGGATGCGGCAGCTGCAGCCGGCGGGCATGAAGGTGCAGCCGCCGTGCATCGGCGACAGCGGCAAGCAGGGCTTCCTCGCCGCCATACTTGCCATCGCCGAGAATGGGGCAGCCGATCGCCGCGCAATGGACACGCAGCTGATGGGTTCGCCCGGTGCGCGGCCACAACGCCAACAGCGCCGCCCGCTTGCCGACGCGGTCGAGCTCGCGGAAGTGAGTCAGCGCCTTTTGACCGCTTTCCTTGTCGACCTGCATCATCTCCCGGTCGCGTGCGCCGGGCCGCTTGGCGATCGGCAGGTCGATGGCGCCCTCCGGCTGGGGCGGCACGCCGACGACGACGGCCCAGTAGAGCTTTTCAGTCTCGCGGTCGCGAAACGACTCGGCCAGGCGCTTGGCCGCCTGCCCGGTACGCGCGATCAGCAGGAGGCCACTGGTGTCCTTGTCGAGGCGATGGACCAGCCGCGGCCGATCCTCGAAGCCGAAGCGAAGTGCGTCCAGCATGCCATCGATATGCCGTTCCGTGCCGGTGCCGCCCTGCACCGCCAGCCCCGGCGGCTTGTTCAGGACGATTACATGATCGTCGCGATGGACCACCAGAGATTGGATCTCCGCGGCGTCGCGGTCGGAAACCGTCGGTATCTCCCGCGGCTTGGGCGGTGGGGCCAAGGTGACGCCGGGCGGCAGACGGACCTGCTGGCCAGGCTCGACCCTGTCCTTGCCCTCGACCCGCTTGCCGTCGACCCGAACCTGGCCGGTCCGCAGGAGTTTCTGCAGCGCGCCGTGGCTGAGGCCCGGAAAATGGCGCTGGAACCAGCGATCCAACCGCAAGCCGGCCTCGTCGTCGGAGACGGCGCGCATCTGGACCTGGCCGCGCGGGCCGGCTGGGGATGCGTTGCGGGCGGGCTTGTCGCTCATGGCGCGCAACCTAGGGGACAAGCTAAACAGGGTCCATGGAATCGGTGTCGTTCGATACATTGACGTTCGATCATCCCGCGGCCTGCCGGCCGGCGCGACTGACTGCGAGCCTGCACTTGCCGATGGCCGGCGAGCGACCATCGGCCTGCATGGTGATCCTGACCAGCAGCGCCGGCGTGCAACGGCACCGCGAGCACTACTACGCCCAGGTCCTCAACGAGGCCGGGACGGCAGCCCTGATCATCGACAGCTTCACCGGCCGTGGCGTCCGCCGCACCGTCGCGGACCAGACTCTGGTCTCAGGCGCCCAGATGGAGGGCGACGCGTTCGCGGCCCTGGCCGTCCTGCGGGCCGATCCTCGCATCGACCCGCGCCGGATCGGAATCATGGGCGTCTCCAAGGGCGGCGTGGCGACCCTGAATACCGCCATCGCGGTTCGCCAGCGCTGGCGCGGCGGCTTTCCCCATCTTTTCGATCTCCATGTGGCGATCTGCCCCGGGGCCACCGCCCAGCATCGCGATCCGACGACGCACGGCCGACCGATGTACTTCATGCTGGCCGCCCGCGACGACTACACCCCCGCCCCGCTTGCCATCGAATATGCCGAACGCATGCGTGCCACCGGCAACAGCCGCATCAAGGTCAAGGTCTACGGCAGCGCTCATCACGGCTGGGAATCGATCGGCCCGGTCTTCGATATCAAGGATGCCGAGAACTGGTCGTGCTGCCCAAACTACATCGAGGATGACGGCAGGCATTTCATCCCGGCGGCAGGGCGGGCAATGAGCGAGCCCGAGTACCAGGCATGGGCGCGACGGCACTGCGTCACCCAGGGGGCGCGAGCCGGCGGCGGCACACCGGAGCTGAAGCAGCGCGCGACGGCCGACCTGCTCGGCTTCCTGGAGGCCCACGACTTCACCGCTTCGTGGACGAATCGGAAATTTCCGGCTATAGATAAACCGTGATTCGTCGCCCTTTTCTTGCCGGTCTGCTGGCATTTGCCGCCCCCGTTCTCGGGCCCCTTCCCTCCCATGCCAGCGACTCGCTGTGGATCGGGTCTCAAGCCGCCAGTGCCCGCACGACGGCCTTGGTAAGCGCCATTCGCGCATCTTCCGATCATGGACTTGAGCCGTCCTGGTACGGTTTCGCCGAGATTGAGAAGGCGGTGGCACCGGACGCCGATCCCACGACAGCCGACGCTCTTCTCACCGCTGCATTCGTGTCCTACGCCAGCGACGTGTCAACGGGCCGCGTGCGGGCCAACCGCATCGACAAGGAGATTTCGATCGACCAACGCAAGGCCGACCGGGCGGACCTTCTGAAAGCGGCCGCCGAGGCACCGGACTTCGCCGCCTACCTCGCCACCTTGCCGCCCAAGGGCGACTATCCCGGATTGCAGAAGGCCCTCGCGACCTGGCGCGACAAGCGGGCCAACGCGGCCTTCACGTCCCTGCCCGAAGGCGCCGCACTGAAGCCCGGCATGATCGATGCCCGCGTCCCGCTGCTGCGCAAGCGTCTGGGCGAACTCGAGTTCAAAGTGCCCGAACCCGGCCCGGTCGTTGACCAGTACGACGAGGCGCTCGCCGCCGTCGTGAAATCCTATCAGGAAACCAAGGGGCTCACCGTCGACGGCGTCATCGGCGCCAAGACCGTGCGATCGCTCAACATCACGATCGACGAACGCATCGGGCAGATCGTGGCCAATCTGGAGCGCCGGCGCTGGCTGCCCGAGGATCTCGGCAGCCGCTATGTCCTGGTCAATGCCGGCGACTATTCGATGGTGTTTGTCGATGTAGGCAAGGTTGCCTTCCAGAGCCTGGTGATCGTCGGCACGCCCAAGGATCCGACGCCCGAGATCCAATCGGTGATGCGCGGCTTCCAGACCAACCCGTTCTGGACCGTGCCGCAGTCGATCGCCGGCGAGGAATATCTCCCGCTGCTGCGCCGCGACCCCAGCGCGCTGACCGCGGGCGGATTCCGCATCTTCGAGAACTGGAGCGACGACACGGAACTCGATCCAAACACGGTCGACTGGAGTTCTATCCATCCCAAGGCGTTTCCCTACCGCATCCGGCAGAATTCCGGTGCCTCCAACGCGCTCGGCTACATCTTCTTCCCGTTCGCCAACAAGTACGGGATCTACATGCACGACACCGCCAGCCGCTGGCTGTTCACCGAAGGCAGCCGCAACTTCAGCCATGGCTGCATTCGCCTGCTGAACCCGCTGGATTTCGTCGAGAAGGTCTTCAACGGCAGGAACAATTTCAGCAAGGAGCGTGTGCGGCAGGTCATCGATTCGGGCCAGCAGGCGCACTACACCTTCCCCGAGCCGGTCACGCTCTACGTCACCTATCGCACGGTGACTGCCGATGCCGGCGGCGTAGCGACGTTCCGCGACGATGTCTACGGCCGCGATCGCCTCGTCGTTAGGGCAATGCCAAGGCCCTGAGAGCTCAACGCTTCTTTTCCCGAAGCTTCTTCCAGTAGTCGAGACGCTTCACGATCTCGCGCTCGAAGCCGCGCTCCACCGGCTTGTAGAATTCCTCGCGCGCCATGCCGTCGGGAAAATAATTCTGCCCGGAGAAGCCGTCGGCGGCGTTGTGATCGTACTCATAGCCCTGGCCGTAGCCGATCTCCTTCATGAGCTTGGTCGGTGCGTTCAGGATGTGCATCGGCGGCGTCAGCGAGCCATGGGTCTTGGCCGCC
>MEMN01000109.1:0-339 GCA_001767945.1 Alphaproteobacteria bacterium RIFCSPHIGHO2_12_FULL_66_14 | reverse complement strand
CATGCCGATATCCTCGACAGCGAAGCGGACCAGGCGGCGAGCAATGTACTTGGGATCCTCGCCGCCATCCAGCATGCGGGCGAACCAGTAGAGCGCAGCATCGACGTCGGAGCCGCGCAACGACTTGTGCAGCGCGCTGATCAGGTTGTAGTGCGCTTCCTGCGCCTTGTCGTAGAGCGGCGCACGCTTCTGCAGCAGCGTCGCCAGCCGGGCCGGCGGCACCGGCCCCTTCTCCTTCAACTGGGCGAGCTGCTCGGCCAGCCCTATCAGATAGCGGCCGTCGCCGTCGGCCATGGCAAACAGCGCCTGCCGGCCTGCCTCGTCGATTGGCAGCCTTCG
>MEMN01000108.1:6491-13008 GCA_001767945.1 Alphaproteobacteria bacterium RIFCSPHIGHO2_12_FULL_66_14 | reverse complement strand
GCTCGTGCCGGCGCAGGTGTGCGCCAGGATGACGGCCGGGAACGGCCCCGCGCCGCCGGGCTTGTAGATCCAGCCCCTGATCTCGGGGCCGGCGGCCGAGCTGCCGACGGCGATGCTGGGAAAGCTGACGGACTGCGCCGACGCGCCGCCGGCAAACAGCACAAGGAATGCAATCGCGAGCAGGCGGATCATGGGCAATACTAGCCCGAACGGCGGGAGACACGCATCATGATCAAGACCATCGGCCTGCTCGCGCGCAAGCCCGGCTGGACGCACGAGCAGTTCATGACGCACTGGGTCGAGGTCCATGCGCCGCTCGCCCATGCCGTGCCCGGCCTCCGGCGCTACGTGCAGAACCACATCGCGGCCGAGCGCACCCGCACCGACATCGCGGCCCTTGCGCTCGAGATCGACGGCATCGCCGAGCTGTGGTTCGACGACCGCGCCGCCCTCGAGGCCGCGGCGCGCACGCCCGAGATGCAGGCGCTGCACGCCGACGGCGCGAAGTTCATCGGCCGCATCCGAAGCTACGTCGTCGAGGAGAAGACGATCGTCGGCTGACGCTCGCGCCGGCTTTTACTCGGGCCCCTACTCAGGAACGATGCCGGCCTCCTTGGCGATCCCCTGCCAGGTCGCCAGCTCGGCCTTGACGCGCTGGGCGAACTTGTCGGGCGGCTCGCCGCCCGGCTCGCTGGCGAGGGTAGCGATCCTGGCCTTGACCTCGGGCTCGGCCAGCACCGCAACGACGTCGTTGCGGATGCGCGTCGCCAGCGCCGGCGGCAGGCCGCCCGGGCCGAACAGCGCGAACCAGGCCCACTGGTCGATGCCCGGCACGCCGGACTCGGCCATGGTCGGCACGTCGGGCAGCACCGACAGCCGCTTGCCGCTGGTCACCGCCAGGATGTGCAAGGTGCCGGCGCGATGGTGCGACATCGCCGTCAGCGGGCTGGTGAAGCCCACGGGAATGTGGCCGCCGGCCAGCTCCTGCAGCATCGGCGCCGCGCCCTTGTAGGCCACGTTCTCGATCTTGAGCCCGCTGCGCAGGCGGAACAGCTCACCCACCATGCGCGTCGTGTTCTCGGTGCTGCCGTAGGCGTATTTGCCGGGGTTGGCGCGCGCCGCCACCATGAACTTCGCCATCGTGTCGAAGCCCGCCTTGGGCGAGCCCACCAGGGCGAGCGTGCCCTCGACCAGCGGCGTGATCGGCGTGAAGTCGCGCTCGGTGTTGTAGGGCAACGTCTTGGTGGTGAAGGGGTTGATGGTGTGGGCGCTGGTCATGATCAAGAGCGTGTAGCCGTCGGGTGGCGCCTTCGCCACGATCTCGCTGCCCAGGATGCCGCTGGCGCCGCCCTTGTTGTCGATGATGACGGTCTGCTTCCAGCGTTCGGCCAACCTGGGCACGATCAGGCGCGCCACGATGTCGGTGCCGCCGCCCGCCGGATAGGGCACGATCACCCGCACCTGCTTGGTCGGAAATTCCTGCGCCCATCCCGGGGAGGGTGCGAGGCCGCCCAAACCGAGACCCATCGCGCCCGCCACGAAGCCGCGGCGTTTCATGCCCGTCATGCCATCCTCCCGTTTCATTTTCCGGGCGACAGACTAGGGTCGCGCGAGGCGGAAACCAAGACGGTTCGGGTTCACCCCGATGATCGGTCCGATTTCTTCGCCAGTCGCGCCGCCCAGCCTTTCGACCAGGCGCCGAGCGGCGCGAGCAATTCGTAGAGCTGATAACCATCGGCCTTGGCGACATAGCCACCGGGCTTCCGGTCGACGAGACCCGCCTGCCGCAATTCCTTCAGGCGCGTGTTCAGGACGGCCGGGGAGATCGACTCGCAATGGGCCTGCAACTCCCTGAACGTGCAGGGCCCGTTCTTGCACAGCGCCCAGATGACGCCCATGGCCCAGCGTCGCCCCAGAAGATCGAACAGGGCCATGATCGGCACGCCGGACTTCGAACCTCGCACCGGCTTTCCCGGTCGCGGAATCTTTGCCATGCGGCCTCCTTCTTGCCGTTGTTGCTATTAAATACATAGCATTCCATGTCTCGGGGTCGTATGGTCCATGCTATGGAATTCGAAGCGCATGGCAAGGGAGCCGGCGATGGTCGTCATTGGAGTTCTCGGAGGCCTCGGCGCTTCGTTTCTCTGGGCCTTGGGATCGATGCTGGCGCGGGCACCGGCACGTAGACTCGGCGCCTTCGAGTTCACGCGCACGCAACTCATCAGCTCGTCGTTCGTGCTGTTGGTCGTCGTCACGCTTTCGGGCGGATGGGCGAGTGTATCCTGGGCGCACGGCTCGGGCTTCGTCGTCAGCAGTGTGGTCGGCGTGTTTCTCGGCAACCTCGCCATGGCGAGCTGTCTGGCGCGCGGCGGACCGCGGCGCACGCAGCTCCTGATGGCCTTGAACGTGCCGATCGCCGCCATCCTTGGCTACACCGCTCTCGGCGAGTCCATGTCGATGCATCAGGCCGGCGGCACGTTGCTGGTCCTCGCCGGCGTGGTTCTGGCCATCCTCTACGCGCCGAGGGGAGATCGCGGCGCCGACGCTCGCTTCGAGGCTGTTCATGGCCCCTTCGCCCCGATGGTGGCATTCGGCGCGATGGCGGCGGCGTGCAACGCCATCGGCCTCATTGCGCTCAAGCCGGCCCTCGTCGCGGGGACGGACCCGCTCGCGGCAACCGCGCTTCGCACCGGCGGCGGCGCGCTGCTCATCGCCGTCGTCGCGCTCTGGCCGGCGAAGCTCTTCGAGCCGGCATCGCCGCGCACGGCGGCGGTGGTTCTTTCCGCCGTACTGCCGGGCATGCTCGGCTACGTCGCCGCCGTCAGTCTGCAGCTGGTCGCGCTACGCAACTTCGACACCGGCGTGGCCGCCGTACTGGGCTCTGCCGCACCCGTCCTAATCCTGCCCATGATGTGGATCGCCACGCGCACGAAACCGCCGGCGCCGGCATGGGCAGGCGCCGTCCTCGTTCTGCTCGGCGTCGCCCTGCTCGCCGGGGCGTGAGGAGACTCCCGGGTGCCGCGCGGCCGGGCGAGGTGCTGCGACGGTTCAGTGCCTGGTTCGGCGCCGGCGCCGCTACTGCTTGGCGACGTCGGGACTGACCTCGACGCGATTGCGGCCGGCCGCCTTGGCCGCGTAGAGCGCCCTGTCGGCGGCGGCGATCAGATCGTCACCGGTCCGGGCCGCGCCCGGAAACGTCGCCACGCCGAATGAGGACGTTACAGAGATTTGCGTGTCGCCGAGAAGGAATGGCATGTCGGCGATCGCCCGGCGCAACTGCTCGGCCCGTTCGAGGGCGACCTTCTCCGCCATTTGCGGCAGGACGATCAGGAACTCCTCGCCGCCGTAGCGGCAACAGATGTCGCTGCCGCGCGAGCCCCGTTTCATGAGATCTCCGAACCTGCGCAGCACTTCGTCGCCGGCGGCATGGCCATGGCGGTCGTTCACCAATTTAAAGTGGTCAAGATCGGCCATGATCACGCTGACGGGATAACCATGGCGCTCGGCCGCGATCAGCTCCCGACGCAGGGATTCCTCGAGGAAGCGGCGGTTGTAGAGGCCGGTCAGGGCATCGTGCACCGCCTGGTCGCGCAGCATCTCCTGCAGGGCCTGGACCTCGCGCTCGGCGCGGATGCGTTCCGTCACGTCGAGGACGAGGCTGATCAACACCCGCCTGTCGCCGATGTTCATCGCGCCGCCGTGAATTTCGATGTCGATCGCGGTGCCGTCCTTGCGCAAGCCGTGGGCAAGGTATTGCACCCGCTCGGTCTCGCCGTTCATTCGCTTGCGGATGCTCTCCACGACACGCGGGCGATCGGCTTCGCTCACCATGTCGGGCGGCCCAAGCTTGCGCATTTCGTCCGCGCTGTAGCCGAAGATGCCGTCGAACTTCTCGTTGGAATAGGTGAACTTCCAGTCCTCGATGATGGCGATTCCGACCATCGACTGGCTCACCAGTCCGCGAAACCTCGCCTCCGAGTCGCGCAGGGCGCGATTGACCTCCTCGTTCTCGCGAAGGGCTGCCTCCAGCTCGGCGGTGCGGCTGCGCACCTGTTCCTCGAGCATGACCGTGGCCTGGAACAGGTTGAAATCGGACCCCAGGCTCTGGGTGCTGCGTTCGGCGCGATCCATCAGCGCCTGCACGACCTTGTTCAAGCGCGCGACTTCGCCCTCCAGGACCGGTTGATCCCGTCCGGGGCCTCGCGTCCCCTGGTCAGGCATTGCCGGCGCTCTTCGACTCGTCGCCGATCGCGATCCCGACGAACGTCTGGTTGACATGCACGCCGCGGAACTGCTCGCCGTAGGTGTTGAAGCCGACGATGTTGTTGTCCGCCATGACCTCGCCGACAGGCCCTTCGAGAGCTTTCTCGGAAATCTCCAGCCGGCGGAGAATGCAGTCGCACCCGAGGACGATCTGCGGCGGGCCGATTTCCGCGCGCACCTCGGCAAATGCCTGCTTCAGGTTGCCCAGCAGATCCATGCCTTTCGCCGCCCGCAGGACGATTCCCTCCTCGATGGCGCAGTAGAAGGTCAGGCTGCCGTCGGGATTGGCTTTCTGGATGGAGCGCACGTAGTTCGTGCCGTTGAGCATCACCACGACCGGCGAGGCGGCGAAGCGCATGGCGTCGAGATTGTGGGCGTCGAGGCCCAGTATTCGCGCATATTCCTCGGCCGCGGGCAGGCCGTTGATTTCCTTGACGAGGCGACGGGCGGGGTCGGCCGCGGTGACGACCAGCCTCTGGTCGGAGGCGACGAAATGCTGCGTCTTGAACAGCTTGAACGGCAGCCGCGTGCTGACCAGGACAAGGATCGCGCTATCGCTGTGGAACTGGCCGTCGAGATAGACGCGGGCGCTGCCGAAATTCAGGCCGTCGCCGGCCGAGCCTCCGGCCAGCGGCAGCCGCCCGAGCGCGCTCTGGAAGGCGCGCGTCACCGGTTCCTCGCGGAGGGACATGCCGTCGATCAGCAGCAAGGCGAAGCTGTTGTCCGCGCCGGCATGCGGCGCCTGGTTCTCGAGCTTCCGCAGCAGCGACTTGGCGAAGGCCTGGCCCTTGCCGGTTTCGAATTGCTGCAAGTGGTCGAGGCGGCCACTGACGACGTCGAAACTGCCGCGGGCGAAACTGGCGCCGACCAAACTGTGCGTCCTGTAGCCGGCGGGCCCGATTTCCCCCGCCGTACTGCAGCCCACGACCTGGACGCCGGCGAACAGACGCCTCATTTCCCCGGCCAGCACGTCGGGGTCGTATTCGTTGGAGCAGAAGAAGATCACCAGCGCCATGTCCGGCTGTTCGACGGCGGCGTGGAAGGCGCGCGCGGCTTCGCCCGCCTCGGTGGCGCAGGACTGGCCGATCCGTATGGACGAATGGGTCTTCATGTCGGTTCCGGTCCCAAAATCCCGGTCTTCTGCCGGATATCGACTTTCTCCCTGTCAATCAACGATAATGCAACTCTTGATCACCATGGTTGATTCAGATCAACGCGACACGAACTGTCGAGGTTGAAACCGCAAAGGCATGACGTCATGAGACGATCTCGTGCGCACACGACACCGGCCCTGGCCAGACGGCCGGGATGGCCAAGCCTCGGCAACCACGTCGGCCTCACCAACTTCGGCCTGAACCTGGCGCGCATCGTGTCGGGCGAGGTCGTGCTCGAGACCAACGAAGGTCGCCAGACGCTGCGGCCCGGCCAGTGCGCCGGCTTTCCCGCCGGCCGCGGCAACGCCCACCGCTTCGTCAACGATTCGGCCGAGGATGCGCTGATCCTGGTGATTGGCGACCGCACGCCGTTCGACGAGGTCACCTATCCCGACATCGACAACCACGCCCGCGCCGGAGCCGACGGCAGGCACGTCCATACGCGCAAGGACGGCACGCCGCACTGATTGCAATCTCGGGTTGCTGGCCGTCTGGAACTTGGGTTGTATAGTTCGGCAAACTTCAAGGAACGGCGATGCCACATCTTCTTCTGCTTCTCCTGGCCGCGGCGGCGCTTGCCGGCTGCGCGTCGGTGTCGGTCTTCGGCATCGTCGGCGACGAGGACGACCTCTATACCGGCTCGGCGACCGGCTATCTCGACCGCAGCGGCACGATCGAGCTCACGAACGCCAAGGGCAACCGCTGTTCGGGCGACTTCGCCTACGGCGTCGGCCTTACCGGCCAGGGCCTGATCGCCTGCGACGACGGCCAGCGCGCCGCCATCTCCTTCACCGGCCTGTCGTCGATGAGCGGCTTCGGCAGCGGTACCTCCAGCAGCGGACGTCCCGTGGCCTTCACCTACGGCCTCAGCCGCGAACAGAGCGCGCGCTATCTCGGTTTCAAGGCAACGGCGGCGGTTCCAGGCGGCGGCGCCAGCGGCGCCGCCCCGCCCGCGGCCCCGCCCGCAGCCACGAGGCGTGTCGGCACCGGCACCGGCTTCTACATCAACCGCCAGGGCCATGTGCTCACCAATGCCCATGTCATCGCCAAGTGCCGGGAACTCACCGTCACCCGGCAGGGCGCCGGCCCGATCCCGGCAA
>MEMN01000108.1:6300-6466 GCA_001767945.1 Alphaproteobacteria bacterium RIFCSPHIGHO2_12_FULL_66_14 | reverse complement strand
TCGCCCGCCGTCGCGGCGTTCCGCGCCGGACGGCCGGTGCGCGCGGGCGAGGCGGTCGTCGCCTACGGCTTTCCGCTGACGGGAATGCTCTCCTCGGGGGGTATCGTGACCAACGGCAGCATCAGCGCCCTGTCCGGCCTGGGCGACGACTCGCGCTACCTGCAGA
>MEMN01000108.1:0-6292 GCA_001767945.1 Alphaproteobacteria bacterium RIFCSPHIGHO2_12_FULL_66_14 | reverse complement strand
CCGATCCAGCCGGGCAACAGCGGCGGCCCGCTGCTCGACAGCGGTGGCAATGTTGTCGGCATCGTGACCGCATCGATCCGTGATTCGGCGGTCGCGCGCCGGACCGGCGCCATTCCCCAGAACATCAACTTTGCCCTCAAGGTCGATGTCGCCCGAACATTCCTCGAAGCCGCCGGCGTGCCCATCGAGACATCCGGCGGCGGCCGCGACCTCAGCGTCGCCGACATCGGTGAAAAGGCCCGCGCCTTCTCCGTCCTCATCGACTGCAAGCGCTAGGGCCGGCGCGCCGGCAGGGCAGCGGCGCCCGTCAGCAGGGCCAGGATCGGGACCGGCGTCAGGGGGCGGGAAAGCGCATTGCAGGAAGCATCCTCGGGCGGGTAAAAGCGGCTCCAGCAAAGAGGATACACCGGCATGGCCGTCCAGTACTTCGCCAAAGTGAGCGCCACCGACCACGAAAAGCTGCAGAAACTCGTGAAGCACTACCCCGCCTCCTCCTATGCCGACTGGCACCTGAAGGAAGCGGCCCGGATGGCGGAGTGGCGGGCCCGGCGGCACACCATCCAGATGGTCGCGGTCACGCCCGAGGAGTTCGTCGCCTATTGCGAGCGCACCGGCTCGCCGTGCGACATCATCACCTTCAAGGCCTTCATCTGCCGCTGACGCGGCGCGCGATTGGCACGGCGCTTGCGACTTGGCTGTCTTCTCTGACCCCCTCCGCCCCTGCGGGGCACCTCCCCCGCTTCGCGAGGGAGGAGAAGAAAGTCAGACTCCTCCCCCGTCTTCGGGGGAGGTGGCCGAAGGCCGGAGGGGGTCATGGGCCCCAATGGAGATAGCGTCGTGACTCAAGCCCCTTTCGACCTCCTCCTGCGCGGCGGACACGTCATCGACCCGGCGACCGGCCTCGACGGCCCAGCCGACGTCGCCGTCAAGGACGGCCGCGTCGCGGCGGTGCAAAAAGATCTGCCGGGCGCCACGCGCGAGACGGTCGACGTGCGCGGCCGCCTCGTCCTGCCGGGCATGATCGACACCCACGCTCATATATATACGCATGTCTCCGGCCGCTTCGGCCTGCCGGCCGACATGGTGGGCGTGGAAAGCGGCGTCACCACCCTGGTCGACCAGGGCGGCGCCTCCTGCATGACCTTCCCGGGCTTCCGCAAATTCATCGCCGAGCCGGCCCAGAGCCGTGTGCTCGCCTTCCTCTCGGCCTATGTCGTGGGTGGCCTCGAAGGCCATTTCTATCCCAGCCTCTATGGTCCCGAGGGAGTCGACGTCGCCGCCACCGTGAAGACCGCCCTCGCCAACCGCGATCTGATTCGCGGCATAAAGGTTCATGCCGAGGTCGGCGGCGTCACGCGCTGGGGCTTCGAGGTGCTGCGCAAGGCGGCCGAAATCGGCCGCGAAGCCGACCTGCCGGTCTACATGCACTTCGGCCAGATGTGGGCGCTGCCGGAAGGGAGCAACGGCGTCGACCCCGACGGCATCCTGCCCGCCGTGGTCGAGCTGATGCGGCCCGGCGATATTTTGGCCCATCCCTTCACACGCCATCCCGGCGGCTTCGTCGACAGGCACGGCAAGCTCCACCCCATCGTCCAGGTGGCGCTCGACCGCGGCCTGAAGGTCGACGTCGGCCACGGCAGCCATTTCTCCTTCCGCATGGCGCGCCTCGCGCTCGACGCCGGCGTGCTGCCCGACACGCTGGGCGCCGACATGCACGGCTACAACACCCGCATGACGCCGCCACCCGGAACGCCGGCCAAACATCCCGACGACGAGGAAGCCCATCCCTTCGCCGGTGCCGCGCGCTTCAGCCTGTCGTACGCGATGACCGAGCTGCTGAGCCTGGGACTCACGCTCCCACAGATCGTGCCCATGGTGACGACCAACGCCGCCGCCATGCTCGGCCTCGCGGACGAGATCGGCACGCTGGCGCCGGGCGCGGTCGCCGACGTCTCGGTGCTGGCCGACGACCGCGGCCGCTTCAGGCTGGGCGACAACGAAGGCACCGAAGTGATCGCCAACCGCCTGCTGAGCCCGCTGTTCTGCCTCCGCGCCGGCCGGCGCCACGACGCGGCGGCGCCGATCCTGCCGCAGGCGATCGCGGCCTGAGTCGGGCCCTGTGACTGCCCGGCCCCACGCGCTATAGTCCGGCCGGGACAATATCATGAAAATTCGCAGGGTTTTGATCGCGACAGGCATCGTCGCCGCCGCGGGCGCGGCCCTCTATGGCTACGCCTATCACACGTATCCGCCGCAGGCGGCGGCTCCCGCGCCTATGCCTGCCCCCGTGTCTGCCGTCGTCTCGACGCCAACCCCCGCACCGTCCGTTGCGCCGGCCGCCGTGGCGGCGGAAAAGGCGGCGCCGTCCACCACGGAGCTGTTCGCCCGATGCGTGCAGGGTGGCTTCCCGACGCTGGAGAATGCCGCGCGGCGCAATGCCGACTGCTCCAAGGCGATCGGCAGCCGCGAGCTCTCGCCCGACGACCTCGCGCTCGCCCGGCTGATCCGCGGCAGCGCGCGCGCGGCGCTGGGCGACAAGGTGATGGCGAGCGACGACTACAACGATGCCCTGAAGCGCTACGACAGCCTGATCAATTCGCGGAGTCCCGACGCGCTCAACCTGTTCCGTCGCGCCGTGGCGGCCGACGCGCTCGGCAAGACCGAGCAGGCGCTGGACGACTACAACCAGGCCCTCCGCCTCGACCCCAAGGCGGCCCTCGCCTTCCTCGGACGCGGCGTGCTGCTGGCGAGCCGCAAGCGTGCCTACGAGCGTGCCATCGCGGATTTCGACAAGGTCCTCGTGCTCGAGCCGGACAACGTGCTGGCCCTGATCCGTCGCGGCGAGGCCTTCGGCGAGCTCGGCGAAACCGGGCGCGCGCTGGTCGACCTCGATCGCGCCATCGCGCTCGCCCCCAACAGCACGCAGGCCTATTTCCAGCGCGGCCTGATCCACAGGCGGCGCAACGAGGTGCAGGCGGCGCTCAGCGACTACGACGCGGCCATCGAGCGCGGCCCGCGCAACGTCGACGCGCTGACCAGCCGCGCGGCGATCTATTCCCTCGACGGCAAGCTCGATCTTGCGATTCGCGACCTCGACGCGGCGATCGCCGTCGACAAGCGCAATCCCGTCGCCTTCTTCAATCGTGGCTACGCCCGCTTCGCTCAAGCGGACTACCAGAAGGCGATCGCCGACTACACGGCCGCCCTCGATCTCGACGAGAACTTCGGCCTCGCCTACAACAACCGTTGCCTGACGCGCGCCATCGCCGGCCGCGATCTCCTGAAGGCGCTCGCCGACTGCGACGTGGCACTCAGGCTCATGCCGGTCAATCTCGACGTTCGCGACACGCGCGGCTTCATCTACATGAAGCTGGGCGACGACGCCCTCGCGCTCGCCGACTACAATGCCGCGCTCGACATGGATCCCAACCGTGCGACGGCACTGTTCGGCCGCGGCCTGGCCAGGATCAGGACCGGCGACATCAAGGGCGGCGACGCCGACAAGGCCGCCGCCCGAACGCTCAATCCCGAAGTCGACAAGCAGTTCGCGGTGTTCGGGCTGAACTAGAGCGCGTTCCGTTGCTGTAGACCCACCTCATCCTGAGGAGGCCGCGCAGCGGCCGTCTCGATCGGGCGGAGTAACCTCCGCCCTTTGATGGGAACCAGTCGTGTTGTTGCCGACCCCAGGGCGGAGGTTACTCCGCCCGACGAGACGCGCGCTACGCGCGTTCCTCAGGGTGAGGTTGGCGTGATTCCACGCTCGCGAAACATGCCCCAGGCGGTGTGGCCGCACAGTCATTGGACCGCGGGCCCCTCCAGCTAAGCTCGACGCGCCGTGAGTGACGCCAGCAGCAACCCGGCGCCACCACCGATCAGCAATCCCACCATCATGATCAGGTAGCGGTCGAGGGTGGACCCGTAGAACGCGTATTCGAACACCACGACAGCGGCAATCGCCATGCCGACGAAGGCCCCGAGAATAGCCCAGCGATGCGCCCGTGGCCGTTCGCTCCATTTCACCAATGCCATCGACGCCTCTCCTCGGCTGGTCAGGAAGCTGGTCCAAAGCCCGCGACCGCCAGCCCATCACGCCGGTCGGCTCCAGGCAATTGTTGCGCCGGATAGTGTCCTTGTTAGCCCCTGTGGTAGGGCATCTTTTCACGTCGGCGAGCCTCGCGTCTGCGTGTCTCCTCGATCCCACGGTGAATTGCTTCTTCCTCAGGTTTCGGCGGACATATCAGTTTCGTTAGCCACATAACGGCGGGCATGGCTAGCATGAGGGTGAAGATCACGCCGATTACCAAAGCCGTACTCATCGGCCTCTCCGGGTTATGCTTATCGGCTTTCCGATTTGCTATGCTGTTCCGCCACGATAGTCGCCCGCACCGCGTCGAACGGAGAGCGGATATTACCCAAGTGGAGCACGGCGCAAAAGCGCCGTCTATTGCTACCCTCAACAGGGGATGACCACACATAGGCTCTGGCGGCCTTGGGATGGCTGTCTAGATCGAAAAAGTGGACGACGCCTTCCCGGATGATCTTGCCTTCAAAACCTCTTTGACGGGCACGGCCTCGACCAGCGCGGCCCTTCCGCCGTGCTGGCCTTCACCCAACGCACCGGGACTCCTTGGCTCGACAAGCATTGCCTTGCGGGAGAGGCCAAGCGGCTATGGCCCGACCTTGCCGCGAAAATAGACGAGGCGTCGGCCACCACCGCCAAAGGCCATTCAAATTGGGACACTACCCTGCGCCGCAGCCCTTGGACGGCGGCGCCGCTTGGTCCTAGTCTCTCCACCATGACTGCCTACCAGCACATCACCGTTTCACCGATCGCCGGCGCGCTCGGCGCCGAGATCGGCGGCGTCGACATCGCGGCCGGGCTCGACGATGCCACGATCGCCGAGATCCGCCGCGCGCTGCTCGAGCACCTGGTCGTCTTCTTCCGCGACCAGAAGCTCGACGACCGCAGCCACAAGGAATTCTCGCGCCGCTTCGGCCGGCTCTTCATCCATCCCAATTTCGATCTCGGCCAGGCCGATCCCGAGATCGTGCGCGTCGTGCGCCAGCCGGGCGACGAGCGCATCATCGGCGAGGACTGGCACAGCGACACCACGATGATGGCCGAGCCGCCGATGGGCGCCATCCTTTATGCGCTCGAAGTGCCGCCCCATGGCGGCGACACGCTGTTCGCCAACCAGTATCTCGCGTACGAGACCCTGTCGGACGGCATGAAGGCGATGCTGGCGGGCCTCAAGGTCGTGCACAGCGACATCAAGGTGGCGGGCCCGCACAACAAGCTCAATGCCCGCCGCTCCAGCAAGATCCGCGAGGACGCCAACTGGCAGGCGACCGAGAGCGTGCATCCGGCGGTGCGCACCCATCCCGAGACCGGCCGCAAGTGCCTGTTCGTCAACCGCTCCTACGCGATGCGCTTCGACGGCATGACCGAGCGCGAGAGCGCGCCGTTGCTGGAGTTCCTGATGGAACACGGCCACCGGCCGGAGTTCACCTGCCGCTTCCGCTGGCAGGCGGGCTCGATCGCCTTCTGGGACAACCGCTGCACCAAGCATCTTGCCGTGCACGACGCGGGGCCCTTCCGTCGCCGCCTGCAGCGCACGCAGATCGCAGGCGACGCGGTGGTGTGAGGCGCGGCCGGCAGGAAGGAAGACATCGCGATGACGGGCTCTCGATACATCAAGCGTGTCGATGCCCTGCGCGCGGTCTATGAGGTCGTGGGCCGCCGCAACGAGGCGGGCGGCGAGCCGGTGTGGATCCTGCGGGCGACGGACGGATCCCGCCGCGAGGAATACGTCTCCGACGACGCCCTGCGCCAGGAATGGATGCGCGTCTAGGCGGCTTTGGCCGCCGGCACCTGGCTCCGGATGAACGCCACGAGGTCGCCCACCGTGAGAATCCGCTCGGCGGCGCTGTCGGAGATCTCGATACTGAACGCGTCCTCGATCGCCATGATGAGCTCGACGAGGTCGAGGCTGCTGGCGCCGAGGTCGGCAACGAAGTCGGCCTTGTCGGCCACCCGGTCCGGGGCGATGCCGAGGACCCGCGCGACGATCTCCTGTACCCGGTTCGCGATGCCCGCGTCTGTGATGCCAGTCCGGGCGTCTGGCGTGGTCGACTGTGGTTGGGCCATGTCACGCTCCCCTTTCCGAGGCGGCTGACGTTAACGCTCCCTGCCGCGGGCGGCTATAGGCTGCCGGTGTGGCGTTAGGTCTCTCCCTATTGACAATATTCCTATCCTTCCCTATATATCCTCTCGCAAAGGATTTCCGGCCCC
>MEMN01000107.1:31577-32705 GCA_001767945.1 Alphaproteobacteria bacterium RIFCSPHIGHO2_12_FULL_66_14 | reverse complement strand
CGCGTGAGGTAATCGACCCACCCGCACCGACGGACCAACTCTCCCCCATCTCCGGGAGAGTTCCATGTCCGTCCTGTCGTCGCGTACCCAGCGCATCCTCGAAGCGCCCGTCCTGCCGCTGCTGCTGTCGCTTGCCGCCCCCAACATCGGCGAGGCGGCGGCCCGCATCACCTTTCTTGCCGCCGATGCGATCTTCGTGTCGTGGCTGGGCAGCGACGCGCTGGCCGCGGCCGCCGTCGTCTTCCCGCTGTTCCTGATCCTGCAGACCGCGACCGCCTCGGGCATCGGCTCGGGTGTGTCGTCGGCGATCGGCCGGGCGCTGGGCGCCGGCGATCACGACCGCGCCCGCTCGCTGGCGGGCGTCGCGATGGTGATCGCGCTGGCCGGCGCGGTCACCACCACGGCGCTGATGGTGTTCGCGGGGCCCCGCCTCTACGCGGCGATGGGCCTGGCGCCCGGCGCGCTCGACATGGCGGTGGTCTACGGCGCCGTGATGTTCGGCGGCTCGGGCTTCGTCTGGGCGATGAACCTGCTGGCCAACGTCTCGCGCGGCGCCGGCAACATGATCGTGCCCGCCTTCGCCATCGCCATCGGCGAGGTCTTTCACTTGGCCCTCTCGCCGCTCCTGATCCTGGGCTGGGGGCCGGTGCCGGCGCTCGGTATCACGGGCGCCGCGCTGGCGGCGATCGCGGCCTATGCCGTGGGCACCGTCGTGCTGGTCCTGCATCTCGTCTCGCGCCACGCGCTGGTCCGCCTGGACCGCCACCTGATGCGCTGGCGGCGCGACGAGGCGGCGGAGATCCTGCGGGTGGGCGCGCTGTCGGCGGCCAGCGCCTTCCTGTTCCAGGTCACGACCTTCCTGGTGGCCGGTCTTATCGCCGGGCTGGGCAGCACCGCCATCGCCGCCTACGGCGCGGCCAACCGGCTCGAACTGCTGCAGTATCCCATCACCTTCGCCTTCGGCTCGGCCGTCATCACCATGGTGGCGACGGCGGCGGGCGCGCGCGACTTCGAGCGGGCGCGGCGCGCGGCGTGGACCGGCGCGATGGTGGCCGGCGGTATCGGCGTCGTCTTCTCCCTCGTCGCCCTGTTCGGCGCTGACTGGATGAGCCTGTTCACCGCCGACTC
>MEMN01000107.1:30482-31547 GCA_001767945.1 Alphaproteobacteria bacterium RIFCSPHIGHO2_12_FULL_66_14 | reverse complement strand
GCAGCCGTGTTTCCGCTGACCGGCGTCGGACTCGCCTGCTACTTCGCCTGCCTCGCCGTCGGCTATGTCGGCGGGCCCTTCCTGCTGGCCGTGGCGCGCGTGGTCGTGGTGGTGGCCGGCGGCTGGTTGGCGCTGGCGCTGGGCGGTGGCCTGGTCGGGCTGTCGCTGGCGAGCGCCGCGGCCTTCGCCCTGTTCGGCGGCGGCATGTTTTGGGTGGCACGGAGGCGCTTCGCCCGCCTCACGACCGAAGCCGATCGTGCTCGCTCGGTCGTGCTCACACGCTGAGATTGAAGGCGATGGAGATGCGTTCGGCACTGCCTCGATAGGGCCGAACCTGGTGCATCAGCCAGGCCGGGAACATCACCAGCCGGCCGGACTTGGGCTGCACCCTCTCGGTGGCGCCCGCCGACAGGCCGCCCGACATGGCGCAGCCGAGGTGCGGCGCGTTCATCGCCGGGAGCGGTCCGCGTGGATCCATGAGTTCGAGTTCGCCGCCCAGCGACGCATCGGCGGCAATGCCGCCGTCGTCGACGTAGTAGACGCCGGACCAGTAGGCGCCGGGGTGCGAGTGGCATTCGTTGCCATGGCCGCTGCGGTTGACGTTCGCCCACATGTTGCCGCCCCAGGTCACGGCAAAATAGCCGGGATAGGGGCCACTGCCGACGTTGCCCTCGCGATTCGTCGTCACGCAGTTGGCGAGGTTGCGGCCGATGGCCAGCAGCTTCACGGCCGGCGCGCCGCCCCAGCGGTCCATGTCCCAGCTCGACTGCCAGCCACCCAGGTTGGAATGCTGCGTGCTGGGATGGGATTTCTCGCGTTGCTCGATCACCCGGCGCAGTTCGGCGTTGAGCGCCGCTGCCTCCGGCACGTCGAGAACGACGAGCGGCGTGGCGAACAGCGGGACGATTTCGGGCTTGATGCTCATGTCCCCAGCCTCTTCTCAACCTGAACGGGAGTATTTTTTTATTACTGCTACCAAGTACCTGATACGCGACGCGCCGCACGCATACTGTCGGGCTCGATACAGCTCGTCGGGGAGCATTCCCGACGATCAACGGCCGCGAA
>MEMN01000107.1:24936-30431 GCA_001767945.1 Alphaproteobacteria bacterium RIFCSPHIGHO2_12_FULL_66_14 | reverse complement strand
CGCGGTAGAGTGAAACTCTAACGTCGCGCCTTGGCCGAACGGGCCGAGGAGGCGAGTGCCAGGCAGAGCCGCCGGGCGAGCGCCTCGTCGGGCAGGCCGGTGCTCTTGCAGTCGATCTCGGCCTTGAGGATCGCCTGCAAGGCATCGCCGAGGCGCCTGAGGGGCCAGGCGCGCAGGTGACGTTCGAAACGCTGGCGCACCGGGCCGCCGCGCGGCAGGCCGCGGGCCTTGAACATCGCGGCTTCGATATTGCCACCCTTGCCGGCGTGTGCCGACACGAGGTGGAGCTGGTCGGCGTGGCGCTGCAGCGAGCGCACGAGCTGCACCGGATGGCCGCCCTCGGAGAAGACGCGGTCGAGGGCGCGGTCGAGCGCCACCAGTTCGCCGTCGAAGGTGGCGGCGATCACGTTGTCGATGCCGATCGCGGCGGTGTCGCCCAGGATGTCGACGGCGTCCCCGAGCGTGATGGTCTTGCCGGCGTCGCTTGCCTTGTCGCCCGCCTTGTAGAGCAGCAGCTTGTCGATCTCGCTGCGGGTCTGGCCGCGATCGCCGCCCAGCCGTTCGACGATCCATTGCAGCGCGTCGGCGTCGACGGCGAGGCCCTGGGCACGGGCCGCACTCTCCACCAGGCCCTCCAGCGCCGCCTCGTTGTCCATGTAGCATGGCATCGCCGCCAGGCAGGCCTCGGTCTCGGCCAGCGCGCGCAGGCCCGAGCGCGGCGTGAGGTTGCCGCCCTCGACCACGATCAGCGCGTCGCCGGCGGCGGCGGCCACGAGATTCTTGAGCGCCGCGGTCGCCTCCTCGCCGGCCGGCCGCACGCGGATGACGCGGCGGCCGCCCATCATCGACAGGGCGCCGAATTCGTCGGCCAGTCGCGCCGGATCACCCTTGAGCACGTCGCCCGCGATATCGACGACGCGGAACGGATCGCCCAGGTCCGGGCAAACGGCCTTGGCCAACGCCACCGCCCGCTCGGCGACCAGGCCGTCGTCGTTGCCATAGATCACCACGCCGCGAATCCGGGGATCCGGCTTCTTGAGGAACGCTTCGACCTGGCGCGGCTCGATCTTCATCTCGACCCTACCCCGGGGAGGGCGCGATCAGCCCTTGTCGGGAGTTGGCTCGCCATCGGTGGCCACGCCGTCTTCCTTGGGGGCGTCACCGGCGTTCTCCGCGCCTGCATTTTCTGCACGGGCGCGTTCGCGCGCTTCCCTCTTCGCGGCGGCCTTTTCGGCGACCTTGATGGCCTTGAGCCGCTCGCGTTCGCGGCGTTCGAAATCGTAGTTCGGCTTGCGTGCCATGGCGACGGTCTCCTCGATGGGGTGATTACACCACGGGGTGTTTACACCACGACGTTCACGATCCTGTTCGGCACCACGATTACCCGCCTGGGCGTCCGACCTTCCAGCCCGCGCACGAGGTCGGGTTGGGCGAGGGCGGCCTTCTCGGCCGCCTCCTTCGGCGTATCCTTGGGCAAGGCGATGGTGCCGCGCAGCTTGCCGTTGAGCTGTACCGCGACGGTCACGGTGTCGTCGACCAGCAAGGCATCCTCAGGCAGCGGCCACGGCGAATCGGCCAGCAGCGAACGATGGCCGAGCGCCTGCCACAATTCCTCGGCGAGATGCGGCGTCATCGGCCCGATCAGCCGCACGAAGATCTCCAGCGCCTCGCGCAACGCCCATTTCGCCGAGTCGTCGCCCGCCGCCTTGGCGGAGTCGATGCTGCTGGCGAGCTCGTAAAGGCGCGCCACGGCCTTGTTGAAGTGAAAGGCCTCGATGTCGGTCGAGAGGCCGGCGATCGTCTTGTGCGCCGCGCGGCGGAGCTGGGTCGCGGCCTCGGAGAACTGCGCGGGCTTGGGCGCGCCGGCCGGCGGCACCTCGGCGAGCGCCGTCGTGGCGATGCGGTGCAGACGCTGCTGGAAGCGCCAGGCGCCGGTGACGCCTGCCTCGGTCCATTCGAGGTCGCGCTCCGGCGGACTGTCGGACAGCATGAACCAGCGCGCGGTGTCGGCGCCGTAGTCGCGGATGATCTGGTCGGGGTCGACGACGTTCTTCTTCGACTTGGACATCTTCTCCGAGCGGCCGACCTCGACCGGACTTTTGTCGGAGGCGCGCACGACCTTGCCGCCGTCACGGATCACCTCTTCGGGCAGCAGCCACTGGCCGTCACTCGACTTGTAGGTCTCATGGCAGACCATGCCCTGGGTGAAGAGCCCGTCGAACGGCTCGTCGCGGCTGGTCATCTGGACCTCGCGCATGGCCCGCGTCCAGAAGCGCGAATAGAGCAGATGCAGGATCGCGTGCTCGACGCCGCCGATGTACTGGTCGACCGGCATCCAGTAGTGGTTCTCCTCGCGGTCGAACGGCGCCGTCTCGAGTTGCGGCGAGGTGAACCGGTCGAAGTACCAGCTCGAATCGATGAAGGTGTCGAACGTGTCGGTCTCGCGCCGCCCTTTGCCGCCGCACTTGGGGCAATCGACATGCTTCCAGGTCGGATGGCGGTCGAGCGGATTGCCGGGACGATCGAACGTCACGTCGTCCGGCAGCTTCACCGGCAGGTCCTTCTCCGGCACCGGCACGACGCCGCACACGTCGCAATGGATCGCCGGGATCGGACAGCCCCAGTAGCGCTGGCGCGACACCAGCCAGTCGCGCAGGCGATATTGCGTCGTGCCCTTGCCGACGCCCATTTCTTCGAGGCGGGCGATGACCCTGGCCTTCGCGTCCTCGACGCCGAGTCCGTTCAGGAAATCGGAGTTGATGAGGACGCCGTCCTCGATGAAGGGCGCCTGGGCGACGCTGAAACTCTTCGGGTCGGCATCGGCCGGCGCCACCACGGGCAGGATCGGCAGGCCGTACTTGGTGGCGAACGCGTGGTCGCGTTCGTCGTGGCCGGGGCAGCCGAAGATGGCGCCGGTGCCGTACTCCATCAGCACGAAGTTGGCGGCATAGACCGGCATGGTCCTGCCCTCGATCAGCGGGTGCTTCGCCAGCAGCGGCAGCTTGTAGCCGATCTTTTCGGCGGTCTCGATTTCGGCCGCCGCCGTGCCGGTCTTGCGGCATTCGGCGACGAAGCGTTTCAGGCCGGGATCGCTCGCGGCCAGTTCGGCGACGATCGGATGCTCGGGCGACAGGGCCGCGAAGGAGGCGCCGTAGAGCGTGTCGGGACGCGTGGTGAAGATCTCCAGTTTGCCCCAATTCATTTTCGATGGGGCAGCCCCCGAAGCGTCGGTGAGCTGCCAGAACACGCGGGCGCCGCGGCTCTTGCCGATCCAGTTTGCCTGCATCAGGCGCACCTTCTCCGGCCAGCGCTTCAGCGTGTCGAGACGCTCCAGCATTTCATCGGCGAAGTGCGTGATCTTGAGGTTCCATTGCGTGAGCTTGCGCCGCTCGACCGGTGCGCCGGTGCGCCAGCCCTTACCCTCGATCACCTGCTCGTTGGCCAGCACCGTGTTGTCGACGGGATCCCAGTTGACCCAGGCCTCCTTGCGGTAGGCGAGGCCAGCCCTCCAGAAGTCGAGAAACATCTTCTGCTGGTGGCGGTAGTAGGATGGATCGCAGGTCGCGAGCTCGCGGCTCCAGTCGAGCGACAGGCCCATCGACTTCAGCTGCGCCTTCATGGCGGCGATGTTCTCGTAGGTCCACTTCTTGGGATGGACCTTCTTTTCCATCGCGGCGTTCTCGGCCGGCAGGCCGAAGGCGTCCCAGCCCATGGGATGCAGCACGTTGAAGCCCCTGGCGCGCTTGTAGCGCGCGATCACGTCGCCCTGCGTGTAGTTGCGCACATGGCCCATGTGGATGCGGCCCGACGGATAGGGGAACATTTCCAGCACGTAGTACTTGGGCTTGGCGCGATCCATGACGGCACGGAAGGTCTGGCGCTCGGCCCAGACCTTCTGCCACCTGGCTTCGGTTTCGTGAAAATTGTAGCGCGCGATGGGGGCGGTGGGCGTCGACACGGCCTACTTCCTACAGAGAGCGGGATCCCGGAAAAGACTGAGGCCGCAGCGGATGCCCGCTACGGCCTCTCACGTCAAGTTTTGGTGGTGCGATGAGGCCGTCAGGAGCCGCCTGCGATGCGAAGCTGGCGCGCACGGGTCAGGATGGCGTTCTCGATGTCGATCTGGGTGCGCGGGTCGACCTGGGCGTCGACCCAGTTGCCGCCCCTGGGTGCGGTCTGCTGCTTGAACACCGACACCCGCACGCCGTCGGCCCTGAGCTCGCGGTCGAGGATGGTGACCTGGACCTTCATGCGCTCGTTGGGCGTTTCGGCCGGCGTATACCAGTCGGTGATGATGACTCCGCCGAACGGATCGGCCGAGACCAGCGGGATGAAATTGATGGTGTCGAGCGAGGCCCGCCACAGATAGGCGTTCACGGCCACGCCGGTGCCGGTGTCGTCCTTCTTTTCGGCCTTGGAGCCGAACAGGCCGCCCGGCCCGAACAGGCTGCCCTGCTCCTGACCGCCGCTGGCGAGGCCCGCGCGCATGTCGCGCGTGGTGCGATCGCCGCTCTGGCCGCTGCGCGTTTCCTTGACGTTTCCGGAATCGCCGCCACAGGCGGTGAGCCCCAGCGCCAGGGCGCCGGTCAGGACGACCAGAAGGCGAAGGGGAGTGAGCGAGCCCGACATGTTGGCGCCTTTGTCTGATTTAGCCTGAATATTCTACCAAATATTGCCCGCCTGCAGCGAAGCGCGCGCCCGGATGGACGGGCGAGAGGGCTTTGTGACCATAACCGTGGGCCCTCCCGACTTCAAGCGGCCGGGGTGCGGCGCAACAGCAAGTTGTTTTCAAGAACCATAACCTTCTGTTAGTTTCACTAAGAAACTTGATGGCAATCTCCAGACAATGACTAGATGCGGTAGCCTCGCCAAGGCTTCACCCGAGCCGAGCTCCAAATTGTGACAAAGGCGCCACAGGTCGAGGGAAGAATCAGGCAGCACCACGACCATTTCTTGACCCTTCTTTTGGGCCTGTGTTCTATTACCCGGGCCGCATTGGCGGGGCCGTGAGCAGTCGTTGAGTTGGGCTTCCACACCCCGCTGGTCGGACAGGCCTTTTGGTACGTACCAGTCTCTGATCAATGAGAGAGGGAGAACGATGAAGAAGCTTCTACTGGGCTCGACCGCCTTGGTCGTCGGTGGGCTGATGGCCGCTCCGGCCATGGCTGCCGATCCGATCAAGGTCGGCGTGGGCGGTTACTACACCTTCTATGCCATCGCCGGTGGCATCAGCTCCAGCTATGCGACGAACGGCACCTTCACGAGCTACAAGGGCCTGTTCTTCGCGCAGGAAGGTGAAATCCACTTCATTGGCCAGACCAAACTGGACAATGGCACTTCGGTCGGCATCAACGTCGAACTCGAAGCCTGGAACGTGGCTGGCACGACCAGCATCGACGAAGCCTTCCTGTTCTCCTTCGGCGATTGGGGCCGCGTCGAGTTCGGTTCGCGCGACGCCGCTTCCTACCGTATGTATTACGGCGCACCGTCGGCGC
>MEMN01000107.1:22801-24901 GCA_001767945.1 Alphaproteobacteria bacterium RIFCSPHIGHO2_12_FULL_66_14 | reverse complement strand
CCAGCGCCGGCGGCTACTTCGGTACCACGGGTCTGGCCACTCCCTTCGGCGCCGGCGCCGGTGGATTTGGTGCTTGCGGCAGTGCCGGTGCGACGAACGTCTCGTCGTGCGCCACGAACGACTATGCTTGGCAGGACGGCTTCGACATCGGTGCCAACTACCTGAACAAGTTCGGTGACGTCACGGTCGCCGCCTACGGTTCGTGGGCCTATGCCGCGTTCAACCCGGGCTACCGTGCGTTCCCGACGGCTGCGAGCCAGATCACCGGTTCGAACCTGGCTGCGTGGACGATGTGGACCGCCGGTCTGCAGTTCGGCTACAAGGGCATCACCATCGGTGGCTCGGTCGGTTACGACAACCAGGGCATGGGGTCGAACTACTACACCGGCACCGACAATGCGACTCGCTTCGCTGGCGCCGGCATCATGTACGCGACCGGCCCGTGGCAGGTCTCGTTCCTGTGGATGGGGTCGATCAACTCCAACGGTAACGGCTCGAACACCGTCCAGTCGATCGCGGCGGGCACGAATGCCGCGACGTTCAACGGCTCCGGTGGCGCCGCGGGTACCTTCACCGGTACTCCTGGCATCAACAGCACCGTGTTCAGCGGCCCGTTCGCCTTGGCGTTCGGCTCTGAAACCGCCAACAAGTTCGAACTGGGTGCCAACTACGCGCTCGGACCGGGCGTGAAGCTCACCGGCGGTGGCATGCTCATCAACCTGAGCGGTCCCTCGAACGCCGTTACGGCGACGACTTGGGCGCTGCTCCTGGGCATGGACGTCCGCTTCTAGTCGAAGCCCGTCCAACAAATCGGAAAGAGCGGGCGAAAGCCCGCTCTTTTCATTTGTGCGTGCCGTTGAGTGGTCGCCTAGGCCTGCCGGCGGCCGACGATGTTCACGAACAGGGTCGGCAGGTAGGTCCGCGATACCGGCAGCCGCTCGGTGGCCTGGCGGGCCAGCACGGCGCGGTTGTCCTCGTGATCGAGCACGATCTGGAACAGCCCCTGCTCGACGGCGCCCGCCCGGGGGTCGAGTTCGGGCCGGCCGTCGCGCATCACCCGGTAGGCGACATCGAGTCCGACATCGCCGCCGCTGTAGAACGACGACACGATCTCCAGCCGCTCGAACATCAGCATCAGGCCGCGCACCGAAAAACGCCAGTAGTCGTCGGGGGTCGCATGAAACGCCTGCGACCACGGCGTGGCGACATAGGCAAGTCCGCCGGGGCGCAGGACGCGCTCGATATTGCCGGCCGCCCGCGCCGGGTGACGGGTGTGCTCGAGCACATGGCAGCAGATCACCAGGTCGAACGGATCCTCGCCGAGCTTGGTCTTGAGCGTCCGCGGGCTGCTGCAGATGTCGCCCACGGCGTCGACATTGGCACCCTCGAACAGGTCGAGGCCGACAAATCGCGCGCGCTTGCCGAAGCGCCTGGTGATCAGGCCGCGCCAGTTGCGTTCGTTGCGGTCCGAGAGCAGGGGGCGGGAGCCCACCTGCAGCACCCGGGGGGCGCGGCGGCCCACCTGCTCGGCGAGGAGGTCGAGCAGCAGCTCGACCTCGCGTCCGACGCTGGTGCCGACGACGTGCAATTCCGCCCGAGGCTCGGGAGGGGCGGCGGCGACCGGCTTCATCGCCGGGCCTTCGGCGCGGCCGTCATGCGCGCACGACGACGATGTGCATGCGGCGCGGCCCGTGGGCGCCGAGCTCGATCGTCTGCTCGATGTCGCCGGTGCGCGACGGTCCGGTCAGGGTGTTGATGGTGCGCGGCATGCGGTCCTTGCCGTAGCGCTGGCGCAGCCGTACCCAGACATCCTCGTAGCCGCCGACGATGTCGTCCTCGCGCAGCACCACGATGTGGGTGTCGGGCAGCAGATTGAGGGTCACCGGATGCTCGGGCCCCGATGCCATGACAAGCGTTCCGGTCTCGGCAATGCCGGCGAAGGCGCCGGTGATCGAGACCTGGTCGGCGGCCTCGCCGCGACCGCGACGCAGCGACAGCATCTTCTGGCCGGCCCAGTCGTAGTCCGCGAGTTGGGGCGACGGCGCCATGACGGCCCGGGCGGCCAGGTTGCTGCGTGCCAGGTACGACACGACCTCGGCC
>MEMN01000107.1:19798-22739 GCA_001767945.1 Alphaproteobacteria bacterium RIFCSPHIGHO2_12_FULL_66_14 | reverse complement strand
CGCGCCTCGGCGGCCTGGCGCTGGGCGCCCGATATCTCGCCGCTACGAAGCGAGCGACGGATGCCGTTCAGGATCTGGGCCCGCGCCGTTGTCGCCGCCTCGCTCATGACGGCCTCTTCTTCTTCCACTGGGTGTGGAACGTGCCGCCGGGCGGCGGCGCGGGAAGGTCGCGGAAGCGGGTCCAGCCGCCGGCCAACGGCAGCGCGTGGAAGCGACCTTCGGCGCGCCCGAACAGCGCCAGTATGCGATTGGCCAACGCGGTGAGCCGGCGATAGAGGCGCGGCCGGCGGGCGACGAAGCCCCACAGCGCCAGGCCCTGGCGAACCGCCGTCGGCGTCAGGTGCCGCTCGAATTCACGCTCGCGCCAGTGGCGCATCAGCTTGGGCAGCGGGATGCGTACCGGGCAAACGCTTTCGCAGCGACCGCAGAAAGTCGAGGCATTGGGCAGGTTGCCCGCCTCCTCGACGCCGATCAGTTGCGGCGTCAGCACGGCGCCGAGCGGTCCGGGATAGACCCAGCCATAGGCGTGTCCGCCGATCGCGCCATAGACCGGGCAATGGTTCATGCAGGCGCCGCAACGGATGCAGCGCAGGATCTCCTGCATCTCGGTGCCGAGTACGGCGGAGCGGCCGTTGTCGAGGATGACGACGTGATAGTGCTCCGGCCCGTCGAGATCCTCAGGCCGCTTCGGCCCGGTGTTGAGCGTGGTGTAGGCCGACGACTCCTGGCCCGTCGCCGAACGTGCCAGAACGCGCAGCAGGACGGCGGCGTCCTCGAGCGTGGGGATCACCTTCTCGATGCTGGCCAGCACGATGTGCATCTTCGGCAGCGTGTTGGACAAGTCCGCATTGCCCTCGTTGGTCACGAGCATGGACGAGCCGGTCTCGGCGACCAGGAAATTGGCACCGGTGAGGCCGACATCGGCGTCGAGGAACTTCTGGCGCAACACATGACGGGCTTCCGCAACGAGATCGTTGCGTTCGGTCAGGCGCTTGGTGAAGCCGAGCTTGGCATGGTGCTCGAGAAAGGTGTCGGCGACCTGGTCCTTGGTGAGATGGACCGCCGGCGCGATGATGTGGCTGGGCGGTTCGTGGCGGAGCTGGATGATGTATTCGCCGAGATCGGTCTCGATCGGCGCGATGCCCAGCTCCTCGAGATGCTCGTTGAGCGCGATCTCCTCGGCCACCATCGACTTCGACTTGGCCACGGTCCGGGCGTTCATGCTCTGGCACAGTTCGCCGATGATGCGCCTGGCGTCGGCGGCGGTGGGCGCCCAATGGACGTGGCCGCCCAGCGCCAGCACCTTGCGCTCGAATTCCTCGAGGTAAAAATCGAGATTGGCCAGCGCGTGGTTCTTGATGTCGCGCGCGCGGTCGCGCAGGGCTTCGAATTCGGGCAGGCGCTCCGCCGCCTGGCGGCGGCGTTCCGAGAACCCGACTTTCAGCTTGGAAAGCGAATCCTGCAAATTGGGGTCGGCCAGCGCATGGCCGACATTCCGGTTGAAGTCGCGGGCGGTCGATTCCATCAGCCGGGTTCGCCAATCGCCGGCAGGTCGCCCATGCCGGCCAACACTTCGGCGACGTGGCGGACGCGCACCGGACTCCCCTCGCGCTGCAGCTTGCCCGCCATGTTCATCAGGCAGCCGAGGTCGCCGGCCAGCAGGGTGTCGGCGCCCGACCCGGCGATATCGGCCGATTTTTCGCCGACCATGGCATTCGATATTTCAGGATACTTCACGCAGAAGGTGCCGCCGAAGCCGCAGCACACCTCGGGTGTCTTCATCTCGCGGACCGAGAGGCCCTGGACGGTCTTAAGCAATCGGCGCGGCTGATCCTTGACGCCGAGCTCGCGCAGGCCGGAGCAGGAATCGTGGTAGGTGACGGTGCCGTCATGGCGCGCCGCAACTTTCTCGACGCCCAGCACATCGACCAGGAATGCCATCAGCTCGTAACTGCGGCCGGCTAGGCTCTCGGCCCGGGCCTTCATCGCCGGATCGTCGTCGAACAGACCGGGATAGTGATGGCTCAACATGCCGCCGCAGGAACCGGACGGCGCGACGACGGCGTCGTAGCTTTCGAAAGCCGCGATGACCTGCGCCGCGATGGCCCGGGTCGTCTGGCGGTCGCCGCTGTTGTAGGCCGGCTGGCCGCAGCAAACCTGCAGCGGCGGCACCTCGACCGTGCAGCCCGCGTCCTCGAGCAGTTTGACCGCGGCGAAGCCGACCGAAGGCCGGAACAGATCGACGAGGCAGGTGACGAAAAGCGCAATGCGGCGCGGGCGGGCAGTGGAGGACGGCGACTGGGACACGGCGACCAAGATGGCAGCCGCCAAAATAGGGTGCAACGACCCCTTGTTTAGAATAATTCTAATATAATATGGAAGTGGTCACCCAAAAAGAGGTAGATGGTCGGGGACATCCCGGAAATGTCGGACCCGTTCAACCAGCCCAGCCACGATTGGAGAGAGAGATGGATGAACAGAATGCCGAAAGCGCCGGCAAGTGCCCGGTGGTGCATGGGGCTCGCCCCAAGGAGACTTTCTCTGGCAGATCGAACCGTGACTGGTGGCCGAACCAGTTGAATCTCAAGGTTCTGCAACAGAACTCGCCGCTGGCCGATCCCATGGGCGAGGACTTCGACTACGCGGAGGCGTTCAAGAAGCTCGACCTCGGGGCCCTGAAGAAGGACCTCTACGCGCTGATGACCGACTCGCAGGACTGGTGGCCGGCCGATTTCGGTCATTATGGTCCGTTCTTCATTCGCATGGCGTGGCACAGCGCCGGCACCTATCGCATCGGCGACGGCCGCGGCGGTGCAGGCTCGGGCACGCAACGTTTTGCGCCGCTCAACAGCTGGCCGGACAACGTGAACCTCGACAAGGCGCGCCGGCTGCTGTGGCCGATCAAGCGTAAGTACGGCGACAAGATCTCCTGGGCCGATCT
>MEMN01000107.1:1285-19780 GCA_001767945.1 Alphaproteobacteria bacterium RIFCSPHIGHO2_12_FULL_66_14 | reverse complement strand
CTGCGCGCTGGAGTCGATGGGCTTCAAGAGCTTCGGCTTCGGCGGCGGGCGTGCGGACGTCTGGGAGCCCGACGAGGACATCTACTGGGGCAAAGAGGATACCTGGCTTGGCGACAAGCGCTACTCGGGCGACCGGGACCTCGAGAACCCCCTCGGCGCCGTGCAGATGGGGCTGATCTACGTCAATCCGGAAGGCCCGAACGGCAAGCCGGACCCGCTTGCCGCCGCCAGGGATATTCGCGAGACCTTCGCGCGCATGGCAATGAACGACGAGGAGACCGTTGCCCTCATTGCAGGCGGCCACACTTTCGGCAAAACCCACGGCGCCGGAGATGCGTCACTGGTGGGCCCCGCGCCGGAAGCCGCCGGCATCGAGGAACAGGGCCTCGGCTGGCGGAGCAAATTTGGCACGGGCAAAGGAGGCGACGCGATCGGCAGCGGCCTGGAAGTCGTCTGGACCACGACGCCGACGAAGTGGAGCAACAATTTCTTTTGGAACCTGTTCGGCTACGACTGGGAACTGACCAAGAGCCCGGCCGGCGCGCATCAGTGGAAACCGAAGCACGGCGCAGGCGCGGGGACGGTGCCGGATGCGCACGACCGGTCAAAGCGCCATGCGCCATCCATGCTGACCACAGACCTCGCCTTGCGGTTCGATCCTGCCTACGAAAAGATTTCGAGGCGCTTCCACGAGAACCCGGACCAGTTCGCCGATGCGTTCGCGCGGGCGTGGTACAAGCTCACGCACCGCGACATGGGCCCGCGCTCGCGCTATCTCGGCCCGGAGGTCGCCACGGAGGAACTCCTGTGGCAGGACCCCGTCCCGGCGGTCGATCACGTTTTGATCGACGCGCAGGATATCAGTGCCCTCAAGGCCAAGATCCTCGCCTCAGGGCTGCCCATTTCCGCGCTGGTCTCGACCGCTTGGGCCTCGGCGGCAACCTTCCGCGGCTCCGACAAGCGCGGTGGGGCGAACGGGGGGCGCATCCGCCTGGCGCCGCAGAAGAATTGGGAGGTCAATCAGCCTAGCCAACTGGCGACCGTGCTCGAAACCTTCGAGGGCATCCAGGAAGAGTTCAACGCCGCGCAGACCGGAGGGAAGCGAGTCTCGCTCGCAGACCTGATCGTCCTCGGTGGCTCAGCCGCCGTCGAGCAGGCTGCGAAGAGCGCCGGGCATGACGTGGAGGTTCCCTTCGCGCCGGGCCGCACGGATGCATCGCAGGAACAGACCGATGTCGAGTCCTTCGCGGTACTCGAACCGACCGCGGACGGGTTCCGCAACTACCTCAAGACCGGATGCAACGTCTCGGGAGAGGAGATGCTGGTGGACCGGGCGCAGCTCATGACGTTGACCGCCCCTGAAATGACGGTTCTCGTCGGCGGCATGCGTGTGCTCAATGCGAACTTCGGCCAGTCGCCGCACGGCGTCTTCACGAAGCGGCCCGGGACGCTCACCAACGACTTCTTCGTGAACCTGCTCGACATGGGCACGACGTGGAAAGCGGTCTCGGAAGCCGAGGACGTTTTCGAAGGACGCGATCGCGCGACGGGAGAACCCAAGTGGACCGGCACCCGTGTCGACCTCGTCTTCGGTTCGAACTCCCAGCTTCGGGCCCTTGCGGAGGTCTATGCATGCGACGACTCGCAGAAGAAGTTCGTGCATGACTTCGTGGCTGCCTGGACCAAGGTGATGAACCTCGATCGCTTCGACCTCGACTGATCGCGGCGGAAGGCCTTCCGCGCCAAGCCCTGACGGTGGCGGGATGCCGGGCAACCATGTCCCTGGCATCCCGTTACTTTGAATGGCGCACTTTCGACTTCTGCTTGGTCTGTTGCTTGTGCCCGTCCTGGCGCGGGCCGAAGCCGCGCCGCCGCAACCTCCGTGTGGCATGCCACCGCAGCCGGCCTACGCCGCGAGCGATCGGCCGCCCGCCACTGCCGTCTGGACCGAGGCCGGCCTGCGCAAGATCGGCTGGCGTCCGCCGGCCTGTCTGAACTGGGCGTCTGACCGCTCCCGGCTCGTCGCCGCCGTGGCCGGAGACTATCGTTTCGCAGGTTCGCTCGACGATCTTCTGGGCCGGCTTGGCGCGTTCTCGGCCTACAAGTCGATCCGCTATTGGTCGGTGAGCCAGCAGCATTGGCGTGAATTGGTGTCGGACGCTGGCAGGCTCGAGGGACCCGACAGCCTCAACGTCCGCCCCGATCCGACCGCTGCTGATCTCGTGCCCGGCCGTGCCTTTTACTACTTTGAGGTCAATCGCGCCGGACGCGCGGTCTATCGTCTGACGGTTCTGGAACGCACGCCGGAGCGCGCCGTGTTGGCGACGGAGAACGTGACGCCGATCCGGATCGCCATCCTGACGGCCTTCGAACCCGGGGCGCTGCAGACAGTGGCGTTCCTCGACAAGCGCGGCCCTGGACTCTGGAGTTACTATCAGTTGATCCGAGCGGGCGCCGGGGCAAGCGCCGTGGCGCTCCACAGCGACGCGTCCTACGTCAATCGCCTCGCTGCGCTCTATCGCTACGTGGCGGGCATTCCGACGGATCGCGAACCACCGGCGGCGCCCTAGCCCTTGTTGGGCACCAGGACGATCGCGCGGCCCTCGCTGTTCATGCGTCCGGCCCAGTCGGCGGGCTGCGCGCCGCGGCCGAAGAAGACGTCGCCGCGCGCCGGGCCCTTGATCGCGGCACCGGCGTCCTGCGCGATCATCAGGCGGCGGTAGGGCTCGGTGATGCCGGGCTTCCGCGTGACCGGACGCCGGGTATCGATCCAGATCGGCGTGCCAAATGGCGTGAATGTCGGGTCGACCGCCAAACTGCGCTGGGCCGTGAGCGACACACCTTCGGCGCCGATGGGGGCTGCCGTCCTGGTGTCCTTGAAGAAGATGTAACGCTCGTTCCTGCGCATGACATCGCGCGCCTTCTGCGGATTGCGCTTCAACCAGTCGCGGATCGCGGGCCACGTGGCGTCTTCCTTCTTCATCACCCCCATCTCGGCCAGGACGGCGCCGATCGCCGTGTAGGGCCGGTTGTTGGAGCCATCGAAGCCGAGGGTCATCGTGCCGCCTTCGGCGAGCTGGACGCGACCGCTGCCCTGAACCTGGACCTCGAACAAGCCGACGGGATCCTGCACCCAGGCGATCTCCAATCCCTTGCCCTTGAGGGCGCCCTGCTCGATCTCGGCACGGGTGTAATAGGGCTTGTCGGTGAGATCCGGCGGCCGGCGATAGACGGGGACCGTGAACAGGCGGGAGGGCGCACGGCTGCCGCGCAGATTGGGCTCAAAGTAGCCGGTGAACTTGCCCGGCACCTTGACCACCAGCGGTCGGAAATTCTCCTCGAAAAAAAGACGGGCCGCCCGGGCGTCGCCGGCCTTGACCCCGGCGCCGGCGTCGCAGACGCGCTTCCATTCGGCAGGGGTGATGGTCTTCTCGCCGCCATCGGTGGCGATCTTGACTTCAGGGCCGGTTGTCAGCTTGGGGCAGGAGCGGCGGAAGGCGGCGAGCGCCTCGCCATGCTTGTCGTTGGCCCAGCCGGCGATCTCGTTGAACGAGATCGGCGCCATCGCCACCCGCTCCTCGGGCGGACTCGTCCCGCCGCTAGCGCATGCAGACAGGATACCGGCGACGGCGAGCCAAGCCGCGCCACCGGACAGGACAGTCCAGCGCATGTTCGGAAAGCCTCCCTAGCCTTCGCTTTCAGTCTTCGTCAGCAGCCAGTTGGGATCGCTGGATTTGGTGTCGCGACGGAACGTCCAGAGATCGACGACCTTCTGCACCTCGTTCGGATTGCCATCGGCAATCTGGCCATCAGCATTGCGCACGACGTTTATCTGCTCGCTGACGAAGCGCACGGTGACCGACGCGTGGGTGCCCTGCAACTCGGCGGCCGCAATGTCGGAAGCTTCGAAGCCGATCAGCGTGGTCTCCGCCTTTTCCCGGCGCTCGGCCCGGGCGCGGATCGCCGCTTCGAAGCTCGAAAAGGTCGGGCCATCAAGCAGAGGACGCAGGGTCGCGATGTCGTCCTTGGCGAAGGCCTCGACGATGGCCGTGAAGGCGGCGCGGGCGCCGGCGCAGAATCCCATGGGATCAAAAGCGGGATCGGCGGCGCGAATGGCGGCAATGGCGGCAGCGGCGGTCGGCATGACCGTGGCACGAATGCCGCCGGGACCGGTCGCGGTCGACGAGGGCCGCGGCGCGGCCGTGGTCGCCGTTGGCAGCGGGACGACGTTGTCGGATCGCCCGGCAGCTCCAGCGGGAGCATCTCCGACACGCGGTGCCGGGGTTGTCGGCGGCGCCAACGGGTCGCGCGCCGGCGGGCGCTCGTTGCCCGTGCGCTTTCCGAGGACGGATCGTAGCCGCAGGATCAAGAATACCGCGACCAGTCCGATGAGAATGATGTCGTAGTTGTTACCCACGATGGCGCTCCGCCAACTCGTCTCCAACTCGCTTCAAATTACATAAGCTCCGAATGCGGAAAGGGCAAGGCAACCGGAAAAGCCCCTATTTCACGTCGCCAAGACCACAATATCGACCAAATCGGCGACGCCCGCCACCCGGCGGCCCATCCGGCGCTCGCGTACCACAGGCGGGACATAGCCTTGTCGCTCGGCCAGGGCGTAGGTGGCGCCGTCGGTGACGGCCCGGGTCTTTTCGTCCTTGTTGTGCTTCTCGAGTTTCGCCGCGAAATTGACGGCGTCGCCGATCACGGTGAATTCCAGCCGTTCGCCATCACCGACGGCACCGAAGACGACACGGCCTGACGACACCGCCATGCCGACCATGAGCGGCGGCAGGCCGGCGATCCGCCGCTCGGCGATCCAGTTGTCCGCCGCCGCGATCACCGCATCGGCCGCGCGGAGCGCGTCGGCCGCGGCTGTCGGCGAGGCGGCCACTGCGCCGAACGAGGCCAGGATGCCGTCGCCGAGGAATTTGTCGATGCTGCCGCCGTTGCTCGCGATCAGCGGGCAGACGCGGCCCTGGTAATCCTGCAGCACTCTCATCACTTCGCCCGGCTCGAGCTCGGTCGAAAGCCGGGTGAAGCCGCGCAGGTCGACGGTCAGGATGGCGACATCGCGCAACTCCCCTTCGCCCGCCTTGATCGACATTGCCGCAGTCCGGATGCGGGCCGCGACGCCTGGATCGAAGAAGCGCGACAGGTCGCGCGCCGCTGCGCCCTCGCTGACCGACCGCACCAGCAGATGGCGGGCCCGCGAGATGGCGAGCGCCAAGACGGCGGTCGTGAGCAGGATGGCGATGATCTTGTCGATCTCGGCCCCCACCAGCAGGGCGTTCGAGGTCATGTATTCGATGAAATTGTGCGTCCGGTTGGGCGGGCCACCGCGGCCGGTCGCGACATAGTAGGTGAGCCACGCCCAGCCGATGGCGGCGCACGCGCCGCTGAACATCACGAGTCGCGCCTCGAAGCGCAGCGCGCGCAGCGCGATGAACAGGAACGCGTACAGAAGCGTCGGCACCTTCAGATAGAAGGCGGCTGGCTGGGCGTATTTGAAGTGAAAGCTGAAGATCAGCGCCATCAGCAGCGCGATGTCGACCACGACGGAGAGATAGAGCGCCCAGGTCGGCAGCAGGCGCATGTAGGCGAAAATCAACCGGATGATGCAGATCACGCCGTAGATCAACAGGACGTCCAGCTCGAGCGAATAGTCCTCCTGCACCAGGCCCTCGGCCATGCTGGTGCTTTCAAAGACGCCGGCGACCAGGGCCACGATGATGAGCTGGATCCAGCCGATCAGGATTTCGCTGCGCTCCTGCTGCCGCCGGATGGCGTCGCGCACGCGCTCGGGGAGGTCTTCCGGCCCGCCGCCGTCGAACAGCCAGCTGCCGAGGCGGGCAAGCATCAGGCCTTCTCCAGCCAAAGGCTCGTCGCCATTGCATCCGACGGCTGCGGCAGATGCGCCACCACCGAGGCCGCAAGACGCTCGCCCATGCGCCGCTCCACCCAAACGCTGGAGAACAGCGGCCGATAGGCGCCAGTCGCCAGTAGCGGCAGCACGCCCTGCTGTTCGTTGTAGTTCCGCCAGCCCCATATCGGCGGGTAGTCGAAGGGCAGGAAGATGTCGTGGATGTGTACGAGGACGCCCGACGGCAGGCGCGGCAGGACGCGATTGAGCAGAATGTCGACGTCGCTGCCGGGCATCAGGATGTGGCTCGAGTCGATGAACAGCACATCGCCGGCCCGGAGTCCGTCGAACACGTCGGACGGGGCGGCCTGCAGGGTCGAGGATACGACGCGTAAGCCCGGCAGACCGGCAATATCGGCGCGCGGCATCGGGTCGATGGCAACAATCTCGCCGACGCCGCACTCGGCCCGTGCCAGGATTCGGGTCGAGTGGCCGGAACCGACCTCGACAATGCGCCGAGGCTTGCGCTCGCGCACCAGGGCATAGGCGACGGCGGCATCGAGCGGTGGAAACCAGGATTGCCCGAGCAGGCCCTTCAGGCCCTCGATGCCACCGGCATGGCCATCGACGGCGTCGAGCACCCCTGCAAACGCTGCGGCGTGACGCTCGAACAGGCGCTCGATCGCCGGATAGGGCGGCTGGGCGCCCGGCGGCGGCAGCAGTGGCGCATAGCGATGCGGGATGAACCAGCCGCGTGGCGCAAGGCCCAACACGGTCGGCAATCCCAGCACCAACCGCCGCCAGCGTCCGCGCAGGCTGAGCGAGCTGGTCACGGGGTGAGTGTCAGCCCTTCATGGGCGACGATCGCGCGCGGCAGGCCGCCCGGCACGGTGCCCGGGCGGGCTGCTGCCGCCGCACGTGCAACGCCGTCCATGAAGGCATCGTCATGGCTGGGATCATGATGGAAGATTGCGAGCGTACCGACCCCGGCTGCATCGGCCAGTCGCACGCCCTCCTGCCAGGTCGAGTGACCCCAACCGCGATAGCGCGGGTATTCGGCATCGGTATAGCTCGAATCATAGATCATCACGTCAGCGCCGCGGCAGAGTTCGAGGATGGTCTCGTCGCGTTTGCCCTCATGGTGCTCGGTGTCGGTGATGTAGCAGATCGACTTGCCGCCATGCTCGATGCGGTAGCCGGTGGCGCCGTTTGGGTGGTTGAGCGGCGCCGTACGCATGCTCACCGCTTTGCCGCAGAACAGCGTCTGGCCGCTCTTGAATTCCTTGAACGCGACGGACGCCTGGAAGACCTCGAGCGAGACCGGGTAGAGCGGTGCCTGCATCAAGTGGCCGACCACCTTCTTCAGCGTGTGGGGCGCCTCAAGATGGCCGGCCCACATGCGCACCGAATTGCGCTTCTCGAACAGCGGCTCGAAGAAGGTGAGGCCCGAGATGTGATCGAGATGGGTGTGGGTGAAGTAGATGTCGATGTCGAGCGGCGCCTGGCGAGACAGCTCGAGACCCAACGTGCGGATTCCCGTGCCGGCATCGAAAATCAGCCGGCGGCCGCCGGCCGTCACCTCCAGGCACGAGGTGTTGCCGCCATAGCGTGTGTACTCGGCGCCAGAGCAGGAAATCGAGCCGCGTACACCCCAGAATCGGACTTTCAGACCATCGCCCAAGGACTCGATACCTCCCGGTTCCTTCCCGGCTGCAGAGTCCACGCGCGGGTGGCTCGCGTCAACCGAGGCCACCCGTCCCGAGAAGGCGGCCCCGTTCTTGCAGGGCGTCCTGCAGGGCGATCCAAAGGCCGGCGTTTCCCCGTATTGTTGCACGGGGCCGGTGAAATCGTCGGGTCGGGCGCGTTGCCTGCGGACTTGTTCGGGGTAATACTTGCGATATGGAAATCGACAATCACGCTTCCGTCCCGGCGATCGTCGAGCCGCCGACACGTACCGCGAAGTTCTCCATCGGCCAGGTCGTGAAGCATCGCGTCTATCCGTTCCGGGGCGTCATCTTCGATGTCGATCCGGTGTTCGCCAACACCGAGGAATGGCTGGCGTCGATCCCGGCCGAGGTTCGCCCGCGTCGCGATCAGCCCTTCTACCACCTGCTGGCCGAGAACGCGCAGACGACCTATGTCGCCTACGTCTCGGAACAGAACCTGCTGCCCGACGACACCGGCAAGCCGGTGGCGCATCCGCAGGTCCCTCACTTCTTCAAGGAACTGAAGCGCGGTCACTACGTCTCACGCGACCGCGCGCTCCATTGATTTAGTGGATGTCCTCCGAGGCCGCGAAGGCCTTGCGCAGGACCTCGATCCCGAAACCCTTCTTCTTCGCCACGTCGAGGATCACCTTCTCCTTGCGTGCCAGAAGATCGATCGCCACCGGCAGCTTCGCCGCCAGATCGTGGGGAATGACCACGGCGCCGTGACGGTCGGCGTGGATCAAGTCGCCATGGACGACGGTCATGCCGAAGATGTCGACCGGCATGCCCCAGCCTTCGACATGGACGAAGGCGTGGCTGGGGCCGACCTTGCCGGCGAGGATCGGGAAGCCCTTGGCCAGCATGCCGAGGTCGCGCACCGAGCCGTTGGTGACGCAGCCCAGGACGCCCAGCCCGCGATGCACGGTGCTGTTGACCTCGCCCCACATCGCGCCGGTGCCGGGATTGGAATCGAGATCCTGGATGATCGCGAGGGTCGGGCCCTCGCCGCTCACGACATACTCGTACCAGCCGACGCGCATCTTCTTCTTCTCGGCCGCCGAACCCACCGCCGGCTGGGCGGCGCGGATGATGCCGGTACGGGCGTAGCCCACCATCGGCGGCGCGTCGGGTTCGGTGGGATGGAGGTGCTGGGTGGTGAAGCCGGTGGCGGTGCGGACGCCGCGCGCCTCCTCCAGCGCATTGCAGATGGTGGGCGTGTCGACCGACCGCAGCGCGTCGAACAGCTTCTTCTGGGTCTTGGAGTCCATTGTTTCCTCCTCAGTTCGGCGCGCCTCAGTTGAGCGCAAACGGAAAATACTTCTCGTTGATCTTCTTGTAGGTGCCGTCGCTGATCATTTCGCCCAACGCCTTGTTGAAGGCATCGCGCAGCTTCGCATCTTCCCTGCGCAGGCCGGCTGCGACGCCGATGCCCAGCGTCTGGCTGTCCTTTATGTCCTGCCCGACCAGCTCGCAACACTTGCCCTCGGGCTTCTGGCTCCACAGCCAGAGCTGCACCTTGTCGCCGAACACCGCATCTATTTCCTCAGCGGCGAGCGCCTGCAGCGCTTCGGCCACCGTGTTGTAGCGCTTGAGCTGGGCCGAGCGGCGGAAGCTCTTGTCGGCCCAGTCGGCATGCGTCGAGTCCTTCTGGATGCCGATGCGCTTGTTGCGCAACAGCGAGGGCGGCCCGTCGAACGGAGCCCCCTTCTGCGCGATGAAGGCGCCGGGCGAGAGGTAATAGCGGCGCGACAGGCCGAGACGCTTGCGCCGCTCGCTGGTCACTTCCATCGACGACATGATGATGTCGAACTTCTTGTCGAGCAGACCGGGAATCAGCTCGTCCCACTTGAAGGCGGTGAATTCGCACTCGGCTTTCATGCGCTGACAGGCCTCCTGCGCCAGCTCCATCTCGAAGCCGGCGGGCATGCCCTTGCGGTCGAGATAATTGAAAGGCGGGAAGGCGGCCTCGGTGGCGACCGTGATCTTGAAGGCGGGCGGCGTGAAGGGCGACTTGGCGGCGGGCTTGGCCGGCGCCGGCTTTGCCGGCGGCCGGTGCTGCGCGAACGCGCCGCTGGCAACCGCGAGCAGTGTCACCAGAAGCGCCAATGGCCGTAGGGGCAGCCTCATGCGATCAGGCGCTCCAGCAGCGCGTTGAGGCGCTGGCGGCCGGCAGCAGTGGCACGGAGGCGATCGGGCCGGATTTCAAGAAAGCCTGCTGCGATCAGCGGCGCGAGCTTCGCTTCGCCCAGCGCCGCGACGGGATCGGCGCCGGTGACGGACGCGAACGTGGCGCGGTCGATGCCGTCGGCCAGTCGTAGTCCCATCATCAACGCTTCCTCCACCAGATCCCGCCCTGTAACCACCGAACTTTCCGCCGTGCCGTGTCCGGTCCGCTCGACGGCGTCCAGCCAGGCTTCCGGCCCGCTCGCCCGCCGGGTCGCCCGCTTGCGCGGACCTTGGGTCTCGCCTTCGGCGAAGCGGCCGTGGGCACCTGGCCCGATGCCGACGTAATCCTGATACCGCCAATAGATCAAATTATGGCGGCAGGCAGCTCCCGGCCGGGCGTGATTGGAAATCTCGTAGGCGGGCAGGCCGGCCGCGGCGAGGCGGGCTTGAGTGGCCTCGAACATCGCCGCTGCCGCTTCCTCGTCCGGCAGGACAAAGGCGCCACGGGCATGATTGGCGAAGAACCGCGTGCCGCGTTCGATGGTCAGTTGATAGAGCGAGAGGTGCTCGCCCGCGAGGGCGAGCGCGCGCTCCAGCTCCGAGGCCCAAGCCTCGGGCGTCTGGCCGGGCCGGGCATAGATCAGGTCGAAGGAATAGCGCGCGAAATGGCGGCGGGCGGTGTCGAGGGCGTCCAGCGCCTCGTCGGTTGAATGCTCGCGGCCGAGGAATTTCAGCGACTGGGCGTCGAGCGCCTGCACGCCCAGCGACACGCGGTTGACGCCGGCCGCCGCCAGCGCCGCGAACTGGCCGGCCTCGACCGAGGTCGGGTTGGCCTCCAGCGTGATCTCGAGATCGGGCGCGCTGTCCCACAGGGATTTCACGCGGGCGATCACCGCGCCCACCGTCTCGGTCGCCATCAGCGACGGCGTGCCGCCACCGAAGAAGATCGTCTCGACCCGGCGGCCCGGCGCCTCGCGTGCGGCATGCTCCAGCTCCTTCAGGAGCGCGTCCCGCCAGCGCGCCTGCTCGACGCCCTCGCGGACGTGGCTATTGAAGTCGCAGTAGGGGCACTTCGATTTGCAGAAGGGCCAATGGACGTAGACGCCCAGAGGTCCCTTGGGCGGCGGCGCGCTCATCTGAAGCAGGCCTCGACCATCATGCGGAAGGCCCGGCCGCGATGGCTGATGGCGTTCTTCTCGGCGTCCGGCATTTCCGCCGTGGTGCGGGTGTTGCCGCCCCGCTGTCCGAGCGGCTGGAAGCAGGGATCGTAGCCGTGGCCGCCACTGCCGCGCGGCGGCCAGACGATGCTGCCATCGAGCGTGCCGTGGAACAGTTCGAGGTGCTCGTCGGGCCAGGCCAGCGCCAGCACGCAATGAAAGGTGGCGGCACGGGCGGCGAGGGTGTCGGGCACGTGGCGTTTGGCGAGTTCGTCCTGGATGCGGCGCATGCCCACCGTGGCGTCGCGTGTCGGGCCCTCCCAGTCGGCGGTGAACAGGCCGGGCTGGTCGTCGAGGGCCTTTACGCTCAGGCCAGAATCGTCAGCCAGCGCCGGCAGCCCACTCGCCCGAGTCGCGGCCAGCGCCTTGATGGTGGCGTTCTCCTCGAAGGTCACGCCGGTCTCGTCGGGCGATGGCAGGCCGAGTTCGTCCGCCGAGACGATCTCGACGCCGAACGCGCCGAGCATGGTGCGGATCTCGCCCGCCTTGCCGCGGTTGTGGGTGGCCACGACCAGCTTGGGCAAGGCGAAGCGTCGCGGCATCAGGATCTGCCGCCCTTCACCGGCCAATCGCCAGTCGCTGCAAGTGCGCGAGTTCGCCCACGCCCTTTTTGGCGAGATTGAGCAGTTCCATGAACTGCGGTTCGGAAAATGGCTTCTCCTCCGCCGTGCCCTGGACCTCGACGATTCCGCCGTCGCCCGTCAGCACGAAGTTGGCGTCGGCCTGGGCCTTGGAATCCTCTGGATAGTCGAGGTCGAGCACCGCCGTTCCCTCGAACAGGCCGCACGACACCGCGGCCACCTGGCCGGTGATCGGGTTGGCCGTGAGCTTGCCGTCCCTGATCAGGCGCTCGAAGGCGAAATGCAGCGCTACCCAGGAACCGGTGATGCTGGCGGTACGGGTGCCGCCGTCCGCCTGCAGCACGTCGCAGTCGATATTTATTTGCCGCTCACCCATGGCGGGCAAATCGACCACGGCGCGCAGCGCGCGGCCGATCAAACGCTGGATCTCCTGGGTGCGACCCGACTGCTTGCCGCGAGCAGCCTCACGGTCCGTGCGGGTATGGGTCGAGCGCGGCAGCATGCCATATTCGGCGGTGACCCAGCCGCGCCCCGAATTACGCAGGAACGGCGGCACTTTCTCGTCGACCGAGGCGGTGCAGAGGACGTGGGTCTCGCCGAACTTCACCAGGCACGAGCCCTCGGCGTAGCGGGAGAAGCCCGGCTCCAGGGAAATCGGGCGTAGCTGGTCGGGGCTGCGGCCGGAAGGGCGCATTTGCTTCTCCTGAACGTATATCGCCCGAATGGCGGGCGGCCGGTGTAGCGCCGGGACGGCTTCGAATCCAGCCGCCCCTTGGCCTTCTTGGCCGCGTTCATTGACCCGCCCCCTTGCACTACCTACATTTTTTCCATGGCGATCCACCGTATCGGTTCTCCCGGAGGGGTCCTCACCGACAGTCCCCCCGGCCAACGACAGACGGCATCGGTCGCCGAGTTGAACGACCGCGCGCGCGAGGTCTTGCGCCTGGTGGTTGAAAGCTACGTCGAGACTGGCGAGCCGGTGGGGTCGCGGGCGCTCACGCGCAAGCTCACCGAGACGCTGTCGCCGGCCACCATCCGCAACATCATGGCCGACCTGCAGGACGTCGGGCTGCTCTACGCCCCCCACACCTCGGCGGGCCGCTTGCCGACCGACGCCGGGCTGAAACTCTTCGTCAACGGCCTGCTCGAAGTCGGCAACATTTCCGAGGAAGAACGCACCAGCATCGAGGCGCGCTGCGCCACCGTCGGCCGCAGCGTCACCGAAGCGCTGGAACAGGCGACCACCCTGCTGTCGGGTCTGTCGCGTTGCGCCGGCCTCGTGATGGCGCCCAAGACCGAACAGCCTCTGAAGCACATCGAGTTCGTCAATCTCGGCCCTGGCCGCGCCCTGGTCGTCACGGTCACACAGTCGGGTCATGTCGAGAATCGCGTGATCGATACGCCCCTCGGCCTGCCGCCCTCGGCGCTGGTCGAGGCCACCAACTATCTCAACGCGCGCCTGATGGGCCGTACCTTCGAGGATGCGCGCCGCCTCATCCTGGAAGACCTGAAATTGAAGCGCGCCGAGCTGAACGACCTCACCGCGCGGGTGATCGAGTCGGGTTTGGCGACTTGGGCCGGCGAGCCGGGCAGCGCACTGATCGTGCGCGGCCAGGCGCGGCTTCTCGAAGACATCACCGCCATCGAGGATCTCGAGCGCGTGCGCATCCTGTTCGACGCCCTCGAGCGCGGCGAGGGATTCGTGCGTCTGCTCGAACTCGCCAACGGCGCCTCTGGCGTGCAGATCTTCATCGGCACCGACAATCCGTTGTTCGCCAACACCGGCTGCTCGATGGTGGTGGCACCGTTCCGCGATTCCCAGGAACGCATCCTGGGCGCCATCGGCGTCATCGGCCCCACCCGGCTCAACTACGCCCGCATCATCCCGCTGGTCGACTACACCGCCCGTGCGATCGGCCGCGTCGTCGGCTAGCGCGTTTTGACGCGCTACCAATCCTTCTCGTCGAAATCCTCGAGCAGCTTCATCTTGTCGTCCTCGGCCGACGATGGCTTCGCGTCCTCGTCCGCGGGATGGGCGAGCACGCGCAGGCGCGTCTCGCGCGTCAACAGCGGCAGCAGCTCCAGCAGGTCTGCCTGAGCGAAGGCCACGCAGCCCCTGGTTGGCGCATAGTCCTCGCGCGCGACGTGAAGGAAGATGGCGCTGCCCCATTCGCCTTCCGGCGGGTCGTCGTTGTAGCCGACCACGACCACGAGGTCGTAGAGCCCGTCCTCGCGCCACATCTTCTCGTGGCTCCAGTCGTTCGGAACGTGGACCAGCCGGTTGTAGGTCGGCGCCCGCGGATCGTCGCACCAACCGTCATGCTCGTTGATCGGCCGGGCCGGCAGGGCGACCTTGGGCAGGACCAGCCGGTCGTTGCGGAAATAGACGCGGCGCAGTGGAAATTCGCCGGCCGGGGTGGCGGCATCGCCCTCGACCTTGTCCTCGCGCACTCCGCCCGCACCCAGCGTGCAACGCCAGCGCCGGTCGCCCAGGACGGCCCAGCCCCGCGAGGTTTCGGCCGAATCGGCCTGCACGGTCAGGATGTTTTCGTCGGTCATTGCCTAGCACTCCGGTGCCCTTCATAAAGGCACGCTCTTGAGGGAGAAAGCGATGGCTTATGTCGTGACGCCGCCGGCCACCGTCGGCGTGCCGGTCCATGGAACCGGCGATCTGTTCCCGGTCCGCCGCATCTTCTGCGTCGGCCGCAATTACGCCGCCCATGCCCGCGAGATGGGCCACGACCCCGATCGCGAGCCGCCGTTCTTTTTCACCAAGCCGGCCGACGCCATCGTGATCTGCGCCGACCCCAAGAACCCGGCCAAGGTCGCCTATCCGTCGGCCACCAAGAACCTGCACCACGAGATGGAGCTGGTGGTGGCGATGAAGTCGGGCGGCACCGACATCCCGGTCGACAAGGCGCTCGATCACGTCTTCGGTTACGGCGTCGGCCTCGACATGACCCGCCGCGACCTGCAGAACCAAGCCAAGGACATGGGCCGGCCCTGGGACATGGGCAAGGGCTTCGACCAGTCCGCGCCGATCGGCGAGATCTACCCCGCGGCGAAAATCGGCCATCCGTCGAAGGGCACCATCCAGCTCGATGTGAACGGCAAGACCCGCCAGAAGTCGGACCTCAACGCGCTGATCTGGAGCGTGCCGGAGACGATCTCGTACCTGTCCGGCCTGGTGGCGCTGGCCGCCGGCGACCTGATCTACACCGGCACACCCGACGGCGTCGCCGCCGTAGTCAAGGGCGACACGCTGGCCGGCTTCGTCGACGGCTGCGGCACGGTGACCTGCACGTTGGTGTGAGCTCGCTCACACCAACGTAGGCGGGCGCCAGCGCATCAGAATGCGCTACAATTGTTGAGCGCGGAAGGTATCGCACTTGCGGTAGTCGCCGCTGTCGAGGCCGATGCGGAACCAGCGCGTGCGCTGGGCGCTGCTGCCGTGGGTGAAGCTATCGGGAACGATGCGGCCCTGGGTCTGGCGCTGCAGCTTGTCGTCGCCGATCGCCGCCGCCGCGGCCATCGCCTGATCGACGTCGCGATCGTCGATCATCCTGCCGCCGCGCTGCCGGTCGGCGCGGTTGGCCCAGACGCCGGCGAAACAATCGGCCTGCAGCTCGGTCCGCACAGAAAGTGCGTTGCCATCGCGCTTGCTCATGCTCTGGCGCATCTGCTGCACCTTGCCCGAGATGCCGAGCAGGTTCTGCACATGATGTCCGATCTCGTGGGCGATGACGTAAGCCTGCGGGAACTGGCCTGGCGCGCGAAAACGCGCCGCAAGCTCGTCGAAGAAGCCGAGGTCGAGATAGACCCTCTGGTCGGCTGGACAGTAGAACGGTCCCATGGCGGCTTGGCCGACGCCGCAGTCGGTCCGCGTGGCGTCGCGGAAAAGCACCAGCTTCGGCTCGCGATAGACGCGGCCTATATCGCGGAAGATATCGGACCAGACGGTCTCGGTGCTCTTCAGCACGCGCGACACGAACTGCATTTCCGGATCGGCCGCGGGCCGCTGGGTCGGTCGGCTGGAGGTGATGGGCGGCACATAGGTCGAGGGCGTGCCGCCGCCGGTCATGCCACCCAGGATTTCGCCCGGGTCGGCGCCGAACAGCAGCGCCAGGACGATGAAGCCGACGACCCCCAGCCCGCCCGTGAACAGGCCGCCGCCACCGCCGCCCATCGGGATCGGAATACCGGGGCCGCCGAAGCCGCCGCCCAGCCCGCCACCACCGAGGCCGCCGCCATCGTCGCGCCGATCCTCGATGTTGCTGCTCTCATCGCCGTCCATCTGCATGGCAAGCCTCCGCCGGCGAGAATGGGCGAAGCGGCGTGCGTTCGTCCATCCTTGCCGTATATTGCGTGGCAATGAGCCTCTCCATTGCCACCTGGAACATCAACTCGGTCCGGCTACGGATCGGCAACGTCGAACGATACCTGCGGCTGCGCAAACCGGACGTGCTCTGCCTGCAGGAAACCAAGTGCCCGGACGAATTCTTCCCGCACCTCGCGTTCGAGGCGCTGGGCTACAGGCATCGCCTCGTCCAGGGCATGAAATCCTACAACGGGGTGGCGATCCTCTCGAAGGTGCCGTTCGCTGCTACCACCGTCCACCATCGCTGCGGCAAGGAGGATTGCCGCCACATCGAGGCGGCGCTCGATCTTGGCGGCGACCCGATCCTGCTCGACAACCTCTACATCCCGGCGGGCGGTGACATCCCCGATCCCGACGAGAACGTGAAGTTTGCGCACAAGCTCGATTTCTACCGCGAGATGGCCAAGTGGTACGCCGGCCACAAGCCGCGGCCGCGCGCCCGCAAGGGCCTGCGCCGCATCGCGGTCGGCGATCTCAACGTGGCGCCGCTGGAGCACGACGTGTGGAACCACAAGCAGCTGCTCAAGATCGTGTCGCACACGCCCGTCGAGGTCGATCTGTTCGGCCAGATGCAGGCGTCACTCGACTGGATCGACGTGCCGCGCCGCTTCGTGACGGCCGACAGGAAGCTCTATTCCTGGTGGAGCTACCGCAACAACGACTGGCGGGTCTCCAACCGCGGCCGCCGGCTCGACCATATCCTGGCCACGCCGGCGCTGTCGGGGGCGATCAGCGGCCATCGCATCGACACCGACCTGCGCGACTGGGAGAAGGCGTCCGACCACGTGCCGGTGATGGCGACGTTTGATTTGTGATGGGCGACGTTTAGGGAGAAGAGCTCATGAGCATCATCGGTGTTCTCGTCATCGGCCTGCTGGTAGGCCTGCTCGCGCGCTTTATCACGCCAGGCCCCAACCCGCGCGGCATCATCGTCACCATGGTGATCGGCGTCGTGGGCGCGGTGATCGCCACCTACGGCGGCCAGGCGCTCGGCCTCTACCAGTTCGGCGAGCCGGCCGGCTTCATCGGCTCGGTGATCGGCGCGGTCGTGCTGCTAGTGCTGCTGAAGCTGATCGACCGCTAGTTCACCCGATAAAGAAAATATCGGTCCGGCGGCACCCCCGGCGGTTCGGGCAACCGCTGCCAGCGCGGCACCTTGAGCGACTGGTTGGCGAGGATATAGCCGCCGGGACCCGCCAGCGCGTCCAGTGCGGGACCGAGCCAGGCACCCATCGCCATGTTGGCGGCATGATCGCCGGTGCCGAGATCGGTGTGGATCAGAGCCGCGGTTGCGCCAAGCGCTCGGGCGGCACGCGGCAGCGCCTCGCGCGCCTCGCCGAGGAACAGCCGGTCATGCGGCGGGATGCAATCGGGATGGGCTGCCACCCGGCGCTCGAAAACATAGATGTCGCGGCCGGGGAAGAGGTCGCGCAGATGATCGTAGGTGCGGCCGTTGCCCAGCCCGACCTCGAGAATCGGTCCGTTCAGCCGCTCGACCGCGGGTTTGAGGAAATTCAGGCTGTCGCGCTGCGCTTGCATGCGCGCGATGAAACTGTCGAGACGGCTCATGCGTGGCTGTCAGGCGGCCCTGGTCGCGGCGCGCAGCTTCTCGTTGGTGTCCTCGAGGCGATGCGCCAGCTCGCGCATGATCTCTACCGCCATCTGCGGGAACTCCGCGACCAGGCGATAGAACATGTCCTTGGTGATCTTGAGCGTGCTGAGCGGCTCCTTCGCCTTGATGGTGGCGGTGCGCGGCACGTCGCATAGGATGGCGATCTCGCCGAAGAAGCTGTTCTTCTTCATTTCCGCCACGGCGATCTGTCCGCCTGGCGTGTCGATCAGCACGTCGGCCGTGCCGCCCAGGATGACGTACATCGTGTCGCCCTGGTCGCCCTGGTGACAGACCTCCTGGCCGGCGCCGAAGTTCACCCGCTCGCTGGTGAAGGCCAGCAGCTTCAGCTTGGCCTGCTCGATCTTCGAAAAGATCGGCACTCGCTTGAGCAGCTCGACTTCTTCATTGAGGTTCATCGTGTCCTCCTCGTTGCCGTTACGCCGACGCCATCAACTCGGTATAGAGCCCGCCGCGGGCTGCCAGCTCCGCCGGCGCGCCTTGCGAGGCGATCTTGCCGCCCTGCATGACCACGATCTGCTCGAACGGTTCGGCCTGTGCCGGCCGGTTCGCGATCCACACCACGCCGCGGTTCTGCACCATTGCTGCCGCCAGGATGTTGTCGCGGATGCGGTCCTGCGTACGGCCGTCGAACATGGCGACGGCCTCGTTGACGATCAGGAGCTGCGGCCGCTTGATCAGGGCGCGGGCGATGCCGAGCTTCTGCCGCTGCGTCGCCGGCAGGCGCTTGCCGGCGACGCCGACATTGTAGTCCAGGCCGACCTCGATGGCCTGGTCGCGCAGCCCGAGTTCGTTCAGGACCTCGGCGATCAGCGTGCCGATGCGCTCTCCGGCCTGCGCCTGGCCGTAAATGAGGCGGCCGAACAGAATGTTGTCCTGCAGGGTGGCGGCGCTGTTGTAGCGCCCGAAGTCGTAGAATTCGACGGCGCCGCGCAGCTCGGCGGGCAGGCC
>MEMN01000107.1:0-1212 GCA_001767945.1 Alphaproteobacteria bacterium RIFCSPHIGHO2_12_FULL_66_14 | reverse complement strand
GCCTCGATATAGCGGAAGGGCAGCGTCATCAGGCGCTGCCGGTCGGCGTCGGGCACGGCCTCGATGCCCTTGCCGCCCAGTCGCTGCAGCAGCAGCCGCACGTTGGGCAGTTCGTCGGCCGAGATGAAGCTGTACTGCTCGAACAGCGGGTTGTCGGGCGACAGGCCCGAGAACAGCTCGACCATGGTTTCGGCGATGCTGAGACCCGTGCGTTGCAGGTCGAGATTGAGGCCGGTCGCCTGCAGCACCGACTGCACGTAGGGGTCGGCCGCGATGTTGTCGCCGTCGAACTGCTTGCCGAGCGGCGTGCCGAACAGCAGGTTCTCGGCCACCGACAGGTTCTTGTTGTAGAGGTCGCCGTTGAACGGCTCGACGAGGCCGGCATAGGCGGCGTTCTGCAGCCGGCCGTGCAGGGTGTGGCGTGCTTTCAGGATCTTCTCGGCGAGATCGGGCCTCAGCGCCGCGTCGATCGTGCCGCGCAGGCCCAGCGAATAGATGTCCTCGTCGATCTCGACCTGGCGCAGGGCGTCGACCATGCGCGGCAGCAGGTCGGCCGGGCCGGTGGCGCCGGCCAGTTCGTAGTCGATCCAGTCGGCATTGGGATCGAACGGCGGATTGCCGGCGCGCTCCGATTCCTTCCAGAACGCCTCGCGCACCACGCGCGTGGCATCGTCGTAGCTGGCCGGCGCGACCGGCCGGAATTTCAGGCCGAACAGCAGATTGTCGCGGACCGAGAGCGGAAACAGATAGGTGTCCTGGCCGACATAGGCAGTGCGGGCGCCCAGCAGGTACTCGGGCACCTGGAAGAAGTCCTTGCCGTCGAGCCGGACCGAGCCTCCGGTCGGCAGCACCAGGCGGGCCAGCATCTGGCCCAATACGTCCTTGCCCGAGCCCGCGCCGCCGATCACCGCCAGCTTGGCTGCGGTCGGTACGGAAAGTGTGACGCCGTCGAGCAGCTTCACCCGGCCGTCTTCGGAGAAGGTGACGCCCGCCAGCGCCAGTTCCTTGCCGAGCGGCGGCGGCGGTCCGTCGGGGATCGCCTGCAGCTCCGGCGGCATCATGCCCTCGGGCTGGAACTGGTCGATCACCTGCTCGTACTTGATCTGCACGTCCTGGCGCTGCTGGTCCCAGTCGATCAGTTCCTTGATCGGTGACGGAAGGTCCTTGTAGGCGAGCAGGACGCCGACCACGGCGCCGACGTCCATCTGGCCG
>MEMN01000106.1:543-5812 GCA_001767945.1 Alphaproteobacteria bacterium RIFCSPHIGHO2_12_FULL_66_14 | reverse complement strand
TCATGGGGGGTGGCGCGCTCTACTCGACGGTGGGTGACTATCTCCGCTTCACCCGCATGATCATGGGCCAAGGTGCGCTCGACGGCGTGCGCGTGCTGGAGCCGGCGACGGTGGCGCTGATGTCGCAGAACGCCATGGGCGACGTCTCCTGTCGACCGCTCAAGAGCCAGATTCCCGGCCGCAGCACCGACATGAACTTCGTCGACGGCATGAAGTGGGGCCTCTCCTTCATGATCAATCCGCAGGACTTTCCCGGTCGCCGCGCCGCGGGGAGCCTGTCGTGGGGCGGACTCGCCAACTCGTATTACTGGATCGACCCAGTGAGGAAAGTCACGGGCGTCTGGGCAACGCAGCTGCTGCCGTTCTACGACGCAAGGGCGGTGACACGCTTCGAGGATTTCGAGCGCAGCGTCTACGCCGCGCTCTGAGACGGCAGGCGCCTACTTGCGCGACTTGGCGGGGGCTTCCTTGAGGAGCCAGCCGCGGTACTGGAGGTAGGCCGCGCCGAGCGAAACGCCGAACCCGCCAAATGCCAGGCAGACCAGGATCAGATAGTAGAACTCGTTCTTCGACATCGGGCGCTCCGTTTGCAACGGAGCAAGGGTGACCAAACGCCGGATGGTTGCGTTGACCTAGGTCAATTTTAGTGGAAATCGCGCGAGGCGATCTTGATTTTCGGCCGGTCGAGTGCTGCCGGAACGGTGCGGCTGGACCGGTGGCGCGTGGCGTTGGCCTCAGGCACCGCCACGCGGCGGTCGCCCGGGTCGCTGCGGACTTCGTCGCCGCGGCCCGTGGCCAGGTGGAAGGTCTCGTCGATCTCGGCGATGCGGTCGAGGTCGGCCGACCAGTCCCAGAGCTGTTCGGCGACGAGATGGATCACGACATAATCCCCTTCGCCCGCGCGCTGGATGCGACCGCGGACGCCGAGCAGGCGCGATCCCATGACGATGCGGCGGTGCGCCTCGAAGACCTTGGGCCAGACCACGAGATTGGCAATGCCGGCCTCGTCTTCGATGGTGACGAACACCACGCCCGAGGCGGTGCCCGGCCGCTGGCGCACCAGCACCAGGCCGGCGAGGGTGAAGAGGTCGTCGTTCTTGGAATTCTTCAGCACAGTCGTGCCGGACACACCTTTCTGAGTGAGCGCCGGCCGCAGCAGGGCCAGAGGATGGGAGCGCAGCGACATCGAGAAACTGCCGTAATCGTCCACGACCTGCTCGCCCAAGGTGAGCGTGGGCAGGGTCACGGCGGGTTCGAGATCGCGCACCTGCGGCTGAGCATCGAGCAACGGCAATTGCGCATCGGAGAAGCCGCGCACTGCCCACAGTACGTCGCGACGCGTGAGGCCGAGTGAAGCGAAGGCGTCGGCGCGCGCCAGGGCGATGATCTGGCGCTTGCTGAGGCCGCTCCGCCGCCACAGATCGGCCGGATCGCGATAGGGTTCGGTGCGGCGCTCGATCATGCGTTTCGCGTCGTCTTCGGAGAGGCCTGCGACCTGGCGCAAGCCGAGGCGAAGGGCGCAGCGGTTGTTTTGGTTCGGTTCCAGCGTGCAATCCCAGTCGCTGGCATTCACGTCGGGTGGCCGGACGACGACCTTGTGCTCGCGCGCATCGCGCACGAGCTGGGCCGGGGCATAGAAACCCATGGGCTGCGAATTGAGCAGGGCAGCGGCGAAGACCTCGGGATAGTAGTGTTTCACCCACGAAGAGACGTAGACCAGGATCGCGAAGCTCGCGGCATGGCTCTCGGGGAAGCCATAATCGCCGAAGCCTTCGATCTGCCTGAAGCAGCGCTCGGCGAAGTCGCGCTCGTATCCGTTGTCGACCATACCCTCGATGAAATCGTCCTTGAGCTTATGGATTGTGCCGGATCGGCGGAATGTCGCCATGGCGCGGCGCAGCTTGTCGGCCTTGGCCGGGCTGAACTTGGCCGCAACGATGGCGATCTGCATCGCCTGCTCCTGGAAGAGCGGCACACCCATCGTTCTTTTCAGGACGTTCTCGAGTTCCGGTTTGGGATACGTGACCTGATCAGGATTGAGCCGGTTCTTGAGATATGGATGGACCATGCCGCCCTGGATGGGGCCGGGCCGCACGATCGCCACTTCGACCACGAGGTCGTAATAGTTCCTGGGCTTGAGCCTGGGCAGCATCGACATCTGCGCCCGGCTCTCGACCTGGAACACGCCGACCGAATCGGCCTTGCACAGCATGTCGTAGACAGCTTTCTCGTCGGGCTTCATGTCGAGTTTGGGATGCTCGTCATAGTGCTTTCCGATCAGATCGAAGCTCTTGCGCAAGGCCGTCAGCATGCCGAGCGCCAGCACGTCGACCTTGTAGATACCGAGCACGTCGAGGTCGTCCTTGTCCCATTCGACGACGGTGCGGTCGTCCATGGCCGCGTTCTGGATCGGTACCAGCTCGTCGAGGCGATCGGCGGTCAGGACGAAGCCGCCGACATGTTGCGAGAGATGACGCGGGAAACCACACAAGGTGGACGAAAGTTCGAGGGCCAACATCAGGCGGGGATCGCGGGGATCCAAGCCGGATTCTAGTACATGCTTAAGCTTGATCCCGCCTGATCCCATGCCCCATACCGTATCGGCCATCACCCCTACCGTATCGGGCGACAGGCCGAGCGCCTTGCCGACGTCGCGGATGGCGCTGCGGCTCCTGTAGGCGATCACTGTGGCGGCGAGTGCCGCCCGATGGCGGCTCCATTTGCCGTAAATCCACTGGATCACTTGCTCGCGCCGCTCGTGCTCGAAATCGACGTCGATATCGGGTGGCTCATCGCGCGCGTTGGAGAGGAAGCGTTCGAACAGGAGTTTGACTTCGTTGGGATTCACTTCGGTGATGTGAAGGCAATAGCAGACGGCAGAATTGGCGGCCGAGCCGCGACCCTGGCAGAGGATGCCGAGCTCGCGCGCTTTGGCGACGATCTCGTGTACAGTCAGGAAGTAAGGCGCGATCTTTTTCTTTCCGATCAGCGCGAACTCGTGCTGGATCGTCTGGGCGATGTCGGGCGGGACACCTTCAGGATAGCGCCGTGCTGCGCCTTCCCAAGTGAGGCGGATAAGCTTGTCCTGGGGAGTCTCTCCCCCTTCGTATTCGACCGGATACTGGTAGGTGAGTTGCTTGAGCGAGAAATTGCAGTGCTCGACGACCTCTTGCGTGGCCGCAATGGCACGCGGATGGCGGCGGAACAGCCGCGCCATTTCCTTGCCTTCCTTGAGATGCCGTTCGGCGCTGGCGAAGCGGCGGAAGCCCAATTGATCGACGGTGCAGACGAGCCGTATGGCGGTTACCACGTCCTGTAGCGCCCGCCGCTCGGGAACGTGATAATGCACGTCGTTGGTGGCGACGAATCCGACCTTCATTTCCGCGGCGAGATTGTCGAGTTGGGCGAGGCGGCGCGCATCGTCGCCGCGGAACAGCATGGTGCCGGCGAGGTAGCAGCGGCCGCCGAACAGGCGGGCGAGCGCGCGCAGGCGTTCGCGGAAGGCCGGATCGTCGGGTCGCCGTGGCGGCAGGACGATGGCGAGAATGCCTTCAGCGTGGGCGGCGAGATCGTCGAAGGTGAGATCGCATTCGCCCTTTGCGGCGCGACGATTGCCCACCGTCAGCAGGCGTGACAACCGCTTGTAGGCCTCGAGATTGGTGGGATAGGCGAGAAGAGAATAGCCGTCGCGCGTTTCAATGCGGCTGCCGACCAGCAGCTTGATCCATTTTTCCTTCGGCGGCGGTTCGGGAAGTTCCTCGTAATATTCCTTGATCGCCGCGAATGCCCGCACCACGCCCGCCAAAGTGTTGCGGTCGGCGATGCCGATGGCGCTGTGACCGAGTTCAATCGCCCGTTCCACCAGCTCTTTCGGGTGCGAGCCGCTGCGCAGGAAGCTGTAGTTGGTCGTGACCTGGAGCTCGGCGTAGTCCATCGCATCACGCGGCATCGAGCTCGTGCACGCGTGCCAGCGACACGCCGCGCAGCACGATGCCTTCGGTCCGCAGCGCCTGCAGGAGGGGCTCGTCGGTGCTGACCAGTGCCGTCGAGGCCGCTTCGGCACAGGCGGCGTAGAAGCAGTCGTGCACTGGCCGGTCGCACTGCAGTGCCAGGGCGAAGGCGCGGTTGCGCAGGCGGGGCGATTCGACGAAGGCCGAGATGAAGAATGGCAGGGCGATGTTGCGCACGATGGCCGTGGCCTGATCGGCCGAGATCTCGCCGCTCGCCGCCTTCTTCCAGGCAAGCTCGGCCACGCCCGCGATCAGGATGTCGGGGGCGATCAGCTCGTGGCGGTTGACCAGCAGTGAGCGCGCCTGCGGACGCAGCGGCTCCTCGACGAACCATTTGAGGACGACGCCGGGATCGACGACGACGATCATCGGTCACCGGGCGTCATGGCGGCGATGCGATCGGCCTCGGCCAGCGCATCGAGGACCAGCGGCTGGCGCGAGGTGTGGGTCAGCAGATCGCGCAGGTCGGCTTCGAGCGAGCGGCCCTTGGTGCGTGCGCGCGCCTTCAGGCGTTCGATGATCCTGTCGTCGAGCCCGCGGATGGTCAGGGTGTTCTTGCGTTCTTTCTTCATTTTCTCCGCCCCTGTTTTCCCTTAGGCGCAGAAGCCATGGAGGAACCAGCGCGCCGTCGGCCGGCCGTTGGCGGCAACGGCGTAGGGGCCGTCGCGGAACAGCCAGAAGCGACCGCCGTCGTTGTCCTCGACCCGGTAATAGTCGCGTACCGGGGGCACGGTATTGGCCGGAGGCCGGCTGCCGTCGGGCCGGGGCCGCCACCATTCGTCGGCGATCCGCTCCGGTCCGTCGGCACGCACGATGCGATGGGCGTGCCGGCGCCAGTGGAAGACCGACGGCGGATCGTCAGGCACGAAGGCGGTGACATCGACCGGCTCGGGCCGCTGTAGCAACCGCGTCGGCCGCGCGCCTTTTAGTCCAGCCAGGCGCCGCCAGGCACCGTCGGCCGCAGGCTTCGACGAGACGGTCGCCGCGACCTGCACGCGCTCGGGCAGATGGCTGTCGCGCGGCAGCAGCCGCACCACGTTCTCCGTGCCCAGCCGCAGCGCCAGCCGGTCGGCGAGGTCGACCGTGCCGTCCTCGCCCAGTGAGACCGCGAGCGCGCCAGCCTCGGGCAGCACGTCCTGGGTGCCGCTCCAGGTCTCGACCTCGGGGGCGGCCAGGATCATCAGCTCGACGCCGAAGCCGGGATCGAGTTCGCCCAGCTTCTCCTCGAACAGCTTCATCAGCTTCGGGTTGTCACGGTT
>MEMN01000106.1:0-501 GCA_001767945.1 Alphaproteobacteria bacterium RIFCSPHIGHO2_12_FULL_66_14 | reverse complement strand
GACGCGATAGAGCGCGATTTCTAGCCTGCGAGCACCCACCCCCGCCTGCTCGAACTGCCGGCAGAGGGCGGCCAGCAGGCGGCTGGTGGCGGCGGCGATGTCCTCAGGCCGGCCGATCGGCTCGACGAAACTCAGCCGCGTGCGGAAGGCGGGCGCGGGTCGCTGCGGCTCGAGGACCTCGTCGCGTGCGCCCAGCGCCTGGTCGAGGCGGGTGAGCGGCAGGTCGCCGAAGCGGCGCGCCAGCGGCGCGCGCGGCAGGGGATAGAGATCACCGATGCGGCGCAGGCCGAGCTTCACGAAAGTTTCCAGGATCGGCGCGTCGAGGCGCAGGCCCTCGACCGGCAGCGTTGCGAGGGCAGCGCGCTGGCCGTGGCGCGGGCAGAAGAGATCGGCCTGGCGCTCGGCGTAGCGCGCCAGTGCCCAGGCGGCGCCGGCGGTATCGGCCATGGCGGCCCGGCAGGTGAAATCGTGACGCGCCAGGCGCCCGACCAGGTCGGCCAG
>MEMN01000105.1:6240-6391 GCA_001767945.1 Alphaproteobacteria bacterium RIFCSPHIGHO2_12_FULL_66_14 | reverse complement strand
GCGTGCGCCGCGCGATCGTCATCGTGGCGCCGGAACCGGGCCCGTTCCGGCGGCCGTGCCCTCCAGCGTCTCGCGCAGGTGCTTCAGCAGGCCGACGCAGCCGGCCTCGATGAGGTCGAGGGCACGCTCGTAGTCCTCGGTGGTGCCGCCG
>MEMN01000105.1:691-6221 GCA_001767945.1 Alphaproteobacteria bacterium RIFCSPHIGHO2_12_FULL_66_14 | reverse complement strand
GGACGCCGAGGTCGGGGGCGAATTTCAGGAACATCTGCGGCCGGTCGGCAAAGCCGCGCGGCGCCATCGAGCGCATGGCGACGAGGTGGGTGCGGTCCATGGCCAGCGGCAAGTCGAAGCGCGCGAGGTCCTCGGGCATCAGCGGGCGGGAGCGCAGGCCCGAGATGTCGTAGCCGCGGCGGCCCGCGACCTCGACCGCGAGCAGGCTGGGCGGCTGGCCGGCATGGCCGTGGTAGATGCCGGCGGAGTCGACCTCGAAGGCGTGCGCCATCCCGACGCGCTGCACGACGGTGCGCAGGACACCGACCGCCATGGGCGAGCGGCAGATGTTGCCGGTGCAGACGAAGAGGATGCCGATGGCCATGGCAGGTCTTCCCGGCGGCTAGGCCGACACCGCGACGTGGACCGCCGCGGCCGCCGGCAGGTCGATCTGGAACGTGGCCCCCGGGCCTCCCGGCCCATCATCGAGCAAGGTCAATGCGCCGCCGCAGTCGCGCACGAGGCCGAAGGTGCTGGCGAGGCCGAGGCCGGTGCCCTGGCCGACCGGCTTGGTGGTGAAGAAGGGCTCGAAGATGCGGTCGCGGATCGCCGCCGGCACGCCCGGCCCGTTGTCGCGGACGCGCACGCGGACGCAACCGTCGGGGCCGCGGCCGGCCGTCACCTCGACCAGCTTGCCGGCCTGCGACGACTCGCCGAGCGCATCCACGGCGTTCAACAGCAGGCTGACGATGCCCTGCTCGAGCCGCGTCGGGTGGCCGACGACCATGAGCGGTTCGCCGCCCAGGTCGTCGCGGATCGCGATGCCGGCCCGGCGGAGCCGCGGCTCGGCGAGCGCGAGGGCGCTGCGACAGGCGTCGCGCAGGTCGAAGGCCTGCGGGCCCTGCCGGGTCTCGCGGCTGAACAGGCGCATGCGCGACAGGACCGCCGCCGCCCGGTCGACCTGGGCGACGACGCGATGCAGCTTGGTGGCGACGAATGCACGCAGCTCCGGCTCCGGCAGGGGCTTGGGTTGGAGTTCGTGCTCCTCACCCTCCTCGGGCGGCTCGGGCTCGAGCTCCGCCAGGGCGTTCTGCGCCGCCATGCGGATGACGTTCAGCGGCTGGCTGAGCTCGTGGGCGATGCCGGTGGTGATCTCGCCCATGGTCACCATCTTGGACGACAGCGCGATGGCCTGGCGCGCCTGGTGGCGCACGGTCTCGTCGTGGCCCACCATGATGGTGCAGTCGCCCGAATCCGGCAGCGCCCGGCGCGACAGCGAGAAGTGCAGCATCTGCGTCTGGTTGCCGGGCCGCGCGATCTCGAGGTCGATCTCGGCCAGTTTCGCCTCGCCGGTGACGAAATCGCGGACCTTGTCGGCGCCGCGCAGCGCCGGGCCGTGCAACGCCTTGCGGATTTCGGCGTCGCTGCCGAAGACCTCGCGGAACCGCGTGTTGGCATGCACGACCTCGCCGTCACGGTCGAGGACCGCCGTGAGGGCGGACGGCGTATCGACGACCGCCGCCAGCAGGTCGCGCTCCGACTCGGCGCGGCTGGCCGCCGCGGACCGGTCGATCAGCCGCAGGATACGGTGGGTGGCGAGGAACGTGACGGCGGCGAGCGCAAGCGCGAGTGCCACGACGAGGGCGCTCATCTCGCGCCAGCGGGTCAGGAACACGCCATCGCCGATGACCAGGGAAACGAACACCGGATAGCCCTCGACGCTCCGGGGCACCACGATGCGGGCGCCGGCGGTCTCGGGACCGAGCCAGCCCGGCCGGTCGGTGAACACGGCCCGGCCGGAGCCACCCTCGGCGATGAGGCGCACCGGCAGGGCGTCCTCGAAGCGCTTGCCCAGCACATCCGGCCGCGGCGCGCTGGTCGCGAGCAGCGTGCCGTCGTCACGGAACAACGACAGGCCGCTGTCCTCGCCGGCCGAGATGCGCCGGAAGAAGTCGGCGAGGAGATCGACGTCCAGCCCGACGGCGACCAGCCCCAGCGTCTCGCCGGACTTCGAGACCACCTTGCGCACCAGATAGAATGTCCAGCGGCCGCTCGTGCGGCCGGGCGACGATCCGGTCAGCACCAGCGCCGGCGCGCCCGCCGCCATCGGCGCCCGGTAGGCCTCGCGTCCCGACAGATCGACCGGCGGCGCCGGATAGGCATGGGTGTTGTTCAGAAGCTCGCCGTTGCGCGCGATGATTCCGACGATGGCGATCTGCGGCAGGCCGACCACGCGCTCGCGCATTTCGTCGAAGAACCGGCGTTCCTGCATGGCCTGGCGGAACTGCGGCTCGGAGGCGATGTTCCCCTCCGAGATCCAGTCCTGGATGCTCTTCAGCACCAGGTCGGCGGCGCCCAGGGACTGCTTCATGTAGGCGGCAACCGCAAGGCTGGTATCCTCCGCCATCCTCTTGCCGTCCTCGACGGCGCTGCGATGGCTGTACCAGATCAACATCGCGGCCGCCGTCCAGATCAGCACGATCTGCAGGCCGGCGACGACGATCGTGCGCCTGCGGTCGACGCGACGGCTCGCGGTCGCGGCCCGATGTTCGCCATCGGGCGCCGACCTTCCGTTCGAGCGCCTTGACCCGTCCACCGCCACCGCCTCCCGCCGCCCCGAATTCGTCCCCGTGACCCTTGCCCAATGTACCGCAAAACAGGCAATTTGACGGAGGGAGACGCCGACAAACGCATCCATTGTGGAGACAATCCACGTCGCGGCGGAACAGGTGCCCATGACCGAAACCGGCAACACCCTCGACAAGGCGGGCGCCATCGACGTCCTGGTGGTGGACGACGATGGCGACACCATCGAGGAACTCGTCGAATACATGGCCAAGGCGGGCCTCACCTGCAGGTCCGCCGCCGACGGCTGGGCCGCCCTCAGGCTGCTGGCCGACGGCTGCAAGCCGGGCGTCGTGGTCACGGACCTGCGCATGCCCGAGATGGACGGCATGGAGTTCGCCGAGCGGTTGAGCCAGTTCGGCGACCGCGAGCGGCCGGAGGTCATCTTCGTGAGCGGCCATGCCGGCTTCGAGGACGCCGTGGCGGCCATTCGCCTCGGTGCGCGCGACATGCTGACCAAGCCGATCGACGCCCCCAAGCTGGTGCGCGCGGTCAAGTCGGCGCAGCTGGTCCGCCAGCTGCGCCGCCAGCCGGACCTGCCGGCGCAGCTGCCGCCCGACGCCGGCGCGAAGGCTGCCAAGGACCTCGATCCCCTGGAGCGCAAGCGGGCGGCGCTCGCCAACCTGCGAACGATGCGCCGGACGCGCGCCCGGTATTTCCCCTCGGACCTGTTCTCGGATCCCTGCTGGGAGATGCTGCTCGACCTCTACGACGCCCGGCTGGCCGGCGCGGAAGTGACCGTCACCAGCCTCGGCGCCGCCTCGGGCGTTCCCCTGACGACGGCGCTCCGGCGGATGGACACGCTGCAGGGCCACGGCCTGATCGCGCGCGTCGAGGACGCCGGCGACAAGCGACGGACCATCATCCGCCTCACGGCCCCCGGCTTCCAGGCCGTCGAAAGCTTTTTCGACACCTACCTCGGCCGCACCGGCACCTGAGCGTTCCTGCGCGTCCGTTCATTCCATTCCGGAGCCGTTCGGCGTTCCAATCCGGATGCGATAGCGCGTGACCGCATCAACCGGCGGCACATAGTGCGGCCATGAACATGCTCATGACCCGCGACGACACCGACCCGCCCGAAACCGGCTGCGACGTCCTCATCGTCGAGGACGATCCGGCCCAGGCCGAGGAACTCGCCTGCTACCTCTCCCGCTCGGGGCTCAGCGTCGAGGTTCTCCATTGCGGCTCCGATGCCCTCCATCGCGTGGCCGGGATCCGGCCGCGGATCGCGCTTCTCGACTACAACCTGCCCGATCTCGACGGCGTCACCGTGGCCGAGCGGATCCGGCGGCTTTCGCCGGAGACCGCGATGCTGATGATGTCGGGCCGCATCGACGGGCTGGCCGAGCCGACGCTGCGGAAGGTCGGCCTCTATTCCTTCATGAACAAGCCGGTGCGGCCGAGCCAGCTGCTCAGCTCGGTGCGCCGCATGGGCCGCGCCGCCGCCAAGACGGGCCTGCCGGCGACGGCGCCGCACAAGTGGCTGGGCCGGATGTTCGGCTGAGCCGGACGCACCCGGCAACCGCCGCGTGCATCCGCGAGAGACCGGTTGACAGGGCCTCGCGCGGGGTCTCGACTGTCGCCACGGGTCCGGCACCGCCCGAAACCCGGGAGATGCGCATGCAGCTTCTCCTCATCGAAGACGACGACGATCTGCGCAGCGAGATCCGCGATTACCTGATCCGTCGGCATCATGACGTGATCGCGCTGGGGTCGATCGGCGAAGCGCGCGAGGTTCTCGGCCTTCCGCCTTCGACGGCTGCGCCGCTCGACGCCGTGGTCTGCGACATCAATTTGAAGGACGGCGACGGCATCGATCTCTATGTCGAATTCGGATCGCGCCGTCCGACCTGTCGCTGGATCCTGATGTCGGGCGACCCGGACACGCAGCGCGTGGTCGAGGAGCGCCGCCGGCATCCGGCCCTGCCGCCCTATGCCGTGGTCGAGAAGCCCGTGCCCCTGCGAAAGCTGACGGAACTTCTGACCGGCGGCGGCGCCTGATCCGCCGTCGCTACTTCTTCGCCCCCGGCAGGAAATCGTCGAGCGGCACGCCGAAGCTGTTGAGCGCCCACGACACGAGATTGTACTGGCCGATGGTGAAGACCACGTCCATGAGCTGCTCGGTCGAGTACTTCCTCGCGAGCACCGCCCAGGTGGCGTCGGAGACGACGGAGTTCTCGTAGAGATCGTCGGCCGCCTGCATCAGCGCCGCCTCATGCTCACTCCAGCCGGCCCCAGGGCCCTTCCTGACGTTCTCGACGTCGGCATCCGTAACGCCGCCCTTCCTGGCGATCAGCTCGTGCTGGGCGAATTCGTACTCGGCCTGGTTCAACCAGCCGATGCGCAGGATCAGGAGTTCGCGGTCGCGGAACGGCAGGGTCTGCTTGCCGAGCACATGGCCGGCGAACGGCGTCCAGCGCTTCACCAGCTTGGGATGGTGGGCCAGCACCTTGAAGATGTTGAAGATCTGGCCGTTCATCGCGTTCTTCTCGACGGTCTCGCGATCCTCGGCGGCCATGGTCGCGAGGTCGCGCATCGGAATGCGCTGCTTGCGCTTGATCATTCTGCTTCCTTCTCTAACGCCCCTTGATTTTCCGCCAGGCCGCGAAATCGACCATGGTCTGCTCGTTCGTTGCCGGATAGAGGCCGTAGATCCCCATGCCGCCGGTCACCTGTTCGGTGACGAAATCCTCGAAGGCGGTCATCTCCCAGGCCTCCTCGGCGATCTCGTCGGCGAGATTGGCGGGGATCACGATGACGCCGTCACTGTCGCCCAGGATCACGTCGCCGGGAAAGACCGGCGCGTCGCCGCAGCCGATCGGCACGTTGATGTCGATCGCCTGATGGAGCGTGAGGTTGGTCGGCGCGCTGGGGCGATGGTGGTAGGCCGGGAATCCGAGCCGGGCGATCTCGGCGGAGTCCCGGA
>MEMN01000105.1:0-601 GCA_001767945.1 Alphaproteobacteria bacterium RIFCSPHIGHO2_12_FULL_66_14 | reverse complement strand
TCCTCGCGCGCCGGCATGTAACGCAAGGTGAAGGCCTCACCGACCAGCACCGGCTGGACGGGCGACAGCGGATGCACGTCCTGGATGAACTGGCTACGAAAGCCGCGCTTGAACAGGGCGGTTGCCACCGTGGCGGTGCTGATGGTCTTCAACTTGTCGCGGGTCTCGGGCTTCAAGGCCATGGTGCTGTCCTCAGTAGATCGACGGTTCGACGACGGGCGCGCCGAAACTCGTCTCGAGGAAATCGAAGTCGCAGCCTTCGTTGGCCTGCTTGATGTGCTTGGTGAACATCCAGCCGTAGCCGCGCTCATAGCGCGGCTCGGGCTTCTTCCAGGCGGCGCGGCGCTTGGCCAGCTCCTTGTCCGAGACGTTCATGTCGATGGTGCGCTTGTCGACATCGAGCGAGATCATGTCGCCGGTGCGCACCAGCGCCAACGGCCCGCCGATGTATGATTCCGGCGAGACGTGCAGGATGCAGGCGCCGTAGCTGGTGCCGCTCATGCGGCTATCCGAGAGCCGCACCATGTCGCGCACGCCCTGCTTCACGAGCTTCCTTGGGATCGGCAGCATGCCCCACTCCGGCATGCCGGGCCCGCCCTGG
>MEMN01000104.1 GCA_001767945.1 Alphaproteobacteria bacterium RIFCSPHIGHO2_12_FULL_66_14 | reverse complement strand
CCTGGTGCGGCGACAGCCGCGCGCCGGTCTCGTAGCGGTTGATCAGGCAGGCATCGGGCACGAAGGTCGGGAAGCCCGCTTCGGCGGCGGCGGCGCCAGCCAAGGCCAGGAAGGCAGCGGGCATCGCGGGCCACGGCTTGCCGCTGTCGGGATCCTCCGCCGTGTAGCGATAGGCCCTGCGGTCGGTGATCCAGCCGCCGGCGCCGCAATTCGTCATCGCCACCGACATCTCGAAGCCGCCCGGCGTCACCATGTGTCGGAACGGCGCTTCGGCGGCAACCGCCTCGATGGCGGCGAGCAACTCTCTATCCACCGCCAGCGCGCGGCCGCGCAGAAGCACGGCGCCCGGCGCCAGCGCCTCGATTTCGCCTTCCGTGTCGAACAGATTTTGCATCGTCGTCTGAATAGGAGGCTTTGTTTTCGAATTCCAGGCCGATAGCGGAGCGCCTGCGGGCGGTGGACACCCTATCTTCAAGCCATCGATGATCAACCGATGGAGAAGAACATGGCAAAGACAATTCGTTATGCCAGCGGGCAAAGCTCCCTTGGGCCTTTCGTTGCGGCGATGTCGAACCGTGGCCTGGCCATGCTGGAATTCGGCGACATGAATGAGGTGAGGCTGCAGGCGCTGTGGACACGGTTTCCCGATGCCGAGGTCGTCGAGGATCCGGAGGCGCTGCGCGAGACGCTCGACCTGGCGGCCGAACTGGTGGAACACCCGGCGAGCGGCATCGACCTCGTCCCCGACCTGCAGGGTTCCGCCTTCGAGCTCCGCGTCTGGAAGGCGCTGCGGGAAATTCCCGCCGGCACGACCGCCAGCTACGGCGAGATTGCCGCCCGCCTCGGATCGCCGCGCGAGGCCCGCGAAGTGGCCGAAGCCTGCGCCGCCAACATCCTGGCGATCGTGGTCCCCTGTCATCGCGTGGTGAAGAAGGACGGCTCGATCTCGGGCTATCGCTGGGGCTTTGCGCGCAAGCGAACGTTGCTCGCGCGTGAACACAGGGCCCGCCTCTTGCAAGGGGCGACCGAGGAGCCACATGAATTCGCGTCGGACTGAAGATCAGGAGAAGCTGGATGAAGAACTGGATCGGTGCAGCGCCAATGCTGATTGTGGGGCTGATAGTCGGGCTGTCGGCGACAACGGCATCAGCGCAGGTGGGAGATGCAACCAAGGGCGAGCGCGTTTTCAACATGCAGTGCAAGGCCTGCCACACGCTCGAAAGGGGCGGGGCGAGCGTGGCCGGGCCGAATCTCCACGGCCTGATCGGCCGCAAGTCGGGCGCCGGGACGAACTACAGCTACTCCGAGGTGATGCGAAAGTTCGGCATCGAGTGGAACGACAGGACGCTGGCCGCCTATCTCCGCGATCCCAAGGCCGACATGCCCGGCACGAAGATGGTCTATGCCGGGCTGAAGCGCCAGGACCAGCTCGCCGACCTCATCGCCTACCTCAGGGAAGCGACGAAGTAGCCCCTCACGCCGATGCGTTGTCGCGTGCTCGCGCATAGGCGATCGATCCCAGCGCGAGGCCGGCGGCGAGCGTGCCGAACACCCAGCGATAGGCCGTGTCGCCGGCGCCGAAGGCTTCCACGATGTAGCCCGTGCCGGCCGGCAGAACGGCCAGCCCCAGGCACTGCGCCATGTTGACCGTGGTGACGCCGCGGCCGGCCAAGCGGTCGGGAAACAGCGCCCGGCCCTGGGCCACGATCACCGTGCCGTAGGCGCAGAAGAAGCAGAAGGCGACCAGCAGCACCACCGCGAGCCACAGCGGCGGCTCGGCCAGCAGCGCCATGACCGCGAGCAGCACCATCGAAATCGTGGCCCCGCCGAACACGACCTTCTTGCGCGAGCGCAGCACGCGGTCCATCGGCCCGTAGGCCAGGATGCCCAGGATCTGCGCCGCGCCCATGGCGAGCAGCACGTTGCCGCGCGCCACGCCATCGAGCTTGTGCACGTCGTAGAGATAGGGCCCGCCCCACACGCCCAGCACGGTCAGCATCGTGGCGTAGGCGAAAAAGTGCATGGAGAGCACCGGACCGAGCCCCGGGGTGCGCCACACCTGCCACAGGCCGCGCAGGATCTCGGACGGAGTCTCCTTGTGAGGCTCCGCGCCGCGCGCCGCCTGGTAGAATTCCGGTGGCCGGTCGCGCACGAAGGCGTAAAAGCCCGCCGCCACCAGCAGTGTGACGGCGGCGAAGCCGAGAAAGCCGTGGCGCCAGCCCACGGTCGCGGCGATCCAGGCGAGCGGCGTGGCTGCTGCCAGGGTGCCGACGTTGGAGGCGGCGAACACCCAGGACAGTGCGGTCGCGAGCCTGGCCGGCGGGAACCAGCGCGAGCACAGGAACACCACCGACATGAACGAGGCGGCGCAGCCCACGCCCACGACGGCGCGGCCGGCGATCAGGTCGGCGGCATCGCTGGCCGTCGCAATCCACAGCGAGCCCGCCATGGCCAGCAGCGACAGCGCCGCCACGGTGCGCCGGGCACCGAAGCGGTCGAACCACATGCCGACCGGAATTTGCACGGCGAACAGCGCGAAGAAGAAGGCGCTGCCCGCCCAGCCGAGCTGGCGCGCCGAGAGGTCGAGGTCGCGCGCGAGTTCCGGCGCGATCACGCTGTTGGAAACACGGTAGAACTGACTGAGGCAGGTCACCGCGATCAGCAGCAGCAGGAGCGGAAGTCTCGACGCCATGACGCGGCTTGCTAGCATGAATGCCGGTCACGTTCCTTCGGCATGGACCGAACTATCGGCCCGAGCCGCGCTGACGTACGTGCCCCCTCTGCACCCCGTCCCGCCGGGACCCGGCAACCGCCTTTCGTGCCCGGCGTTTAATCCAGATCAAAGCGCCCGGGTCGTGCTGGGCCGATCCTGCCCGTATTGACTTGACCCAGTGCGGGGGGAACGCATGAAAGCCGCAGATATCATGACCACCTCGGTGGTCTGCATCAAACCGGACGCGACCGTCCTCGATGCCGCGCGTCTGCTGCTCAGCGAACGCATCAGCGCGCTGCCGGTGGTCGACAAGGCCGGCCGGCTGCAGGGCATCGTGAGCGAAGGCGATCTCATCCATCGGGCCGAAATCGGCTCCGAGAAGCAAGTCACCCGCTGGAAGGCCCTGTTTGAGGAGGGCGCCACTCTGGCGCGCGACTACCTCAAGGCCCACGGCCGGAAAGTGTCCGACGTCATGAGCCACCCGGTCGTCCTGGCCGAGGAGGACACCGAACTCTCGGTCGTGGCGGCGCGGATGGACCAGTTCGGCATCAAGCGCCTGCCCGTGGTGCGGGACGGCAAGGTGGTGGGCATCGTGAGCCGCGCCAACCTGCTGCAGGCGCTGATTTCGGCACCGACGGCAAGTAGGGCGCCGGCCGTCGACGATGCAGCGCTGCGCGATCAGATCCTGCAGAAGCTCGATCGCGAGCCGTGGTCGGCCTCGTTGCTGCGCAACATCATCGTGCAGGACGGTAATGTCGAGATCTGGGGCCACGCCGATTCGACCAGCCAGTGCGAGGCCTGCGGTGTCCTCGCCGCCGGCATCCCCGGGGTGAAGGCCGTGACCAACCACATGGTGGTGACGCCGCGCGGCGTCTACACGTGGTGACGACGATGCGTTGGTCGATTGCCCTGCTATCGCTTTTGTCAGCCGGGCTCGGGCTGCCCGGCTCGGGCAATGCCGCCGACCTCGCCCGGGGTGGGGCGCTGGCCGAGCGCTGGTGCGGCAATTGCCACATCGTCGACCGCACCGCATCCGCCGGCCGGGCCGACGGCCTGCCGACCCTTCCGGCCATCGCCGCCAAGCGCGAGACCACAGCGGCCTCGCTGAAGGGCATCCTGTCGGCGCCGCACGGTCGCATGCCCGACCTGTCGCTGGGTGCGGCCGACCAGGACGACCTGATCGCCTACATCCTCAGCCTGCGTCCGAACTGAGTTTATTACGACACTTTTGCGGCGGCCCTTGCCTGGCGGATCGCCAATGCGAGCGAAGTGCCGAGATCGGCCAGAAGCTTGGCCCCCGCCTCGTCGGTGAACTTGCCGTCGGCGAACTTGGTCTGCGCCGCGCCGATCATGACCTCCGGCTTGTTCACCGGCCGGCCGTCCAGAAACACCATCATCTGGCGCAGATGATACTGTGCGCGCGCCGTGCCGAGCGGGCCGCCCGAGGCGCCGAACATGGCGACAGGCTTGGCGGCGAACGGCTGCGGGGTCATGCGCGACAGCCAGTCGATGGCGTTTTTCAACACGCCCGAGATCGAATAGTTGTATTCCGGGGTCGCGAACACGATGCCGTCGGCCTCCAGCATGGCCTTGTGCGCGGCCTGCACCTTGTCGGGAAAGCCCTTGGCTTGAACGTCGGCGTCGTAGAGCGGCCAATCGCCGATTTCGATCGTCGAAAGCGTGACGCCGGCCGGCAGCCGCTCGGTGAAGGCGGCGAGCGCCAGACGGTTGAAGGAGGCTTTGCGCAGGCTGCCGCAGAAGGCTGCGAGTTTGATGCTTGGCTCGGACATTGCTCGGTATCCCCTTGGTAACTGGCGCTTTGTCAGCGGTGGAACAGGCGGCTACATAGGTGCCGCGGGGAGAGTTGGCAAACGCATGCCTTTGCACGACGTCACACTCGACGACATCGAATCTCTCGCCGTCGGCGCCTGGGTGCTGGGCACCGGTGGCGGCGGCAGCCCCTATCTCGGCCTCTTGAACATGCGGGCTCTCTACAAGGAGGGTCACCGGATCCAGCTCATGCCTTCATCGGAGCTGGCGGACGACGACTGGGTGGCGGCGGTGTCCAACATGGGGGCGCCGCTGGTCGGCCAGGAGCGCCTGACCGACAGCCGTACCATCGCTCGCGCCGTCGAATTGATGGAGCGCCATACCGGCCATCGCTTCCGCGGCATCATGGCGCTGGAGATCGGCGGCGGGAATTCCCTCCAGCCGCTGATGGCGGCGGCGCACCTCGGGCGCCCGGTGATCGACGCCGACATGATGGGCCGCGCATACCCCGAGGCGCAGATGACGTCGGTGGCCGTGGCCGATCTCGCGCCGTATCCGCTCACCACCGTCGACGTGCGCGGCCTCGAATCAGTGGTCGACAAGGTGCCGACCTGGAAGTGGATGGAGCGGGTCAGCCGCAAGATCTGCACCGAGTACGGCTCCATCGCGTCGACCTGCAAGGCGCCGAGGACCGGCGCCGAGGTCAAGAAGTGGGGCATCCAGGGCACCACCACCAAGGCCATCGCCATCGGCCATGCCGTGCGCGAGGCCCAGCGCCAGCACGCCGATCCGATCGCCGCCATCCTGTCGGTCGAGCCGGGCAAGCTGCTCTACAAGGGCAAGGTGGTCGACGTCGAACGCCGCGCCACCGAGGGATTCTTGCGCGGCCGCACCCGCTTCGATGGCATGGACGACTGGCGTGGCGCCGCCCTGGAACTCAACTTCCAGAACGAATGGATCGTGGCCTGGCTCGACGGCAAGCCGATCGCCATGTCGCCCGATCTGATCTGCGTGCTCGATTCGGTGTCGGGCGAGGCGGTCGGCACCGAGACCATCCGCTACGGCCAGCGGGTCACCGTGATCGCGCTGCCGCCCCCTCCGGTGTTCCTCAGCCCCAAGGGCCTGCAGCACGTCGGCCCGCGCGCCTTTGGTTACGACATCGACTTCAAGAGTGTGTTCGCGGCATGAGGCGCATCGGCATCGATGTCGGCGGCACCAACACCGACGCCGTCCTGATCGAAGACGGGAAAGTGGTCCGTGCGGTGAAGGCACCGACCAGCGAGGACGTGACCGCCGGCATCCTGGACTCGTTGAAGAGCCTGGGTTCGACCGGCGTGTTGAAAGAGGCGGGCGGCAAGCCAAAACGCATCGACGGCGTGATGATCGGCACCACGCATTTCATCAATGCCGTGGTCCAGCGTCGCCATCTCACCACGGTTGGCGCGTTGCGGCTGGGCATGCCGGCCTCGGCCTCGCTGCCGCCGTTCTGCGACTGGCCGGAAGACCTCGCCAATCTGGTGCGCGGCGGCGTCTGGATGGTCGAGGGCGGCCACGAATACGACGGCCGGCCATTCATGCCGCTCGACGAGGCGGCGGTCATCCGGGCGGCGCAGGAGATGAAGGCGGCCGGGCTGCGTTCGGTCGGCATTTCCGCGATCTTCTCGCCGCTCGATCCCGGCCATGAGCGCCGCGCCGCCGAACTGGTGGCGGCGGTCATCCCCGATGCCGCCATCACCTGCTCGTCCGATCTGGGCCGCATCGGCCTGCTCGAACGCGAGAACGCCGGCCTCCTGAACGCGGCGCTGGCCGATCTGGCGCGCGACACCATCGCCGCCTTCGAGGCGGCGATCCGCAATTCCGGCATCGCCGCTCCCCTGTTCATCACCCAGAACGACGGCACGGTGGCGGAGGCGGCGCAGGCCCGGCGCCTGCCGGTCTACAGCTTCGCCTCGGGCGCCACCAATTCCATGCGCGGTGCCGCCTATCTGTCGGGCCTGGCCGATGCCCTGGTGATCGACGTCGGCGGCACCACCACCGACGTCGGCCAGCTCAGGCAGGGCTTTCCGCGCGAGGCCAATTCGGTCGTGCAGGTGGGCGGCGTGCGCACGCTGTTCCGCATGCCCGATCTCCTCTCCATCGGCCTCGGTGGCGGCAGCCACGTCGCGCTGGAGCCGCTGAAGGTCGGTCCGGTGTCGGTCGGCTATCGCCTGCTGAAGGATGGTATCGCCTTCGGCGGCAGGCAGCTCACGACGACGGACATCGCCGTCGCGTCAGGCGTGCTGGCGCTCGGCGACAGGGCGAAGGTGGCGCACCTCGATGCGACAACCTGCAGGAAGGTCTTCGCCGAAGCGGCGCGGCTTGCCGAGGAGGCGATCGACCGCATGAAGACCGAGGCCGGCGACGTGCCGCTGATCGCGGTCGGCGGCGGCGCCTTCTTGATTCCCGGGAAGCTCGCGGGTGTCAGCCACGTGATCCATGTCGAGCATGGCGACTGCGCCAACGCCGTGGGCGCCGCCATCGCCCAGGTCTCGGGCGAGTGCGACCAGATCTTCAAGGACTTGACCCGGGCCGAGGCGATTGTCGCGGCCCAGGGCATCGCCAACGACCGCGCCGTGGCGGCGGGCGCGGGCCGCGCCTCGCTCGCGACCATCGAAAGCGAGGACATGCCGCTCGCCTACCTGCCCGGCAACTCCGTGCGCGTGCGGGTGCGGGTGGTGGGCGACGTCGCGGCAGGCTGCTAAGAGTCGCCCGAAGGCAAGGGAGTAAACAGCCGATGATGCGTTATCTATTCGTGGCTCTTGGCGTGCTCGCCCTGGCGGCGCCCGCGGCGGCCCAGGGCATGGGCCAGAACCAGCCGCCCAACCAGTGGGTGATGAACTGCAACACCGAGCGCGGGCTTGATTGCACCGTGTCTAACATGATCGACGGCGGCCCCAACAACCTGCTCGGCACCTTCCTGATCGTGAGCTACTCGGTGGCCTACACCACGCTCACGGTGGTGGGCGACGGCGTCGGCAAGCTTGCCAGCCTTCAGGTCGACGGCAATCCCTTCGTCTCGACCAGCCTCTGCGCCGGGGGTGGCGAATGCTCGTACGTCCAGGAGAAATCCGCCGAACTGCTGCAACAGATGCGGTCGGGCTCGCAGATCGTCGTGCAGGTCAGCCTGGGAGACGGCACCATGGCCGGGCCGTTCCAGCAGAGCCTTGCCGGGTTCGATGCCCAGTATCGCAAGGCGGTCGAGGCGCAGCAGCGCCGTCGCTGACAGTGGTTTTTGCAAAGCGGGTAAACCACCATTTATTTGCAGTTAGCATGCGATCCAAGACCATGGCATGATTGAATGCCGTCCCGGTCCGGGAGGCTCCACCCACGGTCTTGAGGCAAAGCCGCCATGTCCGCGCTTGCTACGATTGCCGTCGGCGCGCTGGTCGAACAGGCCGGTGTCGACATCGCCACCCTCCGCTTCTACGAGCGCCTGGGTCTCATCGACAAACCGCGGCGGACCGCCGGCGGTTTGCAGCTCTACCGGACCTCGGACATTGCTCGCGTCATCTTCATTCGCCGGACGCTGGAGCTGGGCTTCTCGACCGAGTCGATCCGCGAGCTGCTCGCCATGACCGAGGACTCATCGCACGCCTGCCGCGACGTCCACGAAGTTGCCGCGCGACATCTCCTGGACATCCGCCGCCGGCTGGACGATCTCGCCCGCCTGGAAAAAATGCTGGCGCCGTTGGTGTCGGCCTGCCCGCAAGAGGGCGGCACCGCCGACTGCCCCATTCTCAACGCCCTGTCGCACCCGTCCTGACCTGGGTCTCGATCGGCCTTCAATCACACGGATGCGTGCCGGGGCAACTTTCTGCCCGGCGGCTCGTTGCCATGCTGAATGGCCCTCCGACGTCGCCGGCCCGTCCGATGGGCAAATGCCGTGTGCCGGCCTCAATCGGAGGACGCCGAGCGATGAATACGAAACTGTTCCGTTCCGGCCTTGCCGGCCTAGCGATGGCTGCGCTATTCGCGGCATCGGCTGCCTTTGCCGAAACCCAGATGTACAAGGCAACTCTCACGGCTGCCAACCAGGTGCCGCCCAATGCCAGCAAGGGCACGGGCGCGCTCACCGGCACCTACGACACAACCACCAGGAAGTTTACCTGGACCGTCACCTATTCCGGCCTGAGCGGCCCGGTGACGGCGGCTCACTTCCATGGCCCGGCGGCGGCTGGCGCAAATGCCGGCGTTGTCATGCCCCAGAAGGGCGAACTTGCCAGCCCGATGAAGGGCGAGGCGACGCTGACCGATGCACAGGCGGCCGACCTGCAGGCCGGCAAGTGGTATTTCAACATCCACACCGCAGCGAACAAGGGCGGTGAAATCCGCGGTCAGGCGATGAAGGGTATGTAATCCCGGCCGAAGTGAGAGCGGGGCGTCAGGCGCTCATCGGGCGCAGCTTGTCGGCGGCCTTGAAGAAGCGCCGGGCGTGATGGAGAAGTTCGCCGTCGGTCGGATGGTCCATTGCTTCGACCGCGAACAGCTTTTCCTTCAGCCAGCCGATGTGCGTCTCGACATGATGCAGGAGCTGGTCCTTGGCGTTGCCCGGCCCGACCAGAAGCCATTCGTTGGCGCCGCGCAACGCGTCGACGATATGGTCGAAATAGTCGCGATCGAGCTGCTGGTGCCCCGCACCGATGACGCCGGCCTTGTGGTGGACCTTGCGGAACGGGTTGTGGGCCTTGATGCGCTCGCGTTCGACGTCCTCGGCGTTGAAGCGGAAGACGTGTGCTTCCTTCGAGTCCATCCAGACGACGGCGTGACTGTGCGGCATGCGAAAAATCCTGGCCAATGTTGCAACGGCCGACCCTGTCCTGCGCATCCAGCCGCCGCCTTGATTCAGGTCAACGGGTCGGCGGTAGGATATTGACAGCATTTGATAGGAATAATATATTAGACTCCTATTCGAGGAGGAGCCGATGCCATACAGCGATCCGCCGCCGCCCGGGGGCTATCCCGACGTCGTCTGGTACGTGCCGAAACGCCGGCCGAGTCTCGCCCGCCGCAAGCGCGATTTCCTGCGCCATCTCTTCCGCTGGGGTTCCATGAGCGAGGCGGCGGCGCGCACCGGCATCGACCGCCGGACCGCGCATCGCTGGCGTGAGCAGGACGAGACGTTCGACCACGACTGCCGCGAGCGCCTGAAGTGGCGGCGCGAGACGATCCTGCTGGTCGCCATGGACCGGGTCGAAAATCCCAGGACGCGGCCGGTGCTCTATCGCGGCCGCCAGATCGGCCATATCGGGCGCGCCAACGACCGGATCGTGGCCGCGCTGATGTGGTCGTCGGAAGTGCTGGGGCGCGAGAAGTGAGTTTTCAAAATGTCTCACTTCGGGAGGCACCGTGCATCTCCTCGTACGCCGGATTTCCCAAGGGCTTCTGGCACTTGGGGAGAGGCAGGCGATGCGCGGGAGCGTCAAAGTCGGTTTTTACTTTGTCTCGCGTCGGGAGGCGTCGCTACTTCTGCCGGCGGTAGAGGAAGCAGTTGTCGGCCTGGGGCATTTTCATGCCCTGGTAGAAGCTCACCGCCGTCGGCGCCGAGAGCAGCAGCGTGGTGGTGAGTGCGCCGCCGGCCGCGGTGCGCGTCTCCTCGATCAGGCGCTTGCCGATGCCCTGGCCCTGGCAGGCCTTGTCGACGGCGAGGTCGGACAGGTAGCAGCAGAAGCAGAAGTCGGTGAGCGAGCGGGCGAAGCCCACCAGCCTGCCGTCCTGGCGGGCAGTCAGGATCAGGTTGGCGTGGGCCAGCATGCGCTCGACGCGGCCGCGGTCCTCGACCGGCCGGTTGAGACCCGATTTGCGCACGACGTCGATGTACTCATCGGCGCCGAGATAGTCCTCACGGGCGTAGGTGGTGTTCATGCGCTCAACCATCTCCTGAGTGCGGCCGTCACCTCGGCCGGCCTTTCCAACGGGGTCATATGGCCGCAGTCCTCGAGCACGACCAGTCGCGAGGTCGAGATGTCGGCGGCCATCTCCTCGGAGCGGCCGAGCGGCGTCGTCTGATCCTGGCGGCCGACGATCACCACGGTCGGGACCTCGATGTCGACCAGCAGTGGTCGGCTGTCGGGCCGTCCGATGATGGCGGTCTGCTCGCGGACGAAGCCCTCGGCGCCGATCTCCAGCGACATGTCGAGGATCGGCTGGGTGATGGCCGGATCGTCGAGGTGCGACGGGTGGACGATCAACGGCAGCAAGGTGCGATGCACGCCGTGGAAGCGGCCGATCTTGGTCTGCTCGATCAGTCCGCGGCGCCGGGCCGTCGCCTCGGCCGCGTCGGGGGTGGCCTGGGTGTCGATCAGGGCGAGCCGCTCGACCCGTTCGGCGGCGCGGCGCAGCATCTCGAAGGCGACGTAGCCGCCCATCGAGAAGCCGCCGAGCGCGAAGCGCCCGGGCGCCAATGCAAGCGCAGCCTCGGCCATGGCGCCGACCGAGTCGTGGTGCCAGAGCTCGGGCACCACGACATCGGCGACGTCGGAGAGGGCGGAAATTTGATGCTCGAAGACGCGCCGTGTGTTCAGCAGGCCGGGCAGCAGGACGAGCGTGGGGCGCGCCATCGATTGCACCTGAATCGGTTACACCTGGATCTGGTTGCCCAGTTCGATAGCGCGGTTCGGCGGAATGCGGAAGAAGGTCTTGGTCGCCGAGGCCGAATGGGAAAGCGAGATGAACCAGTCGCGGCTGATACGACCCAGGGTCGAACGCTGCGCCGGCACCAGCGTCTCGCGGCCGAGGAAGAAGCTGGTCTCCATCTCGTCGTAGGCGATGCCGTGCGGCCGGCAGGCCCGCAGCGCCGCCGGCACGTCGGGTTGCTCCATGAAGCCGTAGCGGGCGATCACGGTATGGAAGCCCTTGCCCAGGCGCTCGACCTCGACGCGGTTGGCGTCGGAGACACGCGGCACGTCCATGGTCTCGACCTGCAGGATGATGATGCGCTCGTGCAGGACCTTGTTGTGTTTGAGATTGTGCAGGAAGGCCGCTGGTGTGGCCGAGGCGTCGGCCGTCAGGAACACCGCGGTGCCGGCGACGCGGTTGGGCGCACGCTCCATGCGTTCGAGGAACTGGCGCAGCGGCAGCGCGCCTTCGCTGAGTTCGGTGGCGACCAGCCGGCGGCCGCGGCGCCAGGTGGTGATGGTGAAATAGATGAAGGCCGCGACGATCAAGGGCAGCCAGCCACCGTCGGGGATCTTGAGGGCGTTGGCGATGAAGAAAGCGAGGTCGGACACGCCCAGCAGGCCGAACACGCCCACGGCCATCGGCCACGACCAGCGCCACACCAGGATCGCCACCGTCGTGGCGAGCGCGGCGTCGACCAGAAAGGCGCCGGTGACCGCCAGGCCATAGGCGCCGGCCAGGGCACCCGACGAACCGAAGCCCACGACGAGGGCCACGACACCGCCCATCACGATCCAGTTCACGCGCGGGATATAGATCTGGCCGATCTCGGTCTCGGACGTGTGCTTGATTTCCATGCGTGGCAGGTAGCCGAGCTGGATCGCCTGGCGGGTCAGCGAAAAAACACCGGAAATGACAGCCTGCGAAGCGATGATGGTTGCGAAGGTCGCGAGCACGACCAAGCCGATCACGTAGTCCTTGGGCACCAGCTCGAAGAACACGCGGCTCACCAATTCGGGCTCGACCATCACCATGGCGCCCTGGCCGAAATAGTTGAGCAGCAGGCCTGGCATGACGATGCTGAGCCAGGCGACCCGGATCGGCTTCTTGCCGAAGTGACCCATGTCGGCGTAGAGCGCCTCGGCCCCTGTCACCGCCAGCACGATCGCACCGAAAGCCCAAAAAATGCCAAGCCCCTGGTCGGCGATGAGCTTGATGCCGTAAATGGGATTCACGGCCACCAGCACGCCCGGGTTCTTCACGATCTGCCACAGGCCGAGCACGCCCAGCACCGCGAACCATACCAGCATGACCGGACCGAACAGCCGGCCCACGCGCGCCGTCCCTCGGGATTGCAAGGCGAACAGTCCAACCAGGATTGCGAGCGCCAGCGGCATGACGTAGGGCTTGAACGCGGGCGCAATCGCCTCGATGCCCTCGACGGAGCTCAGCACCGAGATCGCCGGCGTGATCATGGCGTCGCCGTAGAAGAGCGAGAGACCGAGCACGGCCAGCGCGGTGACGGCGGCGCGCCTCTTGCCTCTGCTGGCCTCGAGTCCCTTCATGGCAAGCGTGGCCAGCGCCAGCACGCCGCCTTCGCCCTTGTTGTCGGCACGCATGATCAGCGCCACGTACTTGATGGTGACAGTGAGCGTGACGGCCCAGAACAACACCGACAGCACACCCAGCACGTGTTCGGGCGTCGGCGCCAAGCCGGAGCCGTGTATGAACGATTCGCGGATCGTGTAGAGCGGGCTGGTGCCGATGTCGCCGTAGACCACGCCCAGTGCGCCAACCATGACGCCCGCGGCCGCACCACCCGGCGCCGTATGGCCATTGCTGCCGTGTGGCCCGGGTGTCGCGGGTGGGGTCTGGGAAGCGGGAGGACTGGTGTCGGCTGCGGCCATGATGTCAAACGCCGCCAAGGGAGGCGGCGGCGCGACGGTTTGCGCCTGCGCCTTCCGCCTGTCAACGCGCCAAATCGGGAGTCCTTGCGACGAATGGGCTTGACTCGGAACCTGCCCGGAGGCGGCCTTGGGCCATGACCGAGCACGCCCCCGAGCACGCGGACGTCAGCAATCCGCGCCTCTATCGCGAAGATGCCTGGGCGCCGCATTTCGCGCGGCTGCGGCGGGAAGATCCAGTGCACCGCCATGCCGACAGCCCCTTCGGCCCCTATTGGTCGGTGACCCGCTTCGCCGACATCATGAAGGTCGAGCTCGATCATGGCAGCTATTCGTCGGAGTCGAGCCTCGGCGGCATTCAGATCGCCGACCAGGCCAAGGGCTCGGAGCTGCCCAACTTCATCCGCATGGACCCGCCGCGCCACACCGCGCAGCGCAAGACCGTAGCACCGATCGTGGCCCCCTCGAACCTCGCCAACATGGAGGGCACGATCCGCCAGCGCACGCAGGCCGTGCTCGACGGTCTGCCGCGCAACGAGACCTTCGACTGGGTGGACCGCGTGTCGACCGAGCTCACCGCCATGATGCTGGCCACACTGTTCGACTTCCCGTGGGCCGACCGGCGCAAGCTCACCCACTGGTCCGATGTCGCCATCGCCAATATCGAGGATGCGGACGCCGTGGTGAAGAGCGAGGCCGAGCGGATGGCCGAGCTGACGCAGATGGCCGAGATCATGGCTGCTTTGTGGAAGGAGCGCGCCGCCCAGCCGCCGAAGTTCGACCTGATCTCGATGATGGCGCACAGCGAGGCGACGCAGAACCTGCCGTTGCGCGAGTTCATCGGCACCTTCGGGTTGCTGATCGTGGGCGGCAACGACACGACGCGCAATTCGATGAGCGGTGGACTGATGGCCATGATCGCCCATCCCGCCGAGGTCGCCAAGGTGCGGGCCGACGCCGGCCTGCTGCCGAGCCTCGTCTCGGAGACCATCCGCTACCAGACGCCGGTGATCCACATGCGGCGCACCGCGACCCGGGACGCCGAACTCGGTAGCAAGCAGATCGCCAAGGGCGACAAGGTGGTGATGTGGTACGTCTCGGGCAATCGCGACGAGACCGCGATCGAAGAGCCCGACCGCTTCGTCGTCGGCCGTGCCAGGCCACGCCATCATCTCGCCTTCGGCGCCGGTATCCACCGCTGCGTCGGCGACCGCTTGGCCGAGATGCAGCTCAGGATCCTGTGGGAGGAAATGTTGAAGCGCGACCTCGCGATCGAGCTCGCCGGCCCGCCGGTGCGGCTCTACTCCAACTTCATCCGCGGCATCCGCGCCCTGCCTGTCATCATTCGCGGCTAGTCATCCGCGCCTGACCGTTTCGACGCCGGCGGCAAAGGCCTGCTGCAGCAGCCAGACGTCGCCCGCGATCGAGACGAAGTCGTAGCCCATCCTGGCGAACTGCACGGCCTGCTTGGCATCCGCCGCCAGCCGGCCGGCCGACTTGCCGTGCTTCTTCGCCGCCGCGATCGTCGCCTGCTCGGCCTGCACGAAGTCGGGGTGGTCGAAGGCGCCGGGCTCGCCCAAGGCCACCGAAAGATCGTTGTGGCCGAGCCACAGCATGTCGACACCGGGCATCGCGGCGATCTCGTCGGCCGCCGCCGCGCCCTTCGGATCCTCGATCTGCAGGATGATGGCGGTGCGGGCGTTCTGTTCGGCCAGGCGCGGCAGCAGCGGCTCGCTGCGCATCGCGAAGCGTTCGTGGGCGAGGCCCAGCGCCACGCCGCGGGTGCCGTCGGGCCAGTATTTGGCCGCCTCCAGCACCGCCTTGGCCTGGGCGACCGACGACACGATCGGCACCATGACGCCGTCGGCGCCGGTGTCGAGTGCGCGCGAGATGTGATGGCGGGACTGCGAGGGCACGCGCACGATCGAAGGGAGCTCTGCCGCCTGCAGGTAGCGCACGACGCTGCGCACGGTGTCGAAACCAAAGCCGGTGTGTTCCATGTCGAGCACGGCGAACTCAGCGCCGGCCGCCTTCAGGACCTGGCCGATGCCGGGGGTGGCGAACTCGAACAGAAAAGTGCCGATCTTGGTCTTGAGCGTGCCTACCAGGGCGCGCAGATTCGGTGTCGGCATATTCTCTTCCCCCAGGGACTTCTGTGATTTCTCGTTGCGGTCCGCACCATAGGCGGCGTTTGCGTGGCGGCTCAACCGGAACCGCTGCGTTGACCACCCCGCCGGCACGGCCGCTAATCGACCGTCATGACTCCGGCGCTGCTCTACGGCCTCGTCGTCCTCTCCGCGATTGCCCACGCGATCTGGAATGCGCTGGTGAAATCGGCCGGCGACCGCGTCCTCACCATGGTGGCGATCCGGACGGCGGGTCTGCTGATGGGCCTTGCCGCCCTGCCGTTCGTCGACTGGCCGGCGCCTGAGAGCTGGAAGTGGCTGGCGCTCACGGCCTCGGTGATGTTCGCCTACTACGCGCTCCTGATCCGCTCCTATGGTGCGGGCGACATGAGCGTCGTCTATCCGTTGGCGCGCGGCCTTGCCCCGGTGCTGATGACGATTGCCGCCTTCATCGCCATCGGCGAGGCGCTGAGCACGGGGCAAATGGTAGCGGTCGGCCTGATCTCGCTCGGCATCATGGCGCTCTCGATCGGCGTCGGTGCCAGCCGGCAGGCGGTGGGCTTTGCCCTGGCGACCGGCGTGTCGGTGGCGACCTACAGCTTCTTCGGCGGGTTGGGCGTGCGCGCTGCCGGCACGGTGCTGGGCTTCCAGGCGTGCCTGGAAATCGTCACCGGTCTCGGCATGGTCGGTTACGCCCTGGTGACTCGCCGCGCCCAGCTCCCGGCCTATGTCCGCCGCCACGGCGCGGTCGGCCTGCTGGCCGGCGCCATTTCGGTGCTGGGATTCCTCGCCTTTCTGCTCGCCGCCCGGAGCCTGCCGCTCGGCCCCGTGGTAGCGCTGCGCGAAACCAGCGTGATCTTTGGCGCCGTGCTCGGCACCCTCGTGCTCAAGGAAGGCTTCGGGCTTCGCCGCATCGCGGCCTCGGCATTGGTCGTGGTCGGGATTGCGCTTCTCGCCCTGCTGCGATGAGATAGGCTCCTTAGCTACCAATCCGTCTTTGGAGGAAACCATGAAGCTCTATTACATGCCCGGCGCCTGCTCACTCGGTATCCACGTCATTCTCGAGGAGATCGGCAAACCCTACGACGTCCACAAGATCGACGGCGCGAAGCAGGAGCAGTACGGACCCGACTTCGTGAAGCTCAATCCCAAGTCCAAGGTGCCGACGCTGCAGAAAGACGACGGCTCGGTGCTGACCGAGTTCCCGGCAATCGCGACCTGGCTTGCGCGCAAGAACCCCGAGAAGGCCCTGTTGCCCACCGACGCCGACGGCGAGGCGCGTGCGCTCGAAGCGATGGACTACGCCGTCTCGACCATGCACATGCAGGGCTTCTCGCGCATGTTCCGGCCGGCCAACTACGCGCCGACCGAAGCCGACCACGACAAGGTCAAGGCGCGCGGCAAGGAGATCATGGAGAAGGGTCTCGATCTCATGAGCAAGACGCTCGAGGGCAAGGAGTATGTAGCCGGCAAGTTCTCGGTCGCCGATGCCGCGCTCTTCTATGTCTCGTTCTGGGCGGCCGGCCGCATGAAGATGCCGTTGCCCAAGAACGTCGCCGCCCACTACGAGCGCATGAAGGCGCGCCCGGCCGTGAAGCGCGTGCTCGAGCAGGAAGGCCTTACCGCCGCAGCCTGAGGTGCTGCCTGACACTCTCAGGAGCCGTCTTCGCCTGCCGCTGATCGCGGCCCCGATGTTTCTCGTATCGGGGCCGGCACTGGTGAAGGCCGCCTGCCGCAGCGGCGTGGTCGGCTCGTTTCCGACCGCCAACTGCCGCACGGTCGAGGAACTCGACCGCTGGCTCTCCGACATCTCCCGCGACCTCAAGCGCGCCGCCGACGAGACCGGCCGCGCCCCGGCGCCGCTCTGTCCCAACCTGATCGTGCACCGCTCCAATCCGCGCGTGCCCGACGACCTGGCCGCCGTGTTGCGCGCCAAGGTCGAGCTGGTGATCACCTCCGTCGGTTCACCCGAACCGGTGATGAAGCCGCTCAAGGACTCGGGTTGTCTGGTGCTGGCCGATGTGGCCTCGGTGCGTCACGCCGAGAAAGCGGTTGCCGCTGGCGTCGACGGGCTGGTGCTGCTGACGGCGGGCGCCGGCGGCCAGACCGGCTGGGTCAATCCCTTCGCCTTCGTGCGTGCGGTGCGGGCCTTCTGGGACGGCATCGTGGTGATGGCGGGCGGCATGGCCGACGGTCACGCGATTGCCGCCGCCGAGACGCTGGGATGCGATCTCGCCTACATGGGCACCAAATTCATCGCCACCCGCGAGAGCCTGGCCAAGGACGCCTACAAGCAGATGTTGGTGAAGAGCCGGCTCGACGACGTACTGCTGACGCGGGCCTTCACTGGCCTCGAGACCAACATGCTGCGGCCCTCGATCGCCGCAGCCGGTCTCGATCCCGACAATCTGCCGGTGCGTGGCGCCATCGACATCGCCAAGGACATCAACGCCGCCGAGCGCGACAAGCCTGACTCCAAACGATGGAAGGACATCTGGAGCGCCGGTCATTCGGTCTCGGGCGTGGCCGACGTGCCGTCGGTTGCCGAGCTGGTGGCGCGGACAGAGATGGAGTACCGCGCAGCTCGTCAGGGAGTCTGAACGCCGCGCCGGCGTGGCACCGACACGATCAACAGGGCGATGGCGACCAGCAACGCCACGACGCCGAGACCGGGGAACACCAGCCGCGCCGCGAAGACCTCGAGCAGCGCCCCCACCAGGATGGGGCCCGCGACCTTGCCGGAATTGCGTAGCGCGCCGTAGAAGCCGAGTCCCAGGCCGATGTGGCTGGCCGCGACCCGGTTGCCGATCAGGGCGACCGTCGAGGGGAAGGTGAGTCCCTGGCCGATCCCGACAACGACGGCCAGCGCCAGCAGCAGGCCGGCATTGGGCGCGAGTGGCAGCACCACCAGCGCGCCACCGATAGCAACCAGGCCGAAGGCGATGGTCGGCGCATAACCGTGCCGGTCCCCGAGCCGGCCGCCGAACGGCCGGACCAGAAGATGGGTTGCCTCCTGGAGGGTGAAGAACAGCCCGGCGGCCCACACGCCGTATCCGGCGTCGAGGGCGAAGATCGGCAGGAACGCCTTCAGCGAATAGATCGAACCATAGATCGCGAACTCGAGCGCGCCCACGAACCACAGTTCGGCACGGCTGGCCGTGTGTCGCGCGCCGGCCACCAGATCGCGCCACAGGCTCGGCCGCGCGGCCGCCACGATCCTGGACTCATCGAACGGCACGAATAGCGCGGGCACCAGGGCCGCGCAGCTCAACAGCCCAACGACCGTGAAGACCATCTGCGGCGAGCTCACTGTCAGCAGGAGGCCGGCGATGGCCGGGGCGACCAGGTGGCCGCTGCCGCGCGCTATCTCGAACAGACCGAGCCGGGCGCCACGGTTGGTCGGCGCCATCTCGGTGACCAGCGCCAAGGTGACCGGTCCGAAGATCGCTGTCGCCGCGCCGTGCAGGACGCGCAACCCGACGAGCTGGTCGGGTGTGTGGACGAAGCGGTAGAGGAAGGGAAAGCCGGCGAACAGGATCAGGGCGGCGAAGAAGAAGACGCGCCGTCCGAAGCGGTCGGACAGCGCGCCAATCAACGGCTTCAGCACCGTTCCGGTGAGCGTCGACACGCCGACGATGGTACCGATCATCAGCTTGTTGGCGCCGAGGCTTGCCGCGAAGATCGGCAGCACCGGGCTCTTCGCCATCTGGTACGCCGCGCGCACGATCAGATCGGTGACGAAGACCGCCCAGAAGCCTGCCGGTTGGCGCACCACGCCCGGCGCGCCCTACGCCGCGGCGATGTGGCCGATGCGGGCCTTGATCAGCGCCGCGTTCAACGGCGTGATCTCACCCTTCACAAGCGCCTCGAACCTGGCGACTTCGCTGTCGACCTTGTCCATGACCTCGCGCGACACCGCCTTGGTTTGGCTGGTGGGTGCGGCGTCGGCGGTCGTCGTCATGGCGATCATGTCGAACAGTGTGTCGTTGAGGCCGGCCGGGTTGCGCAGCACGTCGCGCACCGACTTGCGCTGCGGATCTACCATCACGCGCTCGATGTCCGAGAGCTTCTGGCCGAGGGCCACGGCGCGATTGCGCAGCGCGCGCTCCGACTTGGCCGCCCGGTCGGCGACCTCGCCCAGTTGGCGCTTCATCTTGCGCAGCCGGTTGAGCGCCTGCTTCAGCTTCGACAGCGACGCCACCAGCTCCTTGTGCAGGGCGAACTGGGCGGCGTAGTCGGCCGGCGTCGTCGCCAGGCGCGGATCCTTGACCACGGTGAAGCTCGCCGACTGAGGCTTGCTGCCGGCTTCGAGCTCGACGCTGTAAGTGCCGGGGATGACGGTCGGGCCGGGTGGGTTCTCGGGATCGGGCGCCAGCGGCTTGGGCCGCGGCGGTGCCAGGTCGTAGTCGAGCTTGGTCGGGCCGGGATACTTCATGTCCCAGACGAAGCGGTTCAACCCGGCCTTGGTGCTCGGCCGTCGCGCCGGCGGGGCGTCCTTGGTGTCGCTGGCATACGAGACGATCTTGCGCCCGGCCGAATCGCGGAAGGTGAGAACGACCGGCTGCTTGGCGTCCTCGGCCAGCCAGTAGTAGACGATCGCGCCGTTCGGCGGATTCTCGCCGACGTCAAGGTGCTCGCGCACCCGCGTGCCGTCGGGCCTTTCGACCATGACCGTGCTGCCGTCGATGCCGAAGGCGGGGCCGTAGGCGATGCCGCCGCGCACGTTGGCGCCGGCGCTCCAGTGGAGCTTGGTGCGGATTGCCGTCCGCGGCCCGAACAAGCGCGGCGACTTGGCGCGCCCCGACTTTGCCAGGCCACGCAGCGCCGTCACGTCGTCGAGGATCCAGAAGGAGCGGCCGTGCGTGGCCGCCACGAGATCGGCGTCCTTGAGCTTGAGATCGTAGACCGGCACGATCGGAAAGCCGCCGCCCATGCGCGTCCAGTGCTCGCCATCGTCGAGGCTGAAGAAGACGCCGGTTTCGGTGCCGATATAGAGCAGGCCCTTGGCGAGCGAATCGGCGCGGACGACGCGCGTGATCTCGTTCGACGGCAGGTCGCCCTTGATCGACTTCCAGCTCTTGCCGCCATCACTGCTCTTGAAGATGTAGGGCTTGTAGTCGGCGAGCTTGTAGCGCGTGGCGGCGACGTAGATCGTATCGGCATCGTGGGCCGAGATTTCGACGCAGCCGACGTAGGCCAGTTCCGGCATCGCCTTGGGCGTGACGTTCTTCCAGCTCTTGCCGCCGTCGCGCGTGACATGGACCAAGCCGTCGTCGGTCGAGGCCCAGATCTCGCCCTCGCGATGCGGCGATTCCACGACGCAGGCGCAGGTCGCATGGACCTCGGCGCCGGCGCTCTCGCGGGTGATGTCGCCGCCGGAATGCTGCTGGCGCGAGCGGTCGTTGAGGCTGAGGTCGGGCGAGATCTTCTCCCAGTCCATGCCCTCGTTGCGGGTGCGGAACACGCAGTTGCCGCCGACATAGAGCGTGCCGTCATCGTGCGGCGAGAACACGATCGGGAAGGTCCAGGCGAAGCGGTATTTCAGGTCCTTGGGCGAGATGCCGGTCGATTCCTCGGGCCAGACGTTGACCAGCTGGATCTGGCGCGTGCGGTGATCGTAACGCTGCAGCGCGCCCGCGCCGCCCGGGCTGGATCCCACGGCGCCGACATAGACGATGTTGTGGTCCCGCGGATTGACGGCGATGAAGCCCGACTCGCCGGTGCCGGGGTAGGAGCAGTCGGCCAGGGTGATCACGCCCCATTCGGACGCGCTCGGCACCGAGATCGAGGTGTTGTCCTGCTGGGTGCCGTAGACGCGGTAGGGATACTGGTTGTCGATGTCGATGCGATAGAACTGCGCGGTCTTCTGGTTGTAGATCGTCGACCACGAAGCGCCCGCATTGAACGACACATGGGCGCCGCCGTCGTTGCCCTCGATCATCCGCGTGTTGTCGTTGGGGTCGATCCACAGATCATGGTTGTCGCCGTGACGGGTCGTCACCTCGCTGAAGCTCGTGCCGCCGTCGGTCGACTTCCACATTTGCAGGTTGGTGACGTAGACCGTATCGGCATTTCCCTGGTCGGCGAAGACGTGCGTGTAGTACCAGGGCCGGTGCATCAGGTCGCGGCTGGCCGAGACCTGAGTCCAGCGCGCGCCGTAGTCGTCGGAGCGGTAGAGGCCGGTCTTGTCGCCTTCCGCTTCGACCAGTGCCCAGACGCGGCCGGCTCGGACCGGAGACACCGACACGCCGATCTTGCCCAGCATGCCCTCGGGCAGCCCCGGCTTGCGCGAGAGCTCTTCCCAGGTGTCGCCGCCATCGGTGCTGCGGAACAGCCCGCTGCCCGGACCGCCGCTCGATATGTTCCAGAAGTTGCGCCGCGCTTCCCACATCGAAGCGAACAGGATGCGCGGGTTGCTGCGATCCATCGTGAGTTCGATCGCGCCCGCCACGTCGCTGCGGTAGAGGATTTTCTCCCAGCTCTTGCCGCCATCCTTCGAGCGATAGACGCCGCGCTCCGAATGGGGGCCGAAGACGTCGCCCAGGGCGGCGACATAGACGAGATCGGGGTTGGTCGGATGGATGCAGATGCGGCCGATGAACTTGCTGTTCTTGAGGCCGACATGGCTCCAACTGCGGCCCGCGTCGGTCGACTTGTACATGCCATCGCCGTAGGAGACGTCGAGGCGGATCGCCGTTTCGCCAGTGCCGGCATAGATCACATTGGGATCAGAGGGCGCGACCGCGATAGAGCCGACCGCGGCGCTGCCCATCATGCCGTCCGACACGCAGCGCCAGAACACGCCGCCATCCTCGGTCTTCCAGATGCCGCCGGCGCAGGCGCCGAAATAGAACACCATCTTGTTCACGGGATCGCCGGAGACGGCGACGACCCGGCCGCCGCGCGACGGACCGATGCAGCGCCACTTCAACGAGTCGAGCCCCGACAAGGCGGGGGCAGGCGTGTTCTTGGGCATGAGGGGGCGCCGATCTCCAAAATGAAAGCCGGCGCGGACGGTAGGTCAGGTTCGTGCGGCGAAGCAACCGCTTCGCCGTGGGGAAACGTTCAGTGCAACTGGTAGAGCCCGCTGGCGAACCTGAATTCGGCCGGCTTGATCAAAGCGGCACTCGCCACGCGGACCTTGTGCAGCCTGGCGTCGAGGTTGCGCTCCCAGTAGTCGAGGAACTTGGTGAGGGCGGGGAACTTGGGGGCGAGATCCAGATGCTGCCAGACGAGGCTTTGCAAAACGTGCCGGTGATCGGGCATCCAGTAGAGGATTTCGGCGGTCGTGATCCGATAATCGTTGAGCTGCACAACAAAACTGCGGTCCATTGGGCACTCCTTGACACTACGCAGACAAAGGAATAGTCACTCCGCCGTCTCGAAAAATCAATATTTTCCCTGTAGATCAAATACTTAGCAGCACTCTCCCGGGATTGCTGCTAGTGCGAAGCGGCTTTGTGCCCTCGCCTTGACTCGTTTCATCAACAACCCTAAATGCAGCACGCCTTTGGCACTCACCACTGGAGAGTGCTGATAGCAATCCATTCGGGTGCAGCCTGAAGGCTGCGCAGGGCTAACAGCTAGTTGGAGGAAGACCTATGAAGTTCCGTCCGCTCCATGACCGGGTCGTGGTCAAGCGCGTCGAAGAAGAAGGCAAGACCAAGGGCGGCATCATCATTCCGGACACCGCCAAGGAAAAGCCGATGGAAGGCGAGATCGTCGCCGTCGGTCCGGGCGCCCGCGATGAAAGCGGCAAGCTCGTTCCGCTCGACGTCAAGAAGGGCGACCGCATCCTGTTCGGCAAGTGGTCGGGCACCGAGATCAAGCTCGATGGCGAGGACCTCCTGATCATGAAGGAGTCCGACATCATGGGAATCATCGAAGGTTCCGCCGCGATGAAGAAGGCTGCCTAAGCACCTTCACGGGCGCGAGCACCTCTGCATCCACCAAATCAACTTGCACATCCAAGAGGAATAGAAAATGGCAGCCAAGGAAGTCCGCTTTAGCGGCGACGCACGCGAGCGCATGCTGCGCGGCGTCGACATTCTCGCCAACGCCGTCA
>MEMN01000103.1:23122-23203 GCA_001767945.1 Alphaproteobacteria bacterium RIFCSPHIGHO2_12_FULL_66_14 | reverse complement strand
GCTACGCCAATCACGTTGCCGACCGCTTCGACCTGCGGCGCGACATCCGCTTCGACACACGGATCATGGCAGCGACGTTCG
>MEMN01000103.1:13597-23065 GCA_001767945.1 Alphaproteobacteria bacterium RIFCSPHIGHO2_12_FULL_66_14 | reverse complement strand
GCTTCGTCATTACCGCCATGGGCTGCCTGTCCTCGCCCAACACGCCGAAGATCCCCGGCCTCGCCGATTTCGAGGGCCCGACCTATCACACCGGCAACTGGCCGCACGAAGGCGTCGACTTCACCGGCAAGACCGTGGGCGTGATCGGCACCGGTTCTTCGGCCATCCAGTCGATCCCGATCATGGCGCAGCAAGCCAGGCACCTGACGGTATTCCAGCGCACGGCCAACTACACCGTGCCAGCCCACAACAAGCCGCTCGACCCGGCCTATGTCGCCAAGGTCAAGGCGCACTATCCCGAGATGCGCAAGCGCGCCAAGACCAAGCCGGCTGGCATCGATTTCGTGATCAACATGGCATCGGCGATCGAGACGCCCGAGGCCGAACGCCGCCGTCTCTATGAGGAGCGCTGGGCCTACGGCGGCCTGGGCTTCATGGCGTCGTTCTCCGACCTGCTCTTGAATGACGAGTCCAACAAGACCGCGGCGGATTTCGTGCGTTCCAAGATCCACGAAGTGGTGAAGGACCCGAAGACGGCCGAGATTCTCACGCCCAGGAACATCATCGGCTGCAAGCGGCTGTGCGTCGACACCGGCTACTGGGAGACCTTCAACCGTCCCAACGTCACCCTGGTCGACATCAACGAGCAGCCGATCGAGCGCATTACGGCGACCGGCCTGCGCGCCCACGGTCAGGATTACACGTTCGACTGCCTGGTGCTCGCCACCGGCTTCGATGCCATGACCGGCGCGCTGTTGAAAGTCGACATCCGGGGCCGCGGCGGTGTCGCCCTCAAGGACAAATGGCGCGAGGGGCCGAAGTCGTATCTCGGGCTCACGGTCGTGGGTTTCCCCAACCTCTTCACCATCACCGGGCCGGGCAGCCCGTCGGTGCTGACCAACATGCTTCCCTCGATCGAGCAGCATGTCGACTTCATTGCCGACTGCCTGGAGGCGTTGCGCGCCAAGGGAGTGAAGGTGATCGAGCCGGTCGAGAAGGCCCAGGAAGCCTGGGTTGGCCAGGTCGGCAATGCCGCCAACATCACGCTGCGCTCGACCTGCAGCTCCTGGTACGTCGGCGCCAACATTCCCGGCAAGCCGCGGGTCTTCATGCCCTATATCGGCGGCCTGCCGGCCTACATTGCCGCCTGCGAGACGGTGGTGAAGAACGACTACGAGGGCTTTGCCCTCGCCTGATCAGTAGCCGATCGCGGCGCCGTCGCTGCGCGGGTCGGCGCCGCCGGCGCGCAGGCCGTTCGCGGGATCGATCGTGATGCCGTGGGCGTGGCCCGCGAGTTCGTTCCAGGGGCCCCAGCGATTGAGCAGGTGACCGCGCCGTTCCAGCTCGGCGATGGTGTCGGGCGGAAAGCGGCCTTCGATGTGCAACGTGTCGCGCGGCTCGCCAATGGCGAACCGGCCGGAGAGGAACCGCGGCGTCTCGAGCGCCTCCTGGATGTCGCAGCCATGGTCGATCATGGCGAGATAGGTTTGCAGGTGGATTTGCGGCTGGCCGTCGGCGCCCATGCAACCCACCGCGGCCCACAGCCGGTCGTCGCGGAACGCCATTGAGGCGATCAGGGTGTGCAACGGTGTCTTGCCGGGCTCGACCCTGTTGGGGCTCCTGGGATCGAGCGAGAAATACGCGGAGCGATTCTGCAGCACGACGCCGGTACGGCCCGCCACGACCGCCGCGCCGAAGCCGCCATAGAGGGAGTGGATCAGCGACACCGCATTGCCCTCGGCATCGACCACGGCGATGTAGACCGTGTCGCCGGCCAGGCTGCCGTAGGAGGGGATGCGGTCCCACGGCACGGCCCGGGCGGGGTCCATCAACGCGCGCCGCTCGTCGGCGTACTTCTTCGAGATCAAGCGCTCCATCGGCACATCGGCGAAGCGCGGATCGGCGAGATGGCGGTCGCGGTCGTGATAGGCAAGCTGCTTGGCCTGCACCATGAAGTGCACGTAGTCGGGGCCGAGGAAGGGCTTCTTGTGCAGCTCCAGCGGCTCCAGCAGGTTCATCATCTCCAGCACCGCAAAGCCCTGCGTCGGCGCCGGCGTCTCGTAGATCGTGACGCCTCGGTAGGTGCCCTTGAGCGGCTCGCCCCAGCGCGCGAGCTGCGCCTTGAGATCGTCCGGGGTGAAGAAGCCGTCGTTGGCCGTCGACCAGCGTACGAGCTCGCGGGCCACCTCGCCCTCGTAGAAGCCGTACCAGCCGTCGCTGGCGATGGCTTCCAGGGTGCGGGCGAGATCGGGATTGGTGAGCACGGCGCCCTCCTTGAGGAAGATCGCCGCGGCCTCCGGGCTCTTGGCCAGCTCTTCCCGTGCCAGCTCGCGCCAGTAGGCGAGCCGCGCCGTCACCGGAAAGCCGTGGTGGGCATAGCCGATGGCGCTTTCGAGACAGCGTTTGAGCGGAAGCCGGCCATAGGCGGCATGGGCCGTGCCCCAGCTCGCGACGGCGCCGGGCACGGTGAGGGTGCCGGGCAGGACGCCGCGATAAGGCACCTCGGTAAGTCCGCGCCGCGTGAATGCCTCGACGGTGCCGCCCGCGGTGGCGCGGCCGCCGCCATCGATGTAGCGCACGGTCCGGGATTTTGCGTCGTAGACCAGCCAGAAGGCGTCGCCGCCGACGCCCGTCATGTGCGGATAGAGAACCGAGAGGGCGGCGCTGGTCGCGACGGCGGCATCGACCGCCGATCCGCCGGCCCGCAGCACGTCGACGCCCGCCTGCGAGGCCAGCGAATGGGGGCAAGTCACCATGCCGTTCGGCGCGAGGGTGGCCGGACGGCCGGTGCGTATGTCTACCATGATGATTTCTTAGGTCGTTTCGCGGGCGGTTGACAGCGTGCCGCGAAGTTCATAACACTTAACTTACGAGTTAAGTGTTATTGGAGAGCCGGACGATGCTCAAAGCATTCGCCTATGTTGCCGTTGCCCTTGTCGTCGTGGTCGCCGGCATCCTGATCTACGCCGCGACTCGGCCCGACACCTTCCGCGTGCAGCGCAGTGCCAGTATCAAGGCGCCGCCGGAGAAGATCTTTGCCCTGATCAACGATCTGCGCGGCTGGAGCGTCTGGTCGCCCTACGAGAAGAAGGACCCGGCGATGAAGCGGACCTTCAGCGGCCCGGCCAGCGGCAAGGGCGCCGTCTACGAATGGGACGGTGACAAGAACGTCGGCAAGGGGCGGATGGAAATCACCGAGGCGACGCCGCCCGGCAAGGTCCTGATCAAGCTCGATTTCATCAAGCCGTTCGAGGGCCACCACACCGCCGAGTTCACCATGGAACCTAAAGGCGACAACACGGTTGTCACCTGGGCGATGTACGGTTCCCACCCCTACTTCGCGAAAGTGATGGGTGTCGTGATGGGCTTCTTCATGAACATGGACGACATGATCGGCAACGACTTCGCCGCGGGCCTCGCCAGCCTGAAGGCCGTCGCCGAGAAGAGTTAGCGTTTGGTCCGGAGCACGTCATGAAGGTCGCTACCTCTTCGATCGCGTACGCACCGCTGCTCGGGCTCGTCTTGGCCCTGCTTCCGACCGTCGGTGCTTCGGCACAGGGCGTTTGCCCGCCTGGCATGCCGGCCGGCGTGTTCTGCGGCGAGCGCAACATTGCCCATGCAACGGCCGGCACCTATGCCGTCGATGGCGATCACTCGGCGGTTCTCGCCCGTGTGTCGCACATCGGCTATTCCTACAGCGTCTTCCGCTTCGATCGCGTGAGCGGCACGCTGAAATGGGATCCCGCGGCGGTCGCAAAGTCGACGCTGTCGGTCAAGGTTGAGACCGGCTCGATCACGTCCAACGTCAAGGGGTTCGCCGAGCAGCTTGCCGGCGAGCAATTCCTGAAGTCCGCGGCCTTCCCGGAGGCGACCTTCGTGTCGACGGCATTCCGGCCGAGCGACGCCACGCGTGGAAAGGTCGACGGCCTCCTCACCCTGATGGGCAAGACCAATCCCGTGACTTTCGATGTCGAACTGGTCGGCGCCGGCAAGGGCTTCAGCGGCCAGCCACGGATCGGCATCCAGGCGCGCGCGACCATCAAGCCGCAGGATTACGGCATGATGCCGATGTTCGTCGATCCGATCGAGATCGTGGTCGATACCGAGTTCGCGAGGCAGCCATGAACGTCATGATGAAGCCGGCCGGCTCCGAACTCATCCTGACACGCGACCTCAGGGCGCCGCGCGAGCGGGTGTTCGCAGCCTGGACCCACGTCGAACAGGCGTCAGCCTGGTGGGTGCCGCGGGACTTCGCGCCGTTGTCCTGCGAGATGGACGTCCGGCCGGGCGGCGCCTGGCGCCGTCGCATGCGCGCACCGGATGGTGCGGTGATCCTGAAGCATGGCGTCTACCGCGAAGTCGTGGCGCCGGAGCGGCTGGTCTTCACCTACATCACCGAGAATGCCGCCGGCATCGTCGACCCCGAGACGCTGGTGTCGCTGAGCTTCGTCGACCTCGGCGGTGGCCGGACCCGGCTGACGCTGTGGCACAGCCGCTTCGAGACCGAGTCCTCCCGCGACGACCATCGCGGCGGATGGGCCGGCTGCCTGGAGCGGTTCGCAAGTTTCATCGAGACGGATTGAGCAAACCAAGGAGAGAGCGATGCAAGTCCAGCCCTACCTGTTCTTCGACGGCCGCTGCGAGGAGGCGATCGAGTTCTACAAGGGCGCCGTCGGCGCCAAGGTCGAGATGCTGATGCGCTTCAAGGAAAACCCCGAGCGCGGCAAGGGCGGCATGGAACCGCCGGGCGCGGACGACAAGGTGATGCATGCCGCCTTCAAGGTAGGCGACGCCTTGATCATGGCGTCAGACGGCAATTGCGCCGGCAAGCCCAAGTTCGACGGCTTCTCGCTCGCGCTCAGCGTCAAGGACGAGGCCGAGGCCGACAAGAAATTCGCGGCGCTGGGCAAGGGCGGCCAGGTGAACATGCCGCTCGCCAAGACCTTCTTCTCGCCCAAGTTCGGCATGGTCCAGGACAAGTTCGGCGTGAACTGGATGGTGATGGTCGACGCCTGATAATTTTGCAAGTTCAGCAGGTTTCGGCTAATATTTCTGCCATGATGGGAGACGCCCGCCGGAGAGATCCGGCGGGCGTTTTTCGTGGTCCCCAAATGGTCCACTTCGTCGTCACGGACGGGCACACGCATTCTGAAAGCGACCCAGTCCGATTCCGTGGCAGCCGTCGCGGCGATTTCGGTTCACGATCAACGGCTTGGGGTCGATTCCCGGACACCAATACCGAACAAACGGACCCCGTTCAGGCGTGGCAGGGAATGGTCCACTTTCTGGAGGGCTGGCTCTAGCTTTTCCGGTCCACGTTGGCGCTGCGCAGCGGCACGCCGAACTCGCGGCGGCAGACCTCGGCCAGGACGGCGACACCCTGCCTGATCGTCTCGGGCTCGGGGTTGGCGAAGCAGAGGCGAAGCCGGTTCCTGGCATAGGCCTTGTTGGTCGACCATTCCGGCCCGGGATTGAGCGACACGCCGGCAGCCAGCGCCGCCTGCGCCAGCTTCTGGCTGTCGACCACTTCCGGCAGCTTGATCCAGAGATAGATGCCGCCGGCCGGGTCGCCGAATTCGGCCGCGGTGCCGAACTGCTCGGCCAGCGCCTCGCGCAGGACCTGCAGCTTGGCACGCAGCGTCTTGTTGAGCTTGGGCACATGCGTGGCGAAGTGCTGGGTGCAGAATTCGGCCAGCACCATCTGCTCCAACGCGCCGGAACCTGCGTCCTGCTTCAGCCCGAGGATGCGCGCCAGGACCTCCCACTTGGCGACGATGTAGCCGACGCGCAATGCCGGGGCGATCGACTTCGAGAAGGAACCGATGAAGATGACGCCTTCGCCCTTGGCCATGGAATAGATCGAACGCGGCCGCTCGCCGCTCCAGATCAGGTCGGAGTAGCATTCGTCCTCGAAGATCATGACGCCGTACTCGGCCGCAAGCTTGATCAGGGCGGCACGTCGCTTCTCGCCCATGATGGCGCCGGTCGGGTTCTGCACCGTCGGGATGGTGTAGATGTACTTCGGCGTGATGCCCTTCTTCTTCAGGTCGGCCAGCGTCCGTTCGACGATGTCGAGGCGCAGGCCCTCCTCGTCGAGCGGGATGCCGATGACGTTGACGCCGAGCTTGTTGAGCTTGGTGAGCGCGCCGCTGTAGGTTTCCTGTTCGATCAGCACCGTGTCGCCCTTGGCGAGCAGCAGGCTGTTCACCAGCTCGAGGCCCTGCATCGAGCCCGAGGTGATCAGGATCTCGTCGGGCGAGCAAGTGATGCCGGCGTGGTCGGCAAGCTTGCCGGCGAGGAACTCACGCAGGGGCCGATAGCCCAAGGGGCCGCTGTTCAGTCCGTAGGTTGCGAGCGTCGCGCCTTCTCGCCGCAGTACCGCCGTCGCCGCGGCGACCAGGGCCTCGACCGGGACGTGCTTGGCGTCGTTGTGGCCGCCGATGAAATTGTACTTGGGAAAGCCCTTCCACAGGACGGCGGGTGCGGGCGTGCCAGGCGCGAGCAGCGGCGCGAAGTCGAATGGGGCGGTCATGGTGCTTCCTCGGGCGTTTCTTCGGGCTTCTTCCGCCATCATTGCTGGGCCAAGATCGCCCGGATCGCAACTGATTTGGACGGATCCGGTCACGACGCGAAACAGGCTGACGCCCTCGGGCGTCAGATTCAGGGAAGGACGCTTCATGTCGGCACATTCCGACATCGGTTTCGAACTCGTGCCGGCCGATCCGTTGCTGCTGCACGCCCCGCCGCTAAGACGGACCGACTCCAACTCACCCCTGCTGCGGCGTAGCGGCCGCACGCTTTCCTTCGTGTCGCACTACCTGCCGCTCGGCCATACCTATCGACGGACCGGTGAAGAATCGCTCTGGCCGCGTGGCGCCCTGGAACCGGTGAAGCTGCTCGACGATCCGGTGCCGGAGGTCGGCAAGTGGATCCAGTCGGTCTGGCGGGCACCGGATGACCGGCTTTTCGGCTGGTACCACGCCGAGGAGGTCGTGCCCTGCGCCAAGCCGCTCTTCCTGCCGCATATCGGGGCGTTGCGCTCGGAGGACGAGGGCAGGACCTGGCGGCTGATCGGCGAGGTCTTGCGCGCGCCCTATGCCGAGGCCGACTGCAGCTACCAGAACGGATTCCTGACCGGCGGCTACGGCGACTTCTGCGTCGTGCCCGACCGCTCGTCGGAGTGGTTCTACCTCCACTATTCCGCCTATGTGCCGGATGAACGGGCGCAGGGCGTCTCGGTGCTGCGCTATCCGGTGTCGGCGCGCGATCGGCCGACGGGGCTGGAGCTGTGGTGCGACGGGCGTTGGCAGCCGAAAACAGGCAGGCAGGATGGCACGCCGATCTTCGGTGTCGGGCGGGGTTGGCGGCATCGTGATCCCGCCGCTTACTGGGGACCGGCGATCCACTTCAATCGCGATATCGACTGCTTCGTGATGCTGCTGAATTGGACCGAACACGGCGAGGGCGACATCGTTCAGCGCGGCGTGTTCGTGTCCTTCAACGACGATCCGGCGAATCCGTCGGGCTGGTCGACGGCACAGCAGGTCGTCGATGGCGGCAGCTGGTATCCGCAGGCGATCGGCCTCGGCCCCGACGATGGCGATGCGCTGGCCGGTGCCGAGGCCCGCTTCTTCATGTCGGGCTATTCGGCCTGGACGATCCGGTTCCGCCGCGGCGGCGCCCCGGCGCGCTTCAAGCCGCTGGTAATCTCGCGGGAGAAATTCGCGGAACTCTTCGGCACCGCACCCTGGTGAGCGCCGTCAGCTGACGGCGCGGAACGAATGGGCCTGGGCCAGGTCCCAGGGCCGGCGCCAGCGCGGATTGCCCGAGCCTGCCACCAGCTCGCCTTCGGCCAACGACGGGTAGAGGTCGGCGAAGGTGATGACTTCGCTCGGCGAGATGCGCCGGGAAATGTGCTCCGGCTTGAATTCGCTGGGATGATCGAGCCCCGCTGCTGCCGTCAGTTCGGCCAGTTCGCGAAGCGTGGTGCGATGGAAGTTGAAGACCCGTTCGATCTTGTCGGGCACGACCAGGGCGCGTTGGCGGGTCGGATCCTGGGTGGCGACGCCGGTCGGACAGCGATCGGTGTGGCAGGATTGCGACTGGATGCAGCCCACCGCGAACATGAAACCGCGGGCCGAGTTGCACCAATCGGCGCCCAGCGCCATGGAGCGCACGATATCGAAGGCCGTGATGATCTTGCCGGCGGCGCCGAGCTTGATCCGGTGGCGCGCGCCGATGCCGATCAGGGCGTTGTGCACGAAGTACAGTCCCTGGCGCATGGGCTTGCCGACATGGTCGACGAACTCCATTGGCGCTGCGCCGGTGCCGCCTTCCTTGCCATCGACGACGATGAAGTCGGGATAGATTCCGGTCGCCAGCATGGCCTTGCAGATCGCCAGGAACTCCCATTCGTGGCCGATGCAGAGCTTGAAGCCGGCCGGCTTGCCGCCGGAAAGCCGGCGCATCTCGGCGATGAACTGCATCATCTCGACCGGCGTCGAAAAGGCCGAGTGCCGCGACGGCGAGATGCAGTCCTCGCCCATCGGCACGCCGCGGGTGAGAGAGATCTCCCGGCTGACCTTGGGGGCCGGCAGCACGCCACCGTGCCCGGGCTTGGCGCCCTGGCTGAGCTTGAGCTCGACCATCCTGACCTGCTCGTTGGCGGCGCCGGCGGCGAACTTCTCGGGCGAGAAAGTGCCGTCGGGATTGCGCGCGCCGAAATAGCCCGAGCCGATCTCCCAGATGATGTCGCCGCCACCCTCGCGGTGGTAGGGGCTGTAGCCGCCCTCACCGGTGTCGTGCGCGAAGCCGCCGCGTTTGGCGCCGCCGTTCAGCGCGCGGATGGCGTTGGCGCTCAGCGCCCCGAAGCTCATGGCCGAAATATTGAATACCGAGGCCGAGTAGGGTTTGGCGCAGTCGACATCGCCAATCATGATTCGGAACGGCTCCACGCCGACCGGCCGCGGCGAGATCGAGTGGGCCATCCACTCGAAGCCGTTGCTGTAGACATCGTGGGTAGTGCCGAACGGCCGCACGTCGAGCGCCATTTTGGCGCGCTGATAGACCACGGCGCGCCGGTCGCGGCTGAACGGCATGCCGTCCTTGTCGCCTTCGAAGAAATACTGCCGCATCTCCGGCCGGATCGCTTCGAAGATGAAGCGGAAGTGCGCCATGATCGGGTAGTTGCGCAGCACGGCGTGCTTGGTCTGGAAGAAGTCGTGGATACCGACGCAGGTCAGAAAGGCAGCGATGCCGAAGGGGACCGCCAGCCAGAGCGAGCCGGGGTCGGCGGCCCAGCCGATGCCGAAACCCAGCGCCGCCAACAGAGAGAGCGTGAAGGCGATGAAACGGCCCCTGAAGGGCAGCAGCGAAGGTGTCATCGGGTCCTCGTCGGGAACAGCTTGCCTTCCTAGCCTCTTCGGCGACGGCGGGAAATCGCCTGCAACGCTTTGAGGTGGATAGCGG
>MEMN01000103.1:0-13586 GCA_001767945.1 Alphaproteobacteria bacterium RIFCSPHIGHO2_12_FULL_66_14 | reverse complement strand
GCCTTGCGTTCGATGGCGCGGTAGTGACGGACCAGCTCCTCGCCGCGTGGGGTGAGTGCCGCGCCGCCGCCGGCCTTGCCGCCGGTCTGGGCTGCCACCAGAGGGGTGGCGAAACCCGCATTGATCTCGGCCACCAGCTCCCAGGCGCGCTTGTACGACATGTTCATCGAGCGGCCAGCGGCCGCGATCGAACCCTCTCGGGCGATACGCTCGAGCAAGAGGACTTTGCCTGGCCCGAGCCGGTCGTCGGGGTCGAAATCGATGCGAATGCTGAGACGGGCCATCGCAGGCTCCTAGCTGCGCTCGAAGGAAACGCTCTTGATGACGGCGAACACCGGCCGGCCCGGCGCGAGGGCGAGGCGCTGAACCGACTTGGCGGTCAGTCGCGCCATCAGCGTTGCCCCGTTGCAGTCGAGCCGGACGTCCGCTTGCGCGCCATTCGGGCTGGCGACGATCGCCACGATGCGACCGGGCAGCACGTTGAGCGCGCTGATTTCCTCGGGTGGCCGGAGCGAGATCATCACGTCGCGAGCACGGATGTAGGCGCGGACGTGCGTGCCGACAGTGGCGGCAAGCTGGGGCACCTGCAGTTCTCCCGCCGCCGAGGCGAGGACCGTGAGGTGAAAGGGCTCGTCGTGGCGCGCCACCGTGGCGTCGAGCACGCCGCCGCCATCGGTCGCGTCGGCGAGCGGAAGGATATCGAGCACCGGTCCGACAGCCGTCACTTTGCCCTCGCTCAGAACCACCACCGTGGTCGCCAGTCGCGCCACTTCGGCGACGGAATGGCTGACATAGACGATCGGCACACCCGCCTCGTCCCGCAACCGCTCGATGTAGGGCAGGATCTCCGCCCGCCGCGCCTCGTCGAGAGAGGCGAGGGGCTCGTCCATCAGCAGAAGCCGCGGATGGGCAAGCAGCGCACGGCCGATGGCGACCCGCTGCTTTTCGCCGCCGGAGAGAGAGTCTGGCCGGCGATCGAGCAGGGCGCCGATGCCCAGCAACTCGACAATCGCCGCCAGATCGCCCGAGGCGCCACCGCCGTTCTGTGCAAACCAGCGGCCGTACAGCAGGTTGTTTCGAACGCTGAGATGAGGGAAGAGCCGGCTGTCCTGGAAGACGTAGCCGATGCGGCGTCGATGCTTCGGCACGAATATGCCGCGATCGGTGTCGACCAGGACTTGTCCGTCGACCGCGACCCGACCTCGTGTGGGCCTGATGAGGCCGCCGATGATGTCGACCAGGGTGGATTTGCCGGACCCTGAACGGCCGAACAGCGCGGTGAGGCCGGGCGCCGACGAAAAGCGGGCCGTGAGGCGGAAATGTTCCCGCACGTGATCGATGTCGACCCCGAAACTCACGTCGCGACCCGCCGAGGGCCGATGCGACGTGCCAGCAGCTCCGAGCCCAGCAAGGCCAGCATGGAAATGGCGATCGATATCAGGGTGAGGCGAAGCGCGCCGGCATCGCCGCCGGGGACTTGCGTCAGCGTGTAGATCATCGACGGCAGGGTCTGCGTCTCGCCCGGGATGTTCGACACGAAGGTAATGGTGGCGCCGAACTCGCCCATCGCCTTGGCGAAGCACAGGATCGCGCCGGCGATCACGCCCGGCAGGCTGAGCGGCAGGGTGACGGTGGCGAACACCCAGAGTGGGTTGGCGCCGAGCGTGCCGGCCGCCGATTCGAGCCGTGAGTCCACTGCCTCGATCGAGAGCCGGACGGCCCGCACCAGCAGCGGGAAGCCCATGACCGCGCAGGCGAGCGCCGCGCCAGTCCAGCGGAAGGACAAGACAATGCCGAGTTCATCGGCCAGGAAGGCCCCGATCGGCGTGCGCCGGCCGAAGGTGAGCAGCAGCAGATAGCCCGTCACCACTGGCGGCATGATGAGCGGCAGATGAACCAGCGTGTCGACCAGGCTCTTGCCCCAGAACCGTCCGCGCGCCAGCAGCCAGGCGACGGCGATGCCGAGAGGCAGGCTGGCCGCCGTCGCCGTCGTTGCGACCAGCAGGCTCAGCCGTACCGCCGCCCATTCTTCCTCGGTCATGTCGAGGCGGCGGACCGGAGGAGCACGCTGAAACCCTGCTTCTCGAAGACCGTGCGGGCCTTGGCGCTGCGCAGATGGTCGAGAAATGGTTTCGCATCAGCCGATCTGGAGTCGTGGATCCGGGCGACCGGGTAGACGATCGGCAGATGCGAGTCTTCGGGGAAGGTGGCAACGACTCGGACGTTGGGCTCGGTCGCCGCGTCGGTGCTGTAGACGATGCCGAGCGGGGCCTCACCGCGTGCTACCAGCAGGAGCGCGGCCCGCACGTTCTCCGCCTGCGCCACACTGTCCTTTACGCCGTTCCAGGCGCCGAGCTTTTCGAGGGCGGCCTTGCCGTACTTGCCGGCCGGCACCGCATCGACGTTGGCCATCGCAAGCCGGCCGCCCCTCAAGGCATTCGTCAGGACCTTGGCGAGATCGACACCTGCTTTGAGGTTGACGGTGGCCTTCGAGTCCCTGGGGCCGATCAGGACTATCTTGTTGCCCAGCAGGTTTACGCGGGTCTCCGGCTGGATGAGGTTCCTGGCCGCCACGTAGTCCATCCAGTCGAGGTCGGCGGACAGGAAGATGTCGGCGGGTGCGCCTTGCTCAATCTGCCTGGCGAGCGCGGAACTTGCGGCGTAGGAGATCTTGGGCGGCGGCTTGCCGGTGTCTCCGGCCCAGGCCGTCGCGATCTCGTCGAGCGCGTTCTTGAGGCTGGCGGCGGCGAACAACAGGATACCGCCGCCCTGCGCCAGCGCCACGGCCGGCACCAGCGCTGTGCCAAACGCGATCCCCAGCCATTTCCGTCTTGCGATCATGCCGACCTTCCGTCAGGAAGTCGGTATAGTCCGTTGGATATAGCGCTTCGTCCAGAGCCTATTCGCGGCGGCTGCCCCGCGGCGGGCCGCCACGAGCACGATGACCGCTACGGACGTGATCAGGACCTTTTGCGCTGGTCGCGGCGCCAGGTCGGGATCGATGTTGGCGGCGAGGATGCGGGCGGGATCTATGTTGTTCACCAGGCCGTACCAGGTGACCTCGAAGACGACGGTGGCCAGCGTCGCGCCGATGGCCAGCAGGACGAGGCCGAGAAGGCTCGTGCGCAGCCGCGGCGGCAGCACGCGCCATAGCAAGAGCCAGGCGAGCAGTCCGGCGGCGAAGGCTGCTTCGCCGATCTTGACCTTGGACTGGATGAAGAAGTGCACGATCGCCAGCAGCGCCGCCGGATAGATCAACCAGTGCAGGCGCTTCCAGCTGCGCTTGAGCCGCCTCTGCCAGCCGTCGGTCGAGGTGACGGCGAGTGCCACCAGCGCCAGCAAGGCCGCGAAACCGATGGTGAGGTAGAAGCGCTTGGCGATCTCCGTGGCGACGACGATCAGGTTCCACTTCTGGTCGAGGACGTAGATCAAGAGATGAGCGCATGCGTAGAGCGCTGCGGCGACACCGATGCGGCGTCGAAGATGTACCAGCAGCATCCAGTCGAGCGTCGCCCGGAGCGGCGTCATTGCCAGCGACAGCAGCAGGAAGATCACGGCCCAGTCGCCCGTCGCGTGCGTCGCCACGGTGACGGGACGGGGGCCGAGTTCGTCGGTGTACCAACGCCAGGCGAGCTCCGCTGCGGGCAGGCAGAGGCCGATCAGAGTGGCCAGCCGCAGCCAGAAGATTTTTTGTTGGATGGACACAGGGCCAACCTACGCGATGGTCCGATCAACGGGCGTTCAAAGTTCCGTCATTTCTGATTGCCGAAGAGCAGCCGGTAAGTGCCGATCGTCGGCGCGACAGCTACCCCGAAGGGCTTGAGGCTCGACAGCTTGAACAGGGTCCGCGCGGCTGCGGCGGTCGACGCCGCATCTGCACCTTCGATCAGTACAATCCATTCGGCTTCGTCGGCCCTCGGATGATCCATGCTCTTGGCCTGAACCGGCGCGTTGGCGACCTCGAGGTCGTTTTCCGCGACGGCCGCGCCCACCAGTCCGGGACGGGCGATCGCGCGCGGCAGGGACGTTTCCTGCAGCCACGCGACAAGCGGCTTGCGCTCGCGGGGGTCGGGCACGAACCTGACGCAGGTAATGGCACCGCCGACGCCATGCGTCATGTCGACCTGGACGCGCAGCGTCAGGCGATGGAAGTGGGTGAACCGTGCCATCACCGCCTGGCTCCAGGGCGTCTGGTTGGCGAGCAGGCGCAGGTAGTCCGGGGTGGCAAGGTCGCTGACCGAGTCGCATTCATAGGTGGCGAGGTATTTCGGCGAGCCGCGGACGGCGACGTAGCGGCGGGCGCGGTGGAAGCCCGGCAGATTGATCCGCTCGTCGATATGCTCGCGGTTGTACCACTCGTTGAGATCGCGTTCATCGCGCGCCTTCACCTCGGTGAAGACGACCAGCATTCCCTTGCCGAGTAGGGGCATTGATTCATCCCTCAGTCGCCGCCAGCTAGTCTATGCTCTGCATCGCCCGGGAGGAAACACCATGAAAATCGCCAAGATCGAGGATTTGCATTGCGACGCCGGCTGGCGCGATTTCTCGTTCCTCAAGATCACCACCGACGACGGCCTGGTCGGCTGGTCCGAATACAACGAGGGCTACGGCAGCGCGGGTCTCACCGCAGTGATCCGACGCATGGCCCAAAGTCTGGTGGGCCAGGACCCGCGGCCGATCGAGCGCATCATGACGACGATCCATGCCATCACGCGCCAGGCGCCGGGAGGCATGAACCAGCAGGCCATGGCCGCCATCGAAAATGCGTTGCTCGACGTCAAGGCCAAGGCGCTGGGCATTCCGGTCTATGCCCTGTTCGGCGGCCCGGTGCGCGACCGCTTGCCGCTCTATTGGTCGCATTGCGGCAGCTACCGGATGCGCAACGCCGCGGTGATGGGGGTCGAGCCAATTCGTTCGCTCGATGATCTGGTGAAGCTCGGCAAGCATGTGAAGGAACGCGGCTTCAAGGCGCTCAAGACCAACATCTTCCGCTTCGACGCTGCCGAACCCTACATGCATCAGCCGGGATTCGCGCGGCCGCCAAGTCAGGGCCATCCCGAGCTCAACGCCGATGGCGTCACGCTGGCCGCGATCGCCGACGCGCTGGCGGCCTTCCGCCAGGGGGCCGGTCCCGACATGGGAATCCTTCTCGACTCCAACTTCAACTTCAAGACCGAGGGCTATATCAAGGTCGCGCGCGCCTGCGAGCCCTTCGACCTCTTCTGGCTGGAGATCGACTCCTACGATCCGGAAGGGTTGCGGCTGATCCGCGACCGCGCCGCCATGCCCATTGCTTCCTGCGAATCGCTGTTCGGCCGCCGCCAGTTCCGGCCGTTTTTCGAGAACCGCTCGATCGACGTGTCGATCATCGATGTGCCGTGGAACGGCCTGATGGAATCGCTCAAGATCGCCGCCATGGCGGAGGCCTACGAGATCAACTGCGCACCGCACAATTTCTACGGCCACATGTCGACATTGATGAGTGCGAACCTGTGCGCCGCGATGCCCAATTTCCGCATCATGGAAATCGATATCGACGATGTGCCATGGAAGGACGATCTGGTGACGCACCCGCCAGTGATCCAGAATGGCGAACTGATCGTGCCCACCCGGCCGGGCTGGGGCGCCGACATCAACGAGGAAGCGGTGCGTGCGCATCCGCCCAAGAATCCCCATCCCTGAGAGGAAATGACATGGTCTACGAGCTTCGTTGCTACACCCTGAAGCCCGGCAAGATGCCGGAATATCTCAAGGCCGCCGAGACGATCGGCCGGCCGGCCCGTGGCCAGAACTACGGCATCAATCACGGCTACTGGACGGCCGAATTCGGCGCGCTGAACCAGATCTGGCACTTGTGGAAGTACGACAGCTACGAAGAGCGCACGCGTCTGCGCGGCGAGCTGATGAAGCACAAGCCGTGGACCGAAGGCTACGTGCCGGTGATCCGTCCGCTGATCGAGCGCCAGGACCTGCGGCTCATGAATGCCGTGGTCGATATCCGCCCGGACGACGGCACCACCGGCAACGTCTACGAGCTCCGCATCTATCGCACCCAGATGGGGGGTGCCGCGCAGTACGGCACGAACTTCAAGGAAGTGCGGGCGGCGCGCGACAAGTATTCGCCGATCTGGGGGGCATGGACCGGCGAGTTTCCGCAGCCCAACGAGTGGATCCACCTCTGGCGCTACAAGAACCTGCAGGAGCGTTTCGAGGCGCGGGGCGCGGCGATGAAGGATCCGGCGTGGCAGGCCTATCTCGCCAAGGGGCCGGCGCTGCTGGCCGAGATGCACTCGACGCTGCTGATGCCGACGAACTACTCGCCGCTGAAATAAGGCTACTCAGAACCGGGTTGCCTCACCCTGGGGAATGGTCCTCGGGGTGAAGCGGCTTTGACTTTGCGAGGGTAAGCGTATGGACTCGTTCGACGACACTGGTCTTGCCTTGATGAAGTTCGGCGTCGGCCAGCCCGTGCCGCGTTCCGAGGATCCGACGCTGCTGCGTGGCGAGGGGTGCTATACCGACGACGTCAATCTGCCGGGTCAGGCCTATGCCGTGATGGTGCGCAGCAGGATTGCGCACGGCATGTTGAAGGGCATCGACCTCGCCGAGGCGAAGACGATGCCGGGCGTGCTCGCCGTCTACACCAATACCGATCTCGAGGCAGCGGGCTTCGGGCCGCTCAAGTGTCCGATGAACATTCCGGACCGCAACGGCAAGCCGATGAAGACGCCGACGCGGCCGTCGCTGGCCAAGGGCCGCGTGCGCTTCGTGGGCGAGGCCGTGGCCTGCGTCGTGGCCGAAACGGCCGTGCAGGCCAGGGACGCGGCCGAGGCCGTCGTGCTCGACATCGAGGAACTGCCTGCCGTCACCAGTCCGGCCGATGCCCTGAAGCCCGGTGCGCCACAGATTCACGAGGATGCCCCCGGCAATCTGGTCCTCGATTTTCACTACGGCGATGCCGAAGCGGTGAAGAAGGCTTTCGCCGAGGCGGCGCACGTCACCAAGCTCGAGATCGTTTCCAACCGCATCGTCGTCAACGCCATGGAGCCGCGCTCGGCAGTCGGCGTCTACGACGCCAGGACCGAGCGCTGGACCCTGCATGTCGGCTGCCAGGGCGTGATGGGGCTGCGCAGTGGTCTCGCCCGGGACGTGCTCAACGTGCCGCCGGACAAGGTGCGGGTCTTGACCGGCAACGTCGGCGGTTCGTTCGGCATGAAGTCGCAGGTCTATCCCGAGTACGCGCCGCTGCTGCTGGGCGGCAAGCTGCTCGGCCGGCCGGTGAAGTGGACCGATGAACGCTCCGAGAGCTTCCTGAGCGATCACGCCGGTCGCGATCACCAACGCGTTGCCGAACTGGCCCTCGACAAGGACGGCCGGTTCCTCGCCGTGCGGCTGAGCGGCACCGGCAATGCCGGCGCCTACATCTATCCGCCGATGCCGGCCACGACCAACGCGGTGAAGAACGTCATCGATGTCTACAAGACGCCGGCGATGGAAGTGAACTCCAAGGTCGTGTTCACCAACACCACGCCGGTCGGCGCCTATCGCGGTGCCGGGCGGCCCGAGGGCAACTACTACATGGAGCGCCTGATCGATACGGCGGCGCGCGAGATGGGCATCGACAGGGTCGCGATGCGGCGGCTGAACCATATCGCGCCCGGGCAGATGCCCTACAAGGCGCCGTCGGGCATGAACTACGATTCGGGTGAGTTCACCACGATCCTCGACAAGGCACTAGTCGCTGCCGACTGGCAGGGCTTCGACAAGCGCAGACAAGAGAGTGCGGCCCATAACAAACTGCGCGGCCGCGGCATCGGTTCCTATCTCGAGGTCACGGGGCCGCCCGCCAAAGAGTACGGAGGCATCCGCTTCGAGGCCGACGGCACCATCACCATGCTGAGCGGCACGCTCGACTACGGCCAGGGCCATGCCACGCCCTTCGCCCAGGTGCTGGGCAGCCAGCTCGGCATCCCCTTCGAGCGCTTTCGCCTGCTCCAGGGCGACTCTGACCAGCTCAAGGTGGGTGGCGGCACCGGCGGGTCGAAATCCGCGCTGGTCGCCAGCCAGGCTTTCCTTGAGGCCGGTGACAGGCTGATCGAGCAGGGCAAGCAGATCGCAGCCCACGTGCTCGAAGCCGCGGCCGTGGACATCGAGTTTGCGCGTGGCCGATTCACCATCGCCGGCACGGATCGTGGCATCAGCGTCATGGAGCTGGCCGACAGGCTGCGCGGCGGCCTCAAGCTGCCGGCGGACCTGCCGCAATCGCTCGACGTCAGCCACATCTCGGATAATCCCCCGTTTTCCTTCCCCAATGGTTGCCATGTCGCCGAAGTCGAGATCGACCGGGATACCGGGCAAATCGAGGTCGTGCGCTACTTCATGGTCAATGACTTCGGCACGGTCATCAATCCGATGCTGGTTGCTGGCCAGGCGCACGGCGGCGTCATCCAGGGTATCGGCCAAGCGTTGATGGAGCGCACGGTCTACGACCAGCAGGGCCAGCCCGTGGCCGGCTCCTTCATGGACTACGCCATGCCGCGCGCCACCGACGCGCCCGACTTCTCGATCGAAAACCATTCCGTGCCGTGCAAGACCAACCGGCTGGGCATCAAGGGTTGCGGCGAGGCGGGATGTGCTGGCGCACTGCCTTCCGTGATGAACGCCGTGGTCGACGCCCTTTCCGAATTCGGCGTCAGCCACATCGACATGCCGGTGACGCCGGAAAAAGTGTGGTGGGTGCTGAACGGAAAGTAACCATCGGTTCAGAATTTCTTGCATCATGCCAATTCACTGGAACATCGATCCTGCGGAGCGCCTGCTGACCGCCGAAGCCGAGGGCGAGGTCACGCGAAGCGATGCCGATCGCTTCCTCGACGCGATGGCGGGGGCAGTCGAGGCGATGGGCTATCGGAAGCTGTTCGATGCCACGCGTGGGCACACCTCCATGAGCACCGCCGATATGCTTGCATTAGGCGTACGAATGCGCGGCTTCCATGCGCTTGGTCCAATGGGGCCGCTCGCCGTCGTCGTGCCTCCCGACAAGGGCGAACTCGTCTCCCGCGTGCTCGGCATGCTTGCCGCCGCTGAACGACCGATGCGCGTGTTCGGCGGCGTCGCACCGGCGCGCCGCTGGATCGAGGCGCAGGCAAAATAGCGCGCGCCTGCCGTTACGCCGGCAGTTCATAGCCAATCTTTGTCTCGATCTCGATTGTCTTTCGTACCGCCGGCCGCGCCATCATGCGCGCGTAGTGGGCTTCGAGATTGGGGAATTCGCCAGGTCTCGGCTCGAGTGAATTGCGGAAGCGCCAGTAAAGGCGGAACAGGTGGATGTCGGCAATCGAGTAACGTTCGCCCACTGCCCAGTCGTTCTTGCCCAGCCGCCCGTCGGCGACCGCATAGACCTCGCGTGCGTGCTCCAGACCCTGGCGTCGTGCTGGATGGATGGTCGAGGCGATGTAGGACATCCAGGAAACGACCTGTGCCTCGGCTTCGACGCCGCTTTCGGGGAGAAGCCTCGCTGCCGGGAATGCCCGGGCAAGATAGAACAGAATGCCGGCCACTTCGGTGAGCGCCCGGCCGTCGATCAGCAGCACCGGCACTTTGCCGGTGGGGTTGATCGCCAGGAATGCCGGCGTGCGTGTCTCCTTTTTGCTCAGCGACACTGACTCCGCCTCGAAAGAGGCGCCAATCTCATGCAGGGCGATGTGTGGCGCCATCGAACTGGAGCCGGGCGAGAAATACAACGCGATCATGGCGGATGGCCTCCTCGGTGCGTCCCATCCTAGCGCTGATGCGGAACGCAGCCCACCGCACCGGGGCGGCGACGCTGGCGCTTCCTCCGTCGGACTGGCAAATAGCCTTGGCGAGCTGCCGCAGAGGATTCCGCATACCGCATGTCACTCAACTGGACGATTGATCCCGAAGCCCGGTTGATCACCGCCGTCGCGGACGGCAACGTCACTCGTGGCGACATCGAGACCTTGCTGGATGAGATGGCCTCCCGCGAGGCGATGACCTACCGCAAGCTGTTCGACGGCAGCGTGGGTGACACCGAGATGGGCCCCGACGATCTCTTGGTGCTGGGTGTGCGCTTTCGGCAATTCCACGCGCTGGGGCCCATGGGGCCGCTGGCCGTCGTGGTGCCTGATGACAAGGCCGAGCTGGTCGCTCGGGTGCTGGGCATGCTCGCCGCTGCTGACCGGCCGATGCGCGTCTTCCGCGCCTTCGCACCCGCGCGCCGCTGGCTCGATTCCCTGGCAAAATAAATGAAAGCCAGATCGCCGGATTCCTCGGCGCTCTGGCTCTGATGTTGCAAGACCCCGGGGCGATCTCATCGCAGCGGAGGGAACCATGAAAGCCGTCGTCATCCACGCCACCGGCGGACCCGAACAGCTCACCCTGACCGAATTGCCAGATCCGGTGCCCGGTCCCGGCGAGGTATTGCTCGAGGTCGCCTATGCCGGCTGCAACTGGGCCGACACGCAGGTCAGGCTGGGCATCTATCCGCACCTGATGACCTATCCGATGGTCCTTGGCTTCGAGGTCTCCGGCACCGTTGCCGCCCTCGGACCTGGCGTGTCGGGCGTGAAGATCGGCGACCGTGTCGCCGCCTTCCCGGAAAAGGGCGGCGCCTATGCCGAGAAATGCGTGGCGTCCGCGGCCGGCCTCATCGTGCTGCCGGATGGCATCGCCCTCGATACCGCCGCCGCGTTCCCGATCCAGGCCCTCACGGCCTATCATATGCTCTGGACGATCTACGGTGGAGTCGGCCCCGGCGACACGGTGCTGGTGAACGCCATCGGCGGTGGCGTCGGACTCATGTGTACCCAGCTTGCGGTTCACGCCGGGGCAACGGTGATCGGCACGACGGGTACGCCCGGCAAGGAGGCGCGTGCACTCGAGTACGGCGCGGCCCGCGTGGTGCTGACAAAGACGGAGGATTTCGAGGCCGTGGTGCTCGACTTCACCCGTGGCAAAGGTGTCGATCTCGCCATCGATTCCTACGGCGCCACCATGCTCGATCGCACCTTCGGCGTGGTGAAGAAACTCGGCCACGTCATCAGCATCGGCGAGGCCGAGGGCCAGCCCTTCAAGAATATCCGTGAGCGCATCCTGCCGCGCTCGCAGACCTTCACGCGTCTCCATCTCGGCCATGTCGACCAGGGTTCGCCGGAATGGACGGCAGGGGTCGAGCACGTGCTGGACGGCATTCTCGCGGGCTGGCTCAAGGTGCCGATCGAGGGCGTGTTTCCGCTCGCCGAGGCGGCCGACATGCACCGCCGGATCGAGGCTCGGCATGTTGCCGGCAAGCTGCTGCTGCGGACCAGTGCCTGATCGGCCGGCCCACCACTACCGGGTCGGCTGCAACCGCAGTTCGCGCTCGACCCGTTCCGCCACGATGGCTTGGCCCTTGCGACTCCAATGGCCGTCGAGCTTGCGATAGGTGCCGGCGATCCCCTCGAGGTCCTGCCGCAGATCGACAAAGCGGATCTTCGTCCGGCCGAGTGCTGCGGCCAGCCGCGACTGCCGCTCGTCGCTCAGCCAGGCCCAGCTGTAGGCGCGCGGCCACGGCTTCCAGAAGGCGGCGTATTCGGGATCGACGCTGCCGACCGGCGCCAGGAATACCACCAGGGGTACGTGGTGTGCGCTTGCAAGTCGGTCGGTCGCCTCGATCCAGGAAAGTGTCGCCTCGACTTCGCCATCGTCGACGTGCCGGGCCGCGTCCTGTCGGTCGCGGGCGACGTCGAAGTTGCTGGTTTCCCATTTCATCAGGATGTCGAGCATCCAACCCAGCAGATACTCGTGTTCCTCTCCGCCCGGGCCGGCCGCGCGCCAGTATCGACCGCCGCCACGCGACAGGATTTCGGCGATTTGCGCTTCGGAGAGATGTGGCGCGCGGTGCTTCCTGACGTGATCGACGAGGCGCCCGAGCTGCTCGCCGTCCGGTGCCCGAACGGCTTCGTCGATCAGGGCCTCCTCGGCGGGCGGCCCCGATGGCCGACCACGGAAGAACTCCGCCAGCTTCAGCCGGTTGACCAGCAGCCAATTGGTACGCGGCATGACCCAGCCCAGGATCGACCCGCCCGGCGATTCGTCGACCAGACGTGGCCAGGTCGAATAGCCCTGATGGGGCACCACGAAGTCGTTGCCAGCATAGACGAACAGCAGCAGAACATCGGGCGAAAGCGCCAGCGCCACGTCGCGGATGCGGTAGTAGTAGCTGCGCGGACCGGTGGCCGAGATGCCGAGATCGATCGCCTCGATCGGGCGGCCGGCCGCCGCCATGCCGCGTTCGACGGCCGCCGGCAGCGATTGCGGCGTGAAGCGCGATTCCACGAAGCTGTCGCCCACGAAGACGGCCCGGACCATCCCTGTCGGTTTGGTGACGGTCCGTTCGCGATCGCGCATGCCCCAGGCGTTCTGCGGTTCGGCAAGCCACGGCTGACGCGAGAAGGGTTCCCTCAGCGCGGTCGGTGCCGTGGTTGGTTCGACGACGCGCAACGCCCGCGCCGGCCAGGGCGGCGCGTGGAACGATGCCACGATCTCGATCCCCGCGAGTGTCGCGATCGTCAGAATCAGGCCGTAGGCGACGCCAAACGCGAGACGCTTGCGCAGCAACATGAAAAACGTCTCGCCTTCGAAGCCGTGACCGAACGACAGTCCCCGGCGATCAAGGTGTCAGCCCCGGTCGCGGCGGACAAGGGCCGGCGCTTCCGGCCCTAGCGATCGAGCCAGACGTCCTCGAACCGCCAGCCGTTGTAAATGCTGTTGGTGTGGATCGTCACGCCCTTGACGTGCGGCTGCCAGCAGGCGGCGGCCCTGCCGTTCGAGATGATCGGTCGGGCGATGTCCTCCTGCAGTTTGGCGTCGATCTCCCACACCATCTTCAGGCGCTTCTTCTGGTCGGTCTCGCGCGATTGTGCCTCGAACAGCTTGGTCATCTCCGGATCGCAGTAGTTGTTGTAGTTGCGCAAACTCCCGCAGGCGTAGCCCTCGAAGAAGGTGACGTCGGGATCGTCGACCGCCGACCCGGTGAGGTTCAGCGCCACCACGTAGTCCTTCTTGAACACGCGGTTGTAGTAGACGGCGGTTTCGATGATCTCGAGCTCGGCGTCGATCCAGATGTGCCGCAGCTGGTCGAGCAGGATCGTCGCCGGGTCGCGGAACGGGGCGATGTTGCGGGTGCTGACCTTGATCTTGAGCCGCTTGTCAGGCCCGTAGCCCGCCTGCTTCATCAGCGCACGTCCCTCTTCACGGCTCTTTTCGACATCACCGTAGCCGATGATGGTCTTCAACTTCTCCGGCGGCAGGCCCCATACCCCGTCCGGCGGGGCCAGCATGGCGCCGCCCTTCGTGCTCTGGCCTTCGCTCAGGATGTCGATGAAGGACTGTCGATCGAGCGTCAGGGCCATGGCACGACGGATCTTCGGATTGTCGAACGGCGGCACGTCGCGATTGACGATGAGATTGGTGCTGACGCCGGTTGCGCGCATGGTGCATTGCGCCTTTGGAGCGTCATTGCGGATGTTCTTCAGCAGCGGCACCGTGACGTCGGTCGGGAAGGTCATGTCGAACCGGCCGGCGAC
>MEMN01000102.1:5960-6334 GCA_001767945.1 Alphaproteobacteria bacterium RIFCSPHIGHO2_12_FULL_66_14 | reverse complement strand
GGCGTCCGACCATGCCTTCACGCCACCCTCGTCAAGCCGGCGCCGCCAGGCCTCGACGCGCCGGATCGAGGCGCCGAGATGCGCGCCGTTGCTGACGGTGAGGGTGGCGATCCGTTCCGGCCGCGCCAGGGTCGCCGCCAGCGCCACCGTGCCGCCGATCGACTCGCCCACGAGATGGAAGCGACTCAAGCCGACCGCATCGGCGACCGCGAACAGGTCGTCGACCAGCAGGTCGAGCGACCACTTGAAGTCCGCCGACGGGATATGAGAACGGCCACAGCCCCGCATGTCGAAGGCCACGAGCCGGTAGCGACCGGCAAGTGCCGGCCACCAGCCCGCCCAGAGGCCGGCACTCGCGCCGATACCGTGATGGA
>MEMN01000102.1:0-5939 GCA_001767945.1 Alphaproteobacteria bacterium RIFCSPHIGHO2_12_FULL_66_14 | reverse complement strand
TGCACGGTTTCTGCCAATGACATGCCGCGCTCCGCGCCCGCTCAGTCCGCCCGCATCCCGGCCGACTGAATGACGTCCGCCCACTTCCTGCGATCGACGACAATGGTCGCCTTCAATTGGGCGGGCGAACCGATCACCGTGTCCATGCCGCTCTCGAGGAAACGCTTTTGAACCTCCGGCTTGGCAACCGCCGCCCGGAGCGCCTTGTTCCAGAAATCGATCAGGTCGGCCGGCAGACCCTTGGGTCCGAAAATGGCGAACCAGTTGACCACCTCGTAGCCCGGCAGGAACTTCGACATCAGCGGAAGATTCGGAAACAGTGGCGAAGGCCTTGGCGAGCCGAAGGCGATCGGGATCAGGTTGCCTCCAGAGATCTGACCGAGAAACTCCGGCATGTTGCCGAACATGATCTGGACGTTGCCCGCGACGATGTCCTGGATTGCCGGCGCGCCGCCGCGATAGGGCACGTGCACGATATTGACGCCGGCCATCTTCTTGAACAGTTCGCCGGCCAGATGCTGCGACGTGCCGTTGCCTGCCGAGGCGTAAGTGAGCTTGCCGGGATTCGCTTTGGCGTAGGCGATTAGCTCCGGCACCGTGCGGAACGGCACCTGCTTGCCGAACACCAGCATGTTGTAGACACCGGCGATGTTGGCAATCGGCGTCAGATCGGTGTCCACGTTGATGGGCAGCTTCTGGCCCGGCATCACGGGCGAGACGCACATCGCGGCCATCGCCGCCAGCCCGACAGTCCGCCCGTCGGGAGCAGCCTTGGCAACGTTTTCATTGGCGATGAAACCGCTGGCGCCGGTCTTCGTGTCGACTATCACGTTCTGGCCGATCTCCGACTTGGTAGCGTCGGCCAAGATCCGACACAGGAGATCTGCGGTGCCGCCCGGCGGAAAGCCGCAGAGGATGCGTGCGTCGCCGCTGATCTTCTGCGCCCAGGCCGGCAAGCCGGCCAATGATCCGAGAGCGGCGACCGCTCCTGCATTCACGAATGCCCTACGCTGCACTTACTTCCTCCCTGAGTGGGAGAAGCGTAACACAAATCCCCAAGCCTCAAGCTTCCGGTCGGAGCCGCCAAGCGGCTGCTCCGATCGAACCTCTGCCGATCACTTCACCGACGAGAACGCCGTCGGCGCCAGGAACTGGTTCGAGACGTTGGCGACGATGGCGCCGTCCTTCTCGGTTTCGGCGCGCTTGGCGTGCCATTCCGGATCAGCCGCGAAGGCATTCCACTTTTTCTCACGGTCGGCGAGCGATTCCCACGCAAGCAGATAATAGAGCTCCTGATTCGACTCGCCGACCAGCGTTGTCCAGAATCCGGCCTGCTTGATGCCGTGCTTGTCCCACAGCTTGAGCGTGATGGTGGCGAAACGGTTGAGCAGCGCCGGCAGGCGACCGGGCACACATTTGTAGACTCGCAATTCGTAGATCATCTCTTTCCCCCTTCTAGAGGTTGTCCTGGAAGCGCGGCACGAACCCGCTTCCCTTGTGATCGATGTGGCAGGTGAACGGCGCGCCGAAATGGCACGGCATCAGCCGGGCACCGGTGCCGGCGCAATGCTCCAGCGCCTCACGTCGGCTCTTGCGCGCGCCGATGGGCTCGGCGCAGGCGAAGCTGTTCCATTCCGGATGAAAGACCTGTAGCGCGTGGTGCAGGATGTCGCCGCAGAACAGCGCCTTCTCGCCCCTCGATTCGAACTTGATGGCGATGGTGCCGGGCGTGTGACCGGGGGCAGGCGTGACGCTCATGTTCTCATCGAGCTGGGCGGCGCCGTCGACCATATGCATCAGGCCGGCCTCGGCCACGGGCAGGACCGAGTCGCGAAACGAGCCGGCATTGGCCGGCCCGGTCTTCGGATCGCTGTCGATCTTCAGGTAATGCTCGTAGTCGGCGCGGCTCCAAACATACTTGGCATTCTTGAAGGTCGGCACCCACTTGCCGTTCTCGAGTTGCGTGTTCCAACCGACATGATCGACATGCAGATGGGTGCACATCACCATGTCGACCTCATCGGGTCTCACGCCGGCTGCCGCCAGCCGCTCGAGGTATTTGGTCTCCATGAGATGCCACTTGGGCCGGTGCGGCCGAGGCTTGTGGTTGCCGACGCAGGTGTCGATCAGGATGCGTTTGCCCCCGACCGTGACCAACCAGCTATGGACACTGAGCTTGAGGAAGCCCGACTCCTTGTCGTAGTGGGCGGGCATCAGCCAGCCCGCGTGCCGATCCACAACAGTGGAATCCCAGTCAGGAAAGAAGGCCTTGGCGTCGAAATTGGGCTCGTAGCTCTCCTCAATGCGCCGCACCGTTGCGGCGCCGAGCTTCACTTCGGTCATGCCATCCTCCCCGATTGCCGGCCAGCTTAGCGGCGCCGGGCAGCCCTCGGGAAGGGCGGCGTTTCGCTCTAGAAGTGCATCCTCGCCACGGCGTGGCGATGCGCGAGGGCGGCAATCACCGCGGCACCGAGCGGCGCCAGCACCAGCAGCCGGGCGAAATTGACGCCGAGCGATCGGGCATCGAAGGTTCCCGGCAGCATGATCGCGACTGCGACCGTCACTGCGAAGAAAACAACCGAGAAGCCGATGCCGCTCACCGCGCCCAAGATCAGCGCAACGAACGTGGAAGGTGCCCGGTCATAGCCGAAATAGTAACTGAGGGCGAAAGCAGCGCCACAGGCGACGAAGGCCGTGATGCTTTCCATGATGGACTCCTTCGATACGCTCTCGACTTGTGAGATGTCAGAGTCGACACTGTCTCGTTAGGAACAGTCTGAAACAAATCGACGAATTGGAAACCAACGAAAAGCGCATGTCTGAGTTCCCTCTGACCTGGATTTCCGCATCCGAACTCACAACACTTTACGCTCGAGGCACCCTTTCTCCCGTCGATGCGGTCGACGCGATGCTGCTACGTGCATCGAAGCTGCAACCACATTTCAACGCTTTCGTGATGATCGATATCGACGGCGCGCGCGCTGCGGCGAAAGCCTCGGAAGCGCGCTGGAGGAAGAGCGCACCACTGTCGCCGCTCGATGGCGTTCCGACGTCGATCAAGGACACCACGCCGGTCAAGGACTGGCCGACCCGCTACGGCTCGCACGCCACTGACGAAACGCCCGCGGCCGAGGACGCGCCCGTCGTCGGACACCTGCGCGCCGCTGGCCTCGTCATTCTCGGCAAGAGCACGACACCGGAGTTCGGCTGGAAGGCACTGACCGATTCGCCGCTTCAGGGCACGACGCGCAGCCCCTGGAACCTGAAGCACTCGCCCGGCGGCTCCTCGGGCGGCGCTTCGGCGCTCACGGCCGCCGGCATCAATCCCTTCAATCACGGCAACGATGGCGGCGGCTCGATCCGCATCCCCGCCGCCCACACCGGCCTGGTCGGTCTGAAGCCGAGCTACGGCCGCATCGCGCAGCATCCCGCCGACTCGCCCTTTGCCGACGTCATCAGCCAGGGCGTGCTGTCGCGCACCGTGCGCGATACAGCGTTGGCGCTCAATGTCCTGGCCGGGCCCGACCCACGCGACTGGCGGTCTCTTCCGGCCGACCCGCGTGACTACACGATCGGTCTCGAGGATGGCGTGCGCGGTCTCAGGATCGGTCTCAGCCTCAACTTCGGACACGTGACGGCCGACGGAGAAGTCCGCGCGTTGGTCGCCGCTGCCGCAATGCGCTTCGAGGAGCTTGGCGCCCATGTCGAAGACGTCGGCCCGCTGATCGAACCGCTGCAGAATTCCTTCGAGCCACTGTGGATCGGCAGCTTCGCCACACGCTTCCGCCAGATCCCGACACAACTTCACGCCAAGCTCGACCCGGGCTTCCGTGCTGCCGCCGAGAAGGGCCTCGCCATCACGCTGGCTGACTACGCCAAGGCCTACGAGGCGAAGTCGAAGCTCGCGCGCGACCTGGCACTTTGGCACGAGAAGTTCGACCTGCTGCTCGCACCGGTGACGCCGACAGCCGCGCCGCCGGTCGAGACGCTCTACAACTCCGACGCCTTTCCCCGTTGGACCAAGGGCGCCCCCTACACGCTGCCCTGCAATCTCACCGGCCAGCCCGCCGCGTCGATGCCAGCCGGTCTCACGCCGGCCGGCCTGCCGGTCGGGTTGCAGATCATCGGGCCGCCGCGCGCCGATCATCTCGTGCTGCGCGCCATGCGCGCCTACGAAAGCACGTCGGGCTGGATCTGGCCGCAGCCCAAGGTGCTGGAAACATTAGGCAGACTCTGATGTCGCGGACCGCTAGCTCGAAGGCTCGCCGGCGATGAAGCAGAAAACAAGGACGTAGGTCCCGCAGAGATGCGTCCCTCGACCAAGCGTCGGCATGGCCATCGCCATGCCGGCCAGACGGCGGCGATTGCGCCATCGTCGCCATGGTAGCAACGCCGGCAGGAGCGCAAGCCGTCTCATACTTTGCCTTCCCATACGAACAGGCGGCGGAACTTCTCCCAGAATTCGCCACCCATGACGAAGAAGCTGAAGATGAATGCGATGTCCGCCGCCGCCAGGATCGCGATCCGGTCATGTCCAGCCGGCATCCACGACGGCACGTAGCCGGCGACATAGAGCGGAATGAAGCTCAGGAGGCAGATCGCCAGCCCGGCGTAGTATCTCCCGCGGGACACCGGTGTGGAGAAGAAAGTCGTGAAGAAGAACCTCTTCGCCGCGCCGACGATGCGGTCGAAATTCTGCCGGCCGAGCAGAGCCACTGCCAGCAGCATGAGGACCTCGGGCGCCCCCGCCACGAGCGCCCCGCCGATCAACGCCGATTGAGTCATCGGCAAACCGAGCAAGGGAACCAGCAACGCAAACAGAGGCAGCACCACGGCGAGACCGAGGGTGGAGACGCCGGCGATCAGGCGCCAGTTGGCCGTGGAAACCGGCTCGGTCATGAGGTCAAAGCCTACGCTGCAGGGAGGCGGCATTGCCAATGCGATCCTACCCACCTGTCCGCGTCGAGAACAATCCCATACCCACCGACGACTGAGCGTCGCTGAGCTTTCCCGCGTTAGTGCAGACCATTGGTACGAGTGATCAGCGGGGTCTAGAATACAGCGTCAGGATGGAACGCCGATATCCTCGTTCCACAGCTCCGGCTTGCGGGCGATGAAGTCCCGCATCAGGTCGATGCAGGCCGTCTCCTGCAGGACGACTACATCGACGCCGCGCGAGCGCAGCAAGGCTTCCTCGCCCATAAAGGTCCGATTCTCGCCGACCACGACCTTGGGGATGCCGTACAGCAAGATGGCCCCACTGCACATCGCGCACGGCGACAGCGTCGTGTAGAGCACCGACTCGCGATAGACGGCTGCCGAATGACGGCCGGCATTTTCCAGGGCGTCCATCTCGCCGTGCAGGATGGCGCTGCCGCGCTGGACCCGCCGATTGTGCCCGCGGCCAAGGATGCGGCCGCCATGGACGATGACCGAGCCGATCGGAATGCCGCCTTCGGCCAGCCCGAGACGCGCCTGTTCAAGGGCGGCATGCATGAATGGGTCCATGTTCCTTCCTTGTCGGCGACCATACCTTCGCAGCGGTTCAACTTGGCCAGTCTCGGCTCTCCTCAGCTGTCGATCAGTCGAGGTCGAGGCCGTTCATGCCGGCGTTCTTGCGGGCCTTCTTGGCCAGTTCGGTCAGGATCTTGCCGGCCTGGCGCGGATCGAGGACCGGCTTGGCCTCCGGTCCCTTGTGCCAGCCCTCGGCGACGGCGAACTGGCCGTTGCCGGCCTGGAAGACGCGGCCGGTGATCTCGCGGCTTTCCTCACTCACCAGCCAGGTCGCGACCGGCGCGATCCATTTCGGGCTGCGCGTCTGCTTGTCCTCCTCGGTGTACTCGCGCAGGTCTTCCGTCATGCGCGTGAAGGCGGACGGCGAGATCGAGTTCACGGTGACGCCGTAGCGGCCGAGTTCGCGCGCGGCGATGACGGTGAAC
>MEMN01000101.1:21339-44868 GCA_001767945.1 Alphaproteobacteria bacterium RIFCSPHIGHO2_12_FULL_66_14 | reverse complement strand
CAGGCCGCCGGCGAAATGACCGTCGAGCATCGGCCCGCCCGACAGCACGATGGCCGGGATGTTGACCGTGGCCGCGCCCATGATCATGGCCGGGGTGGTCTTGTCGCAGCCCGTGGTCAACACGACGCCGTCGAAGAAATAGCCGTACAGGCATTCGACCAGGCTCAGGTACGCGAGATTGCGGTCGAGCGCCGCCGTCGGCCGCTTGCCCGTCTCCTGGATGGGATGAACCGGGAACTCGATGGGAATGCCGCCGGCATCGCGAATGCCGTCGCGCACGCGACTCGCCAAGTCGAGATGGTGGCGGTTGCAGGGCGAGAGGTCGCTGCCGGTCTGGGCGATGCCGATGATCGGCCGGCCGCTGCGCAGCTCGGCCAGCGTCAGGCCGAAATTCATGTAGCGCTCGAGGTAGAGCGCCGCCATCGTCGGATCACCCGGCGCATCGAACCATTCGCGGCTGCGCAGCCGGCGCTTGCCCTTGCTTTTGCCCTTCTTGTCGGCGGCCATCCCATTCCTCCACTTTCGTTTCACCAACCCTGGGAGAAGGCGTTCCGGAAGTCCAGTGCCACACTTGAGGTTCGCGTGGCGGCGTGACAAACCTTGCAAAATGAAGACCTCCCCGGCCATCGTGTGCCTCGGCGAACCATTGATCGAGTTCAACAGGCCGCGCGAAGGTGACGGCCGAACCTGGCTGCAGGGCTTCGGCGGCGATTCGCAGAACGTGGCGATCGCCGCGGCTCGCCAGGGCATATCGACCGGCTACCTCACCAGCCTCGGCGAGGACTGGATGGGCGACGCCTTCCTCGAGCTATGGAAGACAGAAGGCGTCGATGCCTCGCGCGTCACCCGCCATCCCAGCGCCCCGACCGGCGTCAGCTTCGTCACCCACAGTGACGCCGGCCACAAGTTCGACTACCTGCGCAAGAATTCGGCAGCCTCCCTGATGACACCGGGCGCCCTGCCCGCGGACTACATCGCCGGCGCCCGGTTCCTTCATCTCTCCGCGATCGGCCAGGCGATCAGCGACAGTGCCCGGCAGACCTGTGACGCCGCCATCGCTGCAGCTCGCGCGGCCGCGGTAAAGGTCTCCTACGATACCAACCTGCGCCTGCGGTTGTGGGACCTCGACTCCGCGCGCCGGACGATCGACGCCACCATCGCCCGATGCGACGTCGCACTCCCGAGTTTCGACGACTCGCAACAGCTCACCGGGCTTTCCGAACCGCATGCCATCGTCGACTACTATCTCGAGCTTGGTGCGCCATTGGTGGCCCTCAAAATGGGCGCCGAAGGATCGCTCATCGCCACTTCCACCAAGCGCATGCGCGTCACGCCGCACAAAGTCGTCGCCGTCGATGCGACGGGCGCTGGTGACACCTTCGACGGGGCCTTCCTTGCCCGCTTGCTGGCCGGCGACGACCCCGCGACCGCGGCCCGCTACGCCAATGTTGCCGCAGCCCTGTCGACACGCGGATACGGCGCCGTGACCCCGATCCCGCGAGCTGCGGACGTTCTCAATGAACTGGAGCGCGCCTGAGCCTGGGCACGAGGGCCCGCATGAAGCGCCAGAACACCGTGACCTGCTGAACCATCCAGCCGCGGCCGTTGTCGGCATCGATCGCCGGATCGTCGACGCCGGTGGGGCGGTTTCGCTCGTCGTAGATCGCCGTGCCGAACAGGATGTCCCAGATCGGGAACACGGGCGCGAAATTATGGTCCTGGATGTGCGGCTCTTCCGCGTTCGCCAACGCATGATGCAGCCGATGGAAGCGCGGGCCGACCAGCACGCGGTTGCCGAGCCATCCGAAACTTAGGTCGACGTTGGCATGCGACCAGCTTTCGACGAGGCGTCCGACCATCAGGATGATGACGTACTCCCCGGGCTGGACACCCACCAATTGCGAGAACAGCACCAGCGCCAGGGTGATCAGCAGGTCGTCTACGACGTGATTGCGGTCATCCGTCCAGACCGTCATCCGCCGCTGGCTGTGATGCAGGCTGTGCAGCGCCCACCACCAGGACAACGCGTGCTGCCCTCGATGCAGCCAGTAGGCGGCGAAGTCATAGAGCACGAAATAGACGAGGAACGAGGCCAGGGCATTGTCGCCAAGCCACGGCAATACCCGCTCCAGCCGCGGCGGCGCGAAGCCCCAGGCCCGCACGGTGAGTTCGATCTCCTGCACCAATGGATAGGTGACCACGAAGATCGCCAGCGGAACGACGCCGAGTTTGTTCAGCACCGTATAGATTTGGTCGACCAGGATAAGCCCGTCATCTTCGCCGGGCTTCTCGAGCGGCCAGCGGCGCTCGAAGAAACGCATGCCGATCGCGATGACTGCAATCTGGACGATGCCCAACATCACGAACTCGACGGCATTGTAGCCCGGCTCGTACCAGGCCATCAGGCCGAAATGAAAGAGAACCGGCCCGACGAAAGCCTCGAATATCCACGCCTGGATGCCGACCCAGATGTCTGTGAGGTCGCGCATGGCGCGCCCGTCTACTTCGTGTCGCCTGCCGTGGACGCCGCGCGGACCGGCCCCTTTGCCGGCCCCGTCGACCCGGACTTCAGCATGAACACACCATGCGGGGACTTACCCACGGGAATGCTGGCGACGACCTTCAGTTGCTCGATGTCGACCACGGCGACCCTGCGAAGGAAGCGCTGCGTGACCCACAGCTCCTTGCCGTCCGGTGTGATGTCCATGCAGTCCGGACCGCCTGGAATACGGACATTGCCGACAACCCTCATCTCCTCGGTATCAATCAGCGATACCGTGCTCTCGACGCGGTTGCTCAGGAAATAGTGGCGGCCATCGCCCTTGGGCCAGAAATTGTGCGCACCCTTGCCGGTCTGCAGCTCGCCCTTCAAGCTGCCATCCTTGGGATCCACGACGACGATACCGTCCTGGCCGGTCAACGCCACGAGCAGGCGCTTGTTGTCCGGCAGCATGACGGCGCCTGCCGGTGCGTCGCCCACGGGAACGTTCCACTTCAGGGTCTGCGTCTGCAGGTCGAAGGCCGCAAGCCGACCACTCTGCTGAAGCGTGACGAAGACGGTCTTGGACTCGGCGTCGAAGGCCATGTGGCTCGGCAACCCGTCGATGAAGATCCGCCCGGCAAGTCGGAAGCCGTCGGCATGGAAGATGTCGACGTGGTCGAGCCTGTAGGCCGCCGTGACGAACCACTTGCCATCGGGGCTGAAGCCCAGGTGGTAGGGATCGATGACGTCCTTCACGATCCGTCTGCGCTCGCCCGTCCTAATGTCCAGCCCGAGCAACTCGTTGGTGACCGTCGAGCCGATCAACATCTCATTGCCGCCTGGCATCACGATCACATGGTGAGGTTCGCGGCCGACCGGGTGGCGCGCCAACTCGATCCGGCCGCTGCGGCTCAGAATGCTGTAGGACGCTTCTTCCGAATTGAGAACCAGAACGGCGTCCGCCCTGGCCGCGCTACTGCCGCCTAAGGCCAATACAATCGCCACAAGAGTCAATTTGTTCATTAGGGTAGACCGAACTCCTTGGCCCACCTTGAAGCACCTTTCCCGCACGGGCGCTAGGGTCGTTTGAGGGCGGCGGCCGCGGCGGCAAGCCGCTCGACCCGCATCCAGTCCTGGGCGGCGACGGCGTCTCTGGGCGCCACCCAGGAACCGCCGACGCAGGCCACATTCGCCAGCGACAGAAAGGCCGGGGCGGTCTCGGGGCCAATCCCCCCGGTCGGGCAGAAGCGCACGCCGGCCAACGGCGCGGCGACCGCTCTGAGCCAGCTCAGCCCACCTGCCACATCCGCTGGAAAGAGCTTCAGCAGGTCGAATCCCCGCTCGGTGAGCGCCATGGCCTCAGACACCGTTTGAACGCCGGGCAGGAAAGGCAATCCTGCAGCCGATGCCGCGGTCGCCAAGCCGGGCGTACAGCCCGGGCTGACGGCAAATTGGGCGCCCGCCTGCCGTGCCTGTTCGAGTTGCCGGCCGTTCAGCACTGTCCCGGCCCCGACCACGGCGTCCGGAACCTCGGTTGCGATGGTCCGCAAAGCTTCCAGTGCCACTCCGGTCCGCAGGGTGATCTCCAGGACCGGAAGGCCGCCCCGGACCAGCGCCCGTGCCAAAGACACCGCATCGGCCAGCCGCTCGATCGTCAGGACCGGGATGACAGGCGCCAGTGCCGCGATCGCCGAGATACCCATCGTCAGACGCTCCAGCCGCCATCGACGACGTTCACGGTCCCAGTCGTGAACCCTGCTTCATCGCTCGCAAGGTAGACCGCAAGTGCCGCAATCTCTTCGGCCGAGCCGAAGCGGCCGGTGGGCTGGCGCTGCAGGAAGAACTGCTTCGCGTCCGCGCCGCCGCCCAGCGCCCCGATCCGCTCGTCCAGCGACGGCGTCTGGACGGTGCCCGGGCAGATGGCGTTGCAGCGGATGCCCTTGTTCACATAGTCGACCGCCACCGACTTTGTAAGGCCGATCACGGCAGCCTTTGTGGTGCCGTAGACGAAGCGCAATGCCGCGCCCTTCACCGACGACGCCGCGGACGACATGTTGACGATCGAGCCGCCTCCCTTGGCGAGCATCCCCGGCAAAAACGCCTGGATCGTCCAGAACATGCTGCGCACATTGAGATCGAAGGCGAATTGCCATTGTTCGTCGGTGGCATCGAGAATCGAGCCGTGATGGACGAAGCCGGCGCAATTGAACAAAACATCGACGGCGCCGGTTTGCCCGGCGAGGGCGCCGATTGCCGCCTTGTCGAGCACGTCGAGCTTGTGGGTTCGAACGCCGGCGACGCCAGCCAAGGCCTCGAGCTTCCTGGCATCGACATCGGTCGCCCAGACCGCAGCACCTTCCCTGGCGAAGGCGCGGGCCGTCGCCGCGCCGATACCCTGCCCTGCCGCCGTGACGACGCAAATCTTATCCTTCAGCCGCATGGCCCCGTCTCCGCATTAGCCAGAGTTGATGTCCCAGCACTGGCAAGCCGAGTCCCAGGCTCGCCAGCAGCGGTGTCGCACCGGTCGCCATCGCCGGCACGGCAGCAACGGCCAGCCAGAGCCGCTCCCAGATCGCCATCGGCGCCAACAGGTAGGACGACAGCGCAGCACCGAAGAAGGTGATGCTGACAATGCAGCCGGCGAAGGTCAGAAGGAAATCCGGCCAGTTGAACTCCGGTACGACGAGGAGCAAGGCCGGTGAAAAGACGAAGATGAAGGGAACAAGAACCTTGGCCAGTGCCAACCGGAACGCGGTGTTCCCCGTCTTGAAAGGATCCGCGCCGGCCATGCTTGCCGCGGCATAGGCGGCGACGGCGACAGGCGGCGTCACATCGGCCAGCACGCCGTAATAGAAGACAAAGAAGTGCGCCACGATCGGCGCCACGCCCAGGAGGCCCAGCGCCGGCGCTGCGATCGTGACCATGATGATGTAGGTCGCGGTCGTCGGTACGCCACATCCCATCAGGATGCAGACGATCCCCGTCATCACCAGGGTGAAGAACTTGACCAGAGTTGCCTTGTCGAACGGCAACCAGGCGTGAACCATCAACGTGGTATCGTTCGCGACGTTGACGATGATCGTTGCGAACTTCAGCGCAGTCCCGGTCAAAGTGACGACACCGATGATGACGCCGATCGCCGCGGCCGCCGCCCCTACCGCCAAGGCATACTTGGCACCGATGACGAAAGCGTCTGCGATATCGCGCCAATGCAGCGCCGGCGCAGGGTTGAGCCGCCAGAGGACGACGCACAGTGCGACGAACAAGCCGAAGCAAATCTCGCCAAACCAATCGCCGAATTCGCCGGGCAGCATGCCGCGGCCGAAGGTGAGGAGCGCAGCCCAGGCGACGACCAGCAGGATCTCGACGGCCGGGGTGCGCTGACGCTCGGAGCGGATGAGGCCAATGGCGATGCAGAGGTAAATGCCCCAAAAGGCCGCGAGATAAGGAGTCGATCCGTCGAAGATCTTCCAGATCAGCGCCGCCAAGGGGATCAGCGTCACCCAATCCGCTTTCAGGACGGCCCGCCAGTCCGGCATCTCTTCCGGCGTCAGGCCCCGCAAGCCGAGGCGTTTGGCCTCGAAATGCACCTGGATGAAGACACCGAAGAAATGCATGAAAGCCGGGACGATCGCGGCCACGATGATCGTCTGGTACGGAAGCTCCAGGAATTCGACCATGAGGAAGGCCGCCGCACCCATCACCGGCGGCGTGACCTGACCACCGGTACTGGCGGTCGCCTCGACAGCCGCCGCGAAGTGTGGCCGATAGCCCAGCCGCTTCATCATCGGGATGGTGAGTGACCCGACCGTGACGGCATTGGCGACCGACGAGCCGGAGATCATGCCGAAGAGCGCTGAGCCGAAGATGGCGACCTTTGCCGGGCCGCCGGCGAACCGCCCGGCAGCCGCCATGGCCAGCGCCAGGAATAGCCGTCCCAGGCCAATACGCATGGCGACTACGCCGAACAGCACGAAATGGAACACGTAGGTGGCCACGACACCGATCGGGATGCCGTAGATGCCCTGGCTGGTGAGGTAGAGATGGTCCGCCAGTTGCGACCAGGTCGTCCCGGGGTGGACCAAGATGCCCGGCATCCATGGACCTGCGAAGGCGTAGAGGACAAAGCTCAAGGTAATGATGACCAGCGCCCATCCCATGGTACGCCGCGTCGCTTCGAGCACGACGAGAGTCAGGGTAGTTCCCATCACCACGTCGAGCGTATCGGGGTTGCCGGTCTTGAAGGCGATTTCGTGGAATATCGACGGCAGATAGAGCGACGAGACCACAGCAGCGGCGAACAGCACCCAGTCGTAGAGCGGCACCCCGCCGGGCCGCCACCATCCAAGGGCGGGTGACGTCCCATCGCTCCGCCGGTTGGCGGCGAAGACGAGGAAGATCAGACCCAGCACCAGCGCCATATGGACGCCGCGATGCGTCTGCTCGCGCAGCAGACCGAACCCGGCTGTATAGAAATGGAACATCGAGAGCGCCAGCAGCAGCGCCGTCACGATCCATGTGCCGCTCATTCCGAGCGGACGGAATCGCATTTCGGCGTCGAACTCGCGCTCGAGCTCAGCCGCTTTGGCGTGGTCGACTTGCAGGCTCAAGCGATCCCCCGGGATGGCGGTGGGTGGGGCTCAGGCCACCGCCTCCACCGGCCTCTACTTGATGAGGCCTTTTTCCTTGTAGAACTTCTCGGCACCGGCATGGAGCGGTATTCCCAGCCCGGCCAAGGCCGTATCGAGCCTGATCGCCCTGCCCTTGGCATGACCCGAGTCGAGCAGCTTGCGGGTATTTGGGTTCCAGAGTGCGGCGGTGATGCCATAGATCAACGCGTCGGGCAGCTTCGAGGAAGTTACCCAGATCGCATTGACACTGACGGTCTTCACCCCGGGCACGTTCTTGTAGGCCGTGTCGGGGATCTCGTCGGTCCCGAAGAAGCTGTACTGCTTGATCAGCTTCTCGGCGTCCGGACCGTCGATGGGAACGAGGTCGATCCCGGTCGTGGCGGCGAGTTCGGAGATCGCACCTTGCGGCCAGCCGCTGACGCTGAAGAAAGCGTCGAGCGCACCGTCCTTGAGCTTGTCCGCCGATTGCTGCGGCTTGAGATACTCGGCCTTGATGTCCTTTTCGGTCATGCCGTAGGCCGCCAGGATGAGTCGCGCGTCGACGAGGGTCCCCGAACCGGGCTCATCCAGCGACATGCGCTTGCCCTTCAGGTCCTTGATCGACTTGATGCCCGACCCCTTGCGAACCACGAGATGGAAGCTTTCGGGATAGAGGTTGGCGATGGCGCGCAGGGAATCGACCTTGGGGCGGCCTGCGTAGATTCCGGTGCCGGTGTAGCCCCAGAAGGCCACGTCGGACTGGACGAATCCCGACTGCATGCTGCCGCCCGCGATCGCATTGACGTTGGCCACCGAGCCATTGGAGGCCACCGCCGTGGCGACCAGCCCCGGAACGCCGCATGAGCCGCCTTCGGCACAGGCGCGGGAGCCGGGCGGGTTCGAAATGGCATTGGCGATCAGACCGCCGATCGGGAAGTATGTCCCGGCGGTACCTCCCGTGCCGATACGAAAGAACGTGATGTCCTGCGCGGCAGCTGGCAATCCGCCGAGTACGGCAGCGCCGACGCCGCCGAGCAGTGTAGCCCTGCGATTGATCAACATGGCAAACCTCCCTGACTGGTGGCGATTAAACCGCGTCCGGACGCCCGTCGCAATAACGGCGGATCAATTGACGCCGACTGCCCGGCTTATGGTCGGGCCGATCTCGGCATGAACGACCAGATCGGCGCTGTCGTCCTGGTCGGTCGGATCCCGGTTGAGGATGACCAGCCTCGCGCCTTTCCGCTTGGCCATCGCGGGGAAGCCCGCCGCCGGATAGACGACGAGCGAACTGCCGAGCACGATGAAGAGATCGCAGGCCAGCGTCTCGTCCTGGGCACGCGCCATCGGGATTTCCGGCATCGCCTGACCGAAGGAGATGGTCGCGGTCTTCACGATGCCTTCGCACTTCTCGCAGAGCGGCAGCTTGCCGCCGTCGAGAAATGCCCGGCGGATCGAGTCGAGCCCGCGACGGTGACCGCAGTCGAGGCACGATGCATAGGTCGCGTTGCCGTGCAGTTCGATCACTCTGGCATCGGGCACGCCCGATCGCTGGTGCAGGCCGTCGACGTTCTGGGTGATGACGGCGCTCATGCGACCCTGCTCGACCAGCTTGGCGAGCGCCCGGTGCCCGGCGTTAGGCTCGGCTTTGAGTATGGTTTCATCGGTCGCGAACTTCCGCCGCCACGATTCCCGGCGCATTTCCTCCGACGACATGAAGTCGTCGAAGTAGATTGGCTTGTAGCGCGTCCAGATCCCACCGGGGGAGCGGAAGTCCGGAATTCCCGATTCGGTCGAAATACCCGCGCCGGTGAAAGCGACGATCCTCTTCGCGGACCCGATCATTTCGCGCAATCGCTCGATATCGTCCATGCGCCTCTCCTCCCGCGATCGCGGCCTCGGGGCGAGGCGCGCGTGCCGCGCCTAGGATAGCCAGCGCTTGCGCCGCTTGTAATGCTTCGTGTCGCGGTAGGATTTGCGCGCTCCGCCCTCGTTAAGGCCGAGATAGAACTCCTTGATGTCGGAGTTGTCGCGCAGCTTGTCGGCCGGCCCCTCCAGCACGATGCGGCCGTTTTCCATCACATAGCCGTGGTCGGCCACGGCCAGCGCCATGGTGGCGTTCTGCTCGACCAGGAGAACAGAGAGCTTTTCCTGCTTCACCAGCCGGCTGACGATGCCGAAAATCTCCTCGACCAGCATCGGCGCCAGGCCGAGCGAGGGTTCGTCCAGCAGCACCACCTTGGGGCTGCTCATCAATGCCCGGCCGATCGCCAGCATCTGCTGCTCGCCACCCGACAGGTAGCCTGACTGCTGCCGCCGCCGCTCCCTCAGCCGCGGGAAGTACGTATAGACCAACTCGATGCCCCGGCGGATCTTGGCGTTGTCCGGCTGGATGTGACCGCCGGCGATCAGGTTCTCTTCGGTCGTCAGGTGCTCGAAGACCCGGCGCCCCTCGAAGACCTGGGCAATGCCGATCTTGGTCACCTCAAACGCGCGCATGCCGTCGATACGGCGGCCGTCGTAATCGATCGACCCCTTGGTCACTTCTCCGCGCTCGCTGCGCAGCACGCCGGAGATTGCCTTCAAGGTCGTCGTCTTTCCAGCGCCGTTGGCGCCCAGGACGGTGGTAATCGTCCCTTCCTGCACCGACACCGAAACGCCGCGCAGGACCAGGATGACGCCGTCATAGACGACTTCGATATTGTTGAGAGTCAGCATGGACCTTGGGAATTCCAGGTTGGAACGGGTGCGGGTGGCCGAAGCCACCCGCCCGTCGCGGTTTCAGGACTTCTTGGCGTCCGCCTCGATGTGCTTCTTGATGACTTCCGGATAGGCCCGGAACCACTCTGACGACTTCGTAAGCTTGCCGCCCTTGACCGTGAAGATCTGGACCCAGCCGCCGCCTTCGTGGTCGGCCGGGGTGATTTCCAGCGGCGGCATGAGGCCGTCCAGAGTGATGCCCTTGACCTTCTCGAAGCCGTTCTTGACGTCCTCGCCGGTGATATTCGCGTTGGCACCCTTGGCCTTGAGCGCGTTGCGCACCGCTTCGATGTGCACCGCAATGTGGAAGATGCCACGGTTGTAGTAGACGGTCGACGCCATCTCCTTCGGCGCCGGCTTGCCTTCCTTCTGGTACATGTCGCGGATCTGCTTGTGCACCGGGTAGTCACTGCCGACGCCGGCGAACTGCATGGTGTTGTAGCCCTCGGCAACCGCGCCGCCGCCGGCTGCCTGGAGATCGGCCTCGGCCGAACCCCAGACGAAACTGACGACCTTCGACAGCGGGAAGCCAACGCGCTTGAATTCCTTGATCGACACCGACGGCGAACGGCCGAACAGGTGGGCAATCACGAAATCGGCACGGTAGCGCTGGGTGATATCGAGTATCTGAGCGCCCATTTCGACGCCGGGCGCCGGCACGGCGAAGGTTTTCAGTTCGAAGCCCTCGAGCTTGGCGAGATCCTCGAGGATCGGCAGCGGCTCCTTGCCCGCCGGATTGTCGTAGAACAGGTAGGCGATCTTCTTGCCCTTGAGGTTGCCGCCGAGCTTGTCCTTGACGAACTTCACCGCCGCCGCAGCCTGCGACCAGTAGGTGGCAGCGATCGGGAACAGATAGGGGTAGCGCTTGCCGTCGGCACTGGCGGCGCTGCCGAAGCCGGGCGACGTGCCGGGGATCTTGTCCTCGGCGAGCTTGGCGGCGAGCGCCTGGGTGTGCGGCGTGCCGTAAAGCAGGATGCTGACGGCGCCCTCCTTCTTGTGGCGCTCATAGGCTTCCATGCCCTGCGGCACCTTGTACTCGTGATCGATCTCCATGGCGCGGATCTTGCGGCCTTCGACACCGCCCTTGGAGTTTATGAGATTGGTGTAGTCGTGCACGGCTGGGCAGAAGAACACGCCCACGGTCTGCGTTGCGCCAGTGCGGTCGCACTGCACGCCAATAACGATCTCCTTCGGCTGGGCGATTGCCGCGCCCGCCGACATCAATATGGCCCCCGCAGCCGCGGCGGTCAGTCTTGCCAGATGCCTTGTCATGAGGACCTCCTGTGGTGAACCAACTACGCTTCAGTACGAAAACGGCCAGACCCGGAAATAATTCCGGATATTGCGCCAGAGCCGATTCAAACCCTCCGGCTCGACGACGAGAAAGACGATAATCAGGAGTCCGAAAAGCCCGAGCCGCGTCGCCGGGATGATGTTGTTCAGGTCGGATGCCGAGAACAGCAAGGTGCCGAACGATTCCATGAACAAACGGATCACGATGGGCAGCAGCGTCACGAAAATCGCCCCCAGGATCGAGCCGAGCACCGAGCCGAGTCCTCCGATGATGATCATGGCGAGATAGTCGATCGACGTCGTGATCAGGAAGTTCTCGTAGTTCGCGATGCCGAGATAGTAGGTATAGAGCACACCCGTCACGCCCGCATAGAACGAGGAGATCGCGAACGCGGTAAGCTTGTACCTGAAGATGTTGATGCCGATGATCTCGGCGGCGATGTCTTGGTCGCGGATGGCGACGAACGCCCGGCCGATGCGGCTGCGCACGAGATTGAGAGTTGCCACGATGCTGAGAACCGCGAAGAAGAGCAGGAAGTAGTAAAGTTCGCGCTGCGTCTTCAGCGGATGGCCGAGTACGGTCGGCCGAGGCACCTCGATCGAGGCCTGCGAGCCGCCGGAGATCGCCGGCGTGTGGTTGATGACCCATTCGATGATGAGCTGTGCGGCCAGGGTGGCGATCGCGAGATAGAGGCCCTTGATGCGCAGGCTCGGGATGCCGACGATCACGCCTATGAAAGCTGCCATCAGGCCGCCCGCCGGCAAGGTGATCCAGAACGGCAAGTCCAGCTTGACCGCGAGATTGGCGGCTGTGTAGGCCCCGACCGACATGAAGCCGGCATGGCCGATCGAGATCTGGCCGGTGTAGCCCACCAGGATATTGAGCCCCAGCGCGCCCACCACGGCGATCAGGATCAGGTTCACCACCGAGACGTAGTATTCGGCCGACACCGCGCCGCTGACTACCGTACTGATGGTCGGCAGCAGGATGAACCCCACCAGCAGCACGCCGACCGTCCATTTGGCGATCGGCAGTGGATAGAGTCCGCCATCCGCTGCGTAGGTGGTTTTGAAGTATCCGGATTCGCGGTGGAACATCGATGCTACCTAAACCCGCTCGATCTTGCGCTTGCCGAAGATGCCGTAGGGCCGGATCATCAGGGCGATGATCATCAGCACATACGGAGCGAAGTCTTTCGTGCCCCCGCCGACCAGTGGGTCGAGGTAGCCGGCCGCGAGGTTCTCCACGATGCCGACGATCAGGCCGCCCACCACCGCGCCGATGATCGAGTCGAGCCCGCCCAGGATCACGACCGGGAACACTTTGAGCCCCACAAGTGCGACATGGACGTCGACGCCCAGCATGGCGCCCCACACGATGCCGCTCAGTGCCGAGACGATGCCAGCCATCGCCCAGGCCAGCGCAAAGTAGCGCTCGACGTTGATTCCCATGGCCATGGCGACCTGCTGGTTGTCGGCCACGGCGCGCATTGCCACGCCCATGCGGCTCTTGAGGAAGAACCAGGTGAAACCGCCGAGAAAGAGCAGCGCCACCGCCGCGCCCGTGACCTGCACAGGCTGCAGGATGAACGGCCCAAAAATGATGGGTTCGTCCCCTACCGGCAGCGTGATCGATCGCGTCTCGGCGCCGAAGAAGAGCGGCCCCAGACCGCGCAGGATGGCCGCCAACCCGATGGTTGCCATGATGATGGCCACGATCGGCCGGCCGAGCAGAGCCCGCAGGATAAACCGTTCGAGGCCGAAGCTGAAGGAGATCATGCCCAACAGGGTCACGACGACACCCACCCAGAAAGGCATCTCCATCAGGACGATGACCGCCGCCGAGATCAACGCCGCCAGCATCACGAATTCGCCCTGGGCGAAATTGATGGCGTCGGTGGCCTTGTAGACGACCACGAATCCCAGGGCGATCAGCGAATACATGAGGCCGATCAGGACGCCGTTGCCGATCAGCAGGAGCGTGAAGTCCCATTCCATGACCTGCCCCTACGCTGCCTGGCGGGCCGGCGGCGCGGCCGCCACGTCGTGGATGGCGATCGTCGAGCGGAGTGTCGACTTGCGGCCGTCCTCGAAGGTGATCTCCACGGTCACGTCGGCCTCTTGCTTGCCGCCATAGAAGGCGGTGATGACGCTGTCGTATTTCTCGGCGACGAAACGGCGCCGAACCTTGCGGGTACGGGTCATCTCCGCGTCGTCGGCATCGAGCTCCTTGTTCAGGAGCAGGTAGCGCTTGACCTGCTGAACGTCGGGCAGGGTGGCATTCGCCTTGGCGATCTCCGCGCCGATCAAGGCCGCCACCTCGGGCTTGCCGCTGAGATCCATGAAGCTCGTATAAGCAAGGCCGCGCTTCTCCGCCCAAGTGCCCACCGTCTGCATGTCGACCGCGATCATCGTCACCACGAACGGCCGCTGGTCACCGAACGCCACCGCCTCGCGGATGAAGGGGCTGAACTTCAGCTTGTTCTCGATGAATTGCGGGGCAAACGCCGAACCGTCGGCGAGTTTTCCGACGTCCTTGGCGCGATCGATGATGACGAGGTGGCCCTGCTTATCGAAGAAGCCGGCGTCGCCGGTCTTCAGCCAACCATCCGGCGTCACCGTATCGCGCGTTGCCTCCTCCTGCTTAAAGTAGCCTACGAACACATTGGGGCCTCGCAAAAGGACCTCTCCGCGGTCGTCGATCCTGATCTCGACGCGTGGGATTGGCCGGCCCACAGTGTTGGGATTGGCCTCGGCGTCGGCCTGGCAGGCGATCAGCGCCGACGCCTCGGTGGCGCCGTAGACCTGCTTCAGGTTGATACCGAACGAGCGGAAGAAGCGGTAGGTGTCGGGGCCGAGCGGCGCGCCTCCGGTGTAGCACCAGCGTGCCTTGCGCAGGCCGAGCTGGTCGCGGACCGGGCCGTAGACCAGCACCTCGCCGACCGCGAGGCCGAGGCGCTCGAGCAACGACGGGGATTGACCGTCAGAGCGCTTGACCTCGCAGCGCTCCGCGACGCCACGGAAGAATTCGAAGGTCCAGCGCTTGAGCGGGGAAGCGTCGCCGCTCTTCACCTGCGTCTGGGTCAGCATGTTCTCCCAGATGCGCGGCGGTGCGAGCATGGCGTCCGGCCCCAGTTCGCGCAGGTCGCGCTGGACGGTTTCCGGACTCTCCGGGCAATTGGCCGTGAGGCGGCCGACCAGAGCCATGGCAAGACTGAACGCCGTGTCGCCGACCCAGGCCATGGGCAGGTAGGACAGCCAGTTGTCGCCACGCCGGACCTCGTTCACCTCGATGAAGGCCTCCACCGCTGTGATCATGTTGCGGTGGCTCAACATGACGCCCTTGGGGCTGCCGGTGGTGCCTGAGGTGTAGGCGATCATCGCCGTGTCCGCCGCTGCCCCCTTGGCAAGCTCGGCCTCGTAGAAGCCGGGATTCGCCTGGCCGTAAGCGCGACCGGCCTCCAGCACGCTTTCGTAGGAGCGCAGGATCGGATCGTCGTAGGCCCACAGGCCGCGCGAGTCGTCGAAAATGATCCAGCGCAGGTTCGGCAGCATATCCTTGAGCGATAGCGCCTTGTCGACCTGTTCCTGGTCCTCCGCGACGATCACCGACGTCTCGGCGTGGTTCAGCACATAGACGAGCTCGGAGGCGATCGAGTCCTGATACACGGGCACCGCTACCCCGCCCAGCGCCTGGGCCGAGAGCTGGCAGAAATAGAGCTGCGGGCGATTGTCGCCGACGGCCGAGAGCTTGTCGCCGCGCTGGAAGCCAAGCGACGCCAGCCCGTGGGCAAAATCGCGCACGGTGTCGCGATATTTCGCCCAACTGTACGTCTGCCAGACGCCTCGGGTTTTCTCCCGGATGCCGGCGCCGCCCGGATCCTCGTTGGCGTTGCGCTGCAGCAGCTTGGGCAGCGTCGAGAATTCCGCGGAATCGACCAGGCTCATGTCTGTGCTCCGCTCTTGGCCGCGCCGAGATAGGCCTCGATGACTTTGGGATTGCGTTGTACCTCCTCCGGCGTTCCGGCCGCGATGCGGCCGCCGCGGTCGAGCACGACGACCCGGTCGGAAATGTCCATGACCACGCCCATGTCATGCTCGATCAGAACGACCGTCACGCCACGTTCCTGGTTCACGTCCAGGATGTAGCGCGCCATGTCTTCTTTCTCGTCCTGGTTCATGCCGCCCATCGGCTCGTCGAGCAGCAGGACCTTGGGTTCGAGCGCCAGGGCGCGGCCGAGCTCGACGCGTTTGCGCAGGCCGTAGGCCAGTGCGGCAGTCTGCTGTTTGCGCAGGTCCTGCAGCTTCAGGAATTCGATGATTTCCTCGCAAGCCTCGCGGTGGGCGATCTCTTCCCTCTGCGCCCTGCCCCAGTAGACGACGCTGGCGAAGACGCCCGCCTTCATCCGCACATGGCGGCCGAGCATCAGATTGTCGAGGACGGTGAGGCCGCTGAACAAGGCGATGTTCTGGAAGGTCCGGGCGATGCCAAGCGCCGCGATGGCGCTTGGCTTGCGATGCGTGATCTCCGTGCCTTCGAGCACGATCCGCCCGCTATCCGGCTTGTAGAAACCGGAAATCATGTTGAGCAGCGAGGTCTTGCCCGCGCCATTGGGCCCGATGATGGAGAGGATTCCACCACGCGGGACTTCAAGGGAAACGTCCTGGACGGCGGTGACTCCGCCGAACTTCTTGGACACCCCTTCGACCACGAGTTGGTTGTCACCCCCTCGCGCGACTGCGCGTTGGGCGGACGCCCCCTTCATGAACCCTCCCTAAGACCGCAAACTCATGTTTGCTTATAATTGGCATCATCATGCAGGCTCCCGTGGGCGAAGGCAACAAATCTGCCTAAGCTCGGAGAGGCCAACCGGGAGACCGCATCATGTCCCGCCACGTCGTCTGCCTAACTTTCGACCACGACCACCTTTCCGGCTTCATTGCCCGGGGACTCACGTCCCCCACGGCAATCTCGCGCGGGGAGTACGACGTCGTGGTCATCCCCCGCCTGATGGCGTTGCTGGCGCGCTACGGCGTCAAGGCGACGTTCTTTACGCCCGGTCATACGATCGACAGCACGCCGGAAGCGGTGATGCCCTATGTCGAGGCGGGTCACGAACTCGCCCATCACGGCTGGACCCACCGCCTACCCGTCACGCTCTCGCGCGAGGAGGAGGAAGAGGAGATCGTCCGCGGCAACGAATCGATCAAGCGTATCAGCGGCCAGGCCGCCCGCGGCTACCGCTCGCCCGCCTGGGACCTCTCGCCCCACTCGATCGAACTGCTGCTGAAGCACGGCATCCGGTACGACAGCTCGATGATGGGCCATGACTACGACTGCTACTACGCCCGCCAGGGTGACGTGGCCGAACTGAAGACACCGTTCGTGCGCGGCCGTGAGACCAAACTGGTCGAGATGCCGATCAGCTGGTCGCTCGACGACTTCCCGCACTTCGAATACATGCGCAACCCCAACGGCTCGATCCAAGCCGGCCTGATGAACGCCACCAACGTTCTGGAGAACTTCGTCGACGATTACACCTACATGACAAGGGTCTGCGAATTCGGGATCCTGACCTATACCTTCCACCCGCATGTGATCGGCCGCGGCCATCGCATGATGATGCTGGAGCGCCTGATCCAGCACCTGATCGAAGGCGGCGCAGTGTTCTCGACGATGGAGGACGCCATGCAGGAATGGCTGGCCACCCAACGGGGCGGTCGCAAGGCCGCCGCGGAATGACCTAGGGCAGAGTGCGCCGGGCGACACGGATCGCCCGGCCGATCGTCGCCATCTTGCCGATGGCGTGATCGACGAAGGCCGCCACGCTCGTTTCAATCTGATCGGCCAGTGGGGGCGGCCGCGCGGACACTGCCCGTGCCAGGCGCATTGTCGCCACATGCGCGCTCGCGCGATTGGCGGCGATTGCCCGACCGAGCGAGCCGTCGGCCTGCACCGGGGCCAGAACGTCCTCAATGCGCCGCAGGAACGCCGGCGCATGGGCGAGATGCCGGTACATGCTGGCCAGGATCAGCGGTCGCGGCCGGTCGCCGAACCGGTTGAGCCGCAGCACCAGAGCCCAGGTCTCCGGCGGCACGTCGGCTTCCGAGGCAAGCGGCGGCAAGGCCACATCCGGCGCCGGCAGGCGTGGCCCCTGCTCCGCCGTTCCCGCAGCCCCTGTCTCACCGCGCAGCCAGGCCAGCAGAGCGCCGAGCGCAAGCAGGTTTATGGTATTGGAGTGATCGTAGCTCGCCAGCACGGCGTCAACGCTTGCCGGCTCTTCGCCAGCCAGCGAGCCGAGCCGCGGCAAAGTCATCCCGGAGCGGAACCGGGCGGCCGCCGTGTCGACCATGCCGCGAAGATAGAGCGGCTTCACCGCAGCCCAGGCCCATGGCAGAGCGCCGTCGAGGGTCGCCAGGTGCCGCCACACGAGATTGACCACGCGCACTCCGACCGTGGCGCGGATATCGACGAAGAGATCGGCGGTCTCGCCAGCCGCCGATACCTCGGCGACGGCCGGGAATGGATCGCTCACACGACCGCCTGTTTGGAATCCTGCCCGAGAACGGTGAAAAAGGAAGCCGATTTGGGTTGCTTGGGCAATTCGATCACCCCTTCCTTCAGGCGCGCGAACTTCGCCTCCACGCCGCGCACGATGCGGCCCTCGTTGGGACTCGGCATTGGGTTGCGCGCGATCGGCACCGCATCGGCGGCGGTATAGACGCAGATGTAGAGGCCGCGCGACTTGTCCGACCCGTTGGCCGCCGAGCCGTGCAGCAGTCGCGTGTGCATCAGGCAGACGCTGCCTGCCTTGCCATAGCAAGGCACCGACTGCGCCAAAGCCTTCTTTTCCTCGTCCGCTGCCACGCCACCGGTGAAACGATCGCCATCGAACAGCGACAGCATCGGTCCCTTGTGCGAGCCCGGCACGACAGTGAGCGCGCCGTTGCCCTCGTCGATGTCGTCGAGGAACAGCAATGCAGTCACGACGTCGTCGTTGGTGTGCGGCGTATAGGCGAAGTCCTGGTGGTAAGAGACTTCTGTCTTGGCGCCGGGCAGCTTGAGATTGATCTTGCAGTGGTGAAACTTGACGTTGGGCCCGATCAGTTCGGCCACCATGTCGACCGTGCGGGCATCGAGCATGACGTCGCGATAGGCGTCGGAGATGTCGGACGGATTGTTGATCCGCCGCAGCGCGGGCCTCTCCGCGGTGTGTTCGACACCCATGTCGTAGCGCAGCCGGCCATCGACCGTGGGCGGACCGAACGGAGCCGAATGCGCCCTGCTCTGCTCGACCCACGAGGCGATCTCCGCCTTGAGGGCGGCAAGCTGGGCTGGCGTGACGGCCTGCTCTGCGACGAGATAGCCGTCGCGCCAGAAAGTGTCGCGCTGTTCTGGGGTCAATACCGCCATGGCCGCCTCCTTTAGCGTCCCTTGAACACCGGCCGGCGCTTTTCCATGAACGCGGTACGGCCTTCCTTATAGTCGTCGGAGTCGAAGCACTCCTTTACCAACCCGCTGAGACGGGCGAAGTCGGGCTTGCCTTCGAGCCGGGTCAACTCCTCGATGGTGCGCTTGGCCGCGTGCATGGTGAGCGGCGCGTTCTGGCCGATCAGTTTGCAGTAATTGTCGACATAGGAGTCGAGCTCGGTATCGGGCACGATGCGGGTGACCAGGCCCATGCCGAACGCCTCCTGTGCGGAGAAGTGCCGGGCGGTAAAGAAGATCTCCTTGGCATGCGATGGGCCGACCAGATCTGTCAGGATCTTCAGGCCGCTGGCGCGGTAGCCGAGGCCGAGGCGCGCCGCCGGCACGCCGAACTTGCTGATGTCTGAGGCGATGCGGATGTCGCAGTTCAGAGCCGTCGCCAGCCCGCCGCCGATGCAGTAGCCGCGGATGCGGGCGACCGTCGGTTTGGAGCATTTGACGAGCCGCGTGTTCGCGGCCTCGCCGATCTTGTCGTAGTACGCGACCTGCTCAGGCGTGTTGCGCGCCTTCTCGAACTCCGAGATGTCGGCACCCGAGACGAAGGCCTTGTCGCCGGCGCCGGTCACGACCACGACGCGGATCGCCGGATCCTTCTCGAACTCGTCAAGGATGACCGGGATCGCCTCCCACATGTCGGTCGAGGTGGCGTTGTGCTTCTGCGGCTTGTTGAAGACGAGTCGGCCGACCGACCCGGCCTTCTCCGCGATCATGTTGGGCGTTGGACTGAAGTTCATCAGATCACCCCGCGCTTGCGGAAGTCGGCGACGGACGCGGCATCGAAGCCGAATTCCTTCAGCACCGCCTCGGTATGTTCGCCCTGCTCCGGCGTCGCTGACTTCATCTCGAACGGCGTGCGGCTCATGTTGATCGCCTGGCCGATCACCTCGATGTCGCCCAGCTTGGGTGACTTCACGGGATGTGCCATTTTCAGGTGCTTGACCTGCGGATCGGCGAACATCTCGTCCATCTTGTAGATCGGACCGGCCGGCACGCCCGCCTTGTTCAGCTTCTCGACCAGCTCGGCGCTGGTGTAGGTGGTGAGCCGCTTGTCGATCTCGGCATTCAGCAAGTCGCGGTTCTTGGCTCGTGCCTTGTCGGTGCTGAAGCGTTCGTCGGTCATCAGCTCCGGCGCCTTGATCGATTCGCAGAAGCGCTTGTAGATGTGGCCGCCCGAAGCCGCGATGTTGATGTAGCCATCCTTGGTCTGGAAGACGCCGGTCGGAATCGAGGTCGGGTGGTTGTTACCGGCCTGGCCGGGCACATCCTTGGCGATGGTCCAGCGCGCGGCCTGGAAGTCGCACATCGAGATCATGGCTTGCAGCAGCGAACTCGACACCCACTGTCCCTGGCCCGAACTCTCGCGTTCGAGCAGCGCGATCAGCACGCCGATGGCGCAATGGAGCCCCGCGCCCACGTCGGCGACGGCGATGCCCGCCCGGACCGGGCCGCCGCCCGGCATGCCTGTGATCCACATCAGGCCGCCCATGCCCTGGGCGATCTGGTCGAAGCCGGCGCGTTCGGCATAGGGCCCGTCCTGACCGAAGCCGGAGATCGAGCCCAGGATGATCTTGGGGTTAACCTTCTTAAGGCTTTCGTAGTCGATGCCGAGCCGGAACTTCACGTCGGCGCGGTAATTCTCGATCACCACGTCGGCCTTCTCGACCATCTTCAGGAAGACGGCCTTGCCGTCCGGCTCCTTGAGGTTGAGCGTGATCGAGCGCTTGTTGCGATGGAGATTCTGGAAGTCGGGCCCGTGGCGCGGCCCGCCCATGTCGGCATCGCCCGCTCCCGGCGGCATTTCGATCTTGATGACGTTGGCGCCCCAGTCGGCGAAGTAGCGTACGGCGGTCGGGCCTGCGCGCACCCGCGTCAGGTCGAGGACAGTAAAACGGGCAAGCGGTCCAGCGGTCATGCTCTCACTCTGGGTTGGATGACTATTCTACGCGTACCATGGCGGCGGGATCGATCTCCAGCCAGGCATGGCTGCCGACCTCGAAAACCGAGGTCGGCGCCGTCGAGACACGTATCGCCTTGGCGCCACCCAGCGGCTTCGCCTGGTAGTCCCAGTATTCGCCGAGATAGGCCCGGCCGGTGATTTCCGCCTCGACCGCAAGTCTCGGGCCATTCGGGCGCCCGGCCGCCAGTCCGACGGCTTGCGGCCGGAGCGAATAGAGCAACTCCCCCGCGCTCTCCGTGCCCTCGATCGCCGCTGCCGGGATCGTGAAGCCGTCGAAGCGCACGTCGCTGCCCTGCCGGATTCCCTCGAGGAAGTTCGTGCGGCCGATGAATCCCGCCACGAAGCGGCTACGAGGTCGGCCGTAGAGCACATGCGGCGCATCGATCTGCTCGATCCTGCCCTTGTTCATCACCACGATGCGGTCCGACGTCACCATCGCTTCGGACTGATCATGGGTAACGTAGACAGTCGTAATCTTGAATTCGTCGTGCAACCGCCGGATCTCGAAGCGCATTTCCTCGCGCAAGTTGGCGTCGAGGTTCGACAGCGGCTCGTCGAGCAACAGAACCTCCGGCTCGACGACGATCGCGCGGGCCAGCGCCACGCGCTGCTGCTGGCCACCCGACAGTTCCGCCGGATACCGCCCCTTGAGGCCGCGCATCTGCACGACATCGAGGATCTTGTCGACCCGTCGGTCGATCTCGGCTCGAGGCAGCTTGCGCACCTGCAGGCCGAAGCCGACGTTCTCGCCCACCGTCATGTTGGGCCAGATCGCGTAGCTCTGGAATATCATGGACATGCGACGCCGTTCCGGCGGGACCACACCGGATGGCGACGAAATCGTCTTCCCATCCATCTCGATGGTGCCGGCGGACGGCGGCATGAAGCCCGCGATCATCCGCAGAGTCGTCGTCTTGCCGCAGCCCGATGGTCCCAACAACGACACGAACTCGCCCTCGACGAGTTCGAGCGAGAAATCGGAAACCGCCTCGAAGGCGCCGTAGCGCTTTGCAACGTTCTTCAGGACGAGCTTGCTCATGTAGCGGTACGCCTCAGCATGAAATCGCGACCCAGGGCTTTTTGGCCGAGCCACAGGAGCGGCAAGGTGAGCACCTGCAGGATCAGGGCCAAAGCCGCGAGATACTCGAAGTTGCCCTCCTCGCTCATGTCGAAGATCATTACTGATGCAACCTTGGTGTTGGGGCCATAGAGGAAGATCGCGGCCGAGAGCTCACGCGTCGCAGGGATGAAGATCAGCAACCATGCGCCGAGCAGACTTCTCCTGAGCAGAGGCGTCACGACCCGGCGCAACGCCGTCAGCCGGCTGCCGCCGAGCACTCGGACGGCCTCCTCCATCTCGGGGTTGAGGCTGCGCATGGCCGCACTGGCATTGACGTAGCCGATCGGCAGGAAGCGCGTCGTAAAGGCCAGGATCAGGATCAGGGCTGTGCCGTAGAGCGCAAGCGGCGGCGGCGCATAGGCCGCGTAGAAGCCTATGGCCAGCACCACGCCCGGAATGACGAACGGTGCCACGCACAGGAAGCCGAGAATGCCGCCGAACGGTACCAGTCGGCGGGTGACGATGTAGGCGACGCCCAAGGTCAGGAACACCGCGATCGTGGCGCTGGCCCCGGCATAGAGGAAGCTGTTGATGACCGACTTCGCCGCGGTCCCGTGTTCGAACAGCACGAAATTGAAGTTCTTGAGGGAGATATTGTCCAGGTCGAAGCCGCGTCCCCATGCCTTGGCAAAGGCGGCCTGCACGAGAAACACATACGGCAGGAACACCGCGAGTGTGGCCACGAACATGGCGTAGCCGAACATCGCCCACCGCCAGCGGCCCAGCAGGATCGGTCGGCGCTCGCCCCCTTTGCCCGTCAGGGCCACGAAGCCCTTGCGGCGGGTGATCAGACGCTGGGCGAGGATCAGCAGGATCGTGACTCCGAGCAGCGGCATGGCGTAGGCCGCCGCGACCTCGACGCGGACCGGGTTGCCGAAGAACTGGAAGAGCTGGGTCGTGACGACGTTGAAACGTGCCGGAATGGCGATCATCGCGGGCGACCCGAACAGGGCGATTGCCTCGAGGAAGCAGATGATCAGGCCGCCCAGGATCGCCGGCAGGGCGAGTGGCAAGGTCACGCGCCGCATGGTCCGCCACGGCCCCGCCCCCAGGATATTGGCGGCGTCCTCCATCTCGGACGACACCAGTTCCAACGCCGCCGTCGTGAAGATGAAGATGTAAGGGAACGAGTAGAGTGCGATGACGACGACGAGGCCGGTGAAGCTGTAGATGTTCAATGGCCCGGCCTCGGCGCCGGTCACCAGCATGTAGAAGCGGTTGAGCCAGCCGGCGTTCGGGCCGGCGAGGAGAATCCATGCGACCGCCCCGGTGTAGGGTGGCGTGATGAAGGTGGCCAGCACCAGTATGCGCGTGAGGCCACGGCCCGGCATGTCCGTGCGGGCAACAGCCCAGGCGAGCGGCACGGCAAAGACGCCGGCGAGGGCCGCCGCCGCCGCGCCGAGCTTCAGCGAATTGACAAGCGCATCGACGTAGCGGGACCGGCCATAGGCCGTCGTGTAGTTGGACAGGGTGAAAGCGCCCGTCCCCTCGGTCTGGAAGCTGGTGAGCACGAGGTAGACGAACGGGCTCACCACCAGGAACAGCAGGACCCCGATGATCGCAATCCACAGCAGCCAGGTCGAATCGAAGGTGCCGGCTCGCGATGGCCGGGCCGGCACCATATCGATCGTGGGAGCCGTGACCGCCACGTCAGGCGCCTGAAATCAATTGCCGAACGTGTCGCGCCATTGCTCGATCACCTCCGGTATACCCTTGTCGATCTCCGCGACGGTCGGCCGGACGGTCTTGACTTCGCTGATGGGCTTGGCGCCCGGCGGTGCTGGAACCTCCGGACGAAGTGGAATGCCGAAGTGCTTG
>MEMN01000101.1:884-21319 GCA_001767945.1 Alphaproteobacteria bacterium RIFCSPHIGHO2_12_FULL_66_14 | reverse complement strand
GGATTGCCGCGCGCGGCGCTGAACAGCGTCGAGCCGTCGGCGCCGGCCGCGACCTGGCGCTCGCCGGCATTCAACGCGGTAACCGTGTCGTTGATCGAACGGCCGATCTGCGGCTTGTTCTTCTCCAGCTTGTCGAAGAACGACCAGCCATAGAGCTTCTTCATGGTCAGGACCCAGGTGCCGACATAGCCCGAGAAGCCGGGATGGCCGGTCGATACCTTGCCCTTCCACTTGATGTCGAGAAGGTCTGTCCAGTTCTTGGGAGCGTCCTCGGCCTTCACCTTCGACGAATTGTAGGTCAGCAAAACCAAGCCGGCCGACGTTGCGTGATAGAAGCCGTCGGGATCGACGTTCCTGAACGCCGGAACGATCTTCGATTCGGCTTCAGGGACATACTTCTCGAAGCGGCCCTGCGCCTTCAGCCGCACATAGTGGCCCACGTCGGTGGATGAGAAGACGTCGCAGATCGTCTGGTTGTTCTTGATGTCCTGCAGCAGTCGCTGATAGGCGACCTGCGCCGTCGTGCGGACGACGTTGACCTTGACTCCGGATATCTCGGTAAAGCCGCGTCCAAGATCTTCCGCCCCCTCCGACGTGTAGTGCGCGACATACCAGGTGATCTCACCTTCCTTCCTGGCGGCATCGGTCAGGGCCTTGATGTCGGCGCGTGCAACCGCTGGCGCCAGCGCCAAGCCGACGACGATGGCAAGGCGTGCCAGCATCTTCATGGTCTCCTCCTGGAACGTACTTACTTGTTCTTGTTGTCTGCGGGAGGATACGATCATACGAAGCGCCGCGCGACAAGCGTGCGCCGTGACAGAGCGTGCGCATGACGGAAGACGAACAATCAGCCAGCTGGGCCACCTACTACGACAAGCTGCGCGACCGTCCGCCGCGTCGCACGACCGTCGCCGCACTCGACCGCTTCCAGCCGTTGCCACTGGATGCTCTCGCATTGGACCTCGGCTGTGGCGACGGTCGCGACGCCATCGAGATGCTGCGGCGTGGCTGGCGTGTCGTCGCGGTCGACGCGGAACCGGAAGCACTGCAACGGCTTCAGTCTCGCGACCTCCCCCCCGACGCACGCGTCACGCCGGTGGTGGCGCGTCTCGAGGAAGTCCCCTTGCCCGTCGGCGTTCACCTGGTGAATTCCAGTTTCGCAATGCCCCTCTGCGAACCGGCAGCCTTTCGCGACCTGTGGCGACGCATCCGGGAAGGCCTGCCGCCGGGCGGTCGCTTCAGCGGCCAATGGTACGGGTTGCGCGACAGCTGGGCCGGCCGCCTCGGCATCACGTTCGTCTCCCGCGACGAAGCGCTCGCCATGCTCGACGGCCTCGAGCTGGAGATGTTCGAGGAGGAGGAAGCCGACGGTGTTACGCCGCGCGGCAAGCCCAAGCACTGGCACATCTTCCATATCGTTGCGCGAAAGCCCGGATAGCAGCCCAAGTGGACAAGGCAGCGGCCGGTGTCCGACACTCCGGCGCCTGATCGAAGGAGGCTCCATGACCGCCGTACCCGTCACTGCCGAGATCGCCAAGCGGGCCGCCCACCTCGCCTGGAACGATCTGCCGGAGGATCTGATCGAGCGCACCAAGCAGTGCCTGCTCGACTGGTTCGCCGTGACCGTCGCCGGTGCACGGGAGGAACTCACCGACATCCTGGTGGCTGAGGCGCTGGAAGACGGTGCCAAGGGACCGGCGACCCTAGTCGGTCGTTCCGAGCGGCTGCTGCCCTCGGCGGCAACCTTGATCAACGGTGCCGCCAGTCACGCGCTCGACTACGATGACGTCAATTTCGCCATGGGCGGCCACCCAACCGTGACAGTGGTCCCCGCCCTGCTCGCCTTGGGCGAACAGACCAGGGCGTCGGGCCGGCTGTTCATCGAGAGCTTCGTCGCCGGCTACGAAACTTCAGGTCGCGTCGGTCGCCTCGTGGCCCCCAGCCACTACCAGAAGGGTTTTCACGTCACCGGAACGGTCGGTTCCTTCTCGGCCACCGCCGCCGCCGGCCGCATGCTTGGTCTCAGCGACAAGCAGCTCGCCGTGGCTTTCGGCATCGCCGCCACCCAGGCCGCCGGTCTGAAGTCGAACTTCGGCACCATGTGCAAGCCATTGCACGCAGGTACCGCCTCAGAGCACGGCCTGCGCGCCGCCCGCCTAGCCGCCAAGGGCTTTACCGCACGCGGTGATTCGCTCGAATGCGATCAAGGCTTCGCCTCCTCGCAGAGCGACCACATGAATGCCGATGCTGCTCTGGGCGCGCCGCCGCAGGGCTGGCATCTGCGCAACAACCTCTTCAAGTACCATGCTGCCTGCTACCTGACGCATGCCCCCATCGAATGCGCCAAGGAAATCCGCCTGAAGAACAACTTTCCACCCGAGCGGGTACGCAAGATCATGCTGCGCATCGACTCCGGCTCGGACAAAGTCTGCAACATCCCGCATCCGACGACCGGCCTCGAAGCCAAGTTCTCTTTGCGCCAGACCATCGCCATGGCGCTGACCGGCGTCGATACCGCGAACCTCGACTCCTACAACGACGCGATCACGCAAGATCCGCGCATCCGGACCTTGCGCGAGAAGGTCGATATCGACTTCAAGCCCGACTGGGCCCACTCGCTGGCAGAGATAGCGATCCAGCTCGACGACGGCACGACCATCGAGGCCACTCACGATTCAGGCATCCCCTGGTCCGACCTTGCCAAGCAGCGCCAGGCGATCGAGGCCAAGTACGAAAGCCTGGTCACGCCGATCCTGGGGGCCGCCGGCGCCAAGCGCCTGCGCGATGCGATCGAGCGCATCGACGACCTCGCCGACGTGGGTGAGCTCGCCCGCGCATCCGCCAAAGCCTAACGGGGACAGAATGTCGGAGGATTTCAGGGCGCGCGCCCAGCCGGTGCCGAAGGGCAACCGCTACGAGGATTTCGAGGTCGGGCGCATCTTCAAGCACCACTGGGGCCGCACCATCACCGAGTCGGAGAGCACCCTCTTCTCAACGCTGACGCTGCATTTCAATCCGCACTACTTCAACGCCGCTTATGCCCGCGCCCACGGCCATCCCGGCATCGTCGCCAACCCGCTGCTGGTCTTCACGACCGTCTTCGGCCTCACGGTCGAGGACCTGAGCGAAGGCGGCGGCCCGTTCCTCGGTGTCAACGAACTCACCTACCACCAGCCCGTCTATCCCGGCGATTCGCTGCGTGCCGAATCGCAAGTGCTCGACCGGCGCACCTCGGACTCCCACAAGGGCTTCGGTATCGTCACCTGGAACACCAGGGGCCTCAACCAGCGCGAAGAGCTCACCATCGACTTCAAGCGCACCAATCTCGTTCGCCTCAGGAATTCGTAAAGATGACTTTCCTCACCGAAGAACGCCGCATGATCCAGGAGCAGGCGCGCGAATTCACGCTGAACGAAGTGCTGCCCGTCGCCAACAAGCTCGACCCCGAGAAGGGCGAGATCCCGATGGACCTGCGCGACAAGATGGCCGAGCTCGGTTATTTCGGCATCCTGATTCCCGAGCAGTACGGCGGCCTTGGCTTGGGCTGCTCCGAGTACTGTATCGTCACGGAGGAACTGTCGCGCGGCTGGATGAGCGTCGCCTCGATCATCGCGCGCGGCAACCTGCTGATCGGCGCGCATATGATGAGCGAGGAGCAGAAGACCCGCTACCTCACCCGCATGGCCAAGGGCGAATTCCTGGGCGCCTTCTCCATGTCGGAACCCAATGCCGGCTCCGACATTTCCAACATCTCTTGCCGCGCCAAGAAAGACGGCTCCGGGTACCTGATCAGCGGCAACAAATACTGGTGCACCTTCGCCGACGGCGCCGACTTCATGATCATCATCGCACGCACGTCCGACGCGCCGGCGGGCAAACGTCATCTCGGCCTCTCCATGTTCTTCGTCGAGAAGAAGCGCGGCGAGCTGCCGAAGGGCTGCAGCGGCGCGCCGATTCCCAAGATCGGCTATTTCGGTTGGAAGACCTGGGAGTTGGCCTTCGACAACTTCCGCGTCGATGCCGCCGACATGATCGGCGAGGAGGGCCAGGCCTTCTACTACGCCACCTCGGGCCTCGAGACCGCCCGCGCCCACACGGCGGCCCGCGCCATCGGCCTTGCCCAGGGCGCGCTCGATGATTCGATCCAGTACGCCAATGACCGCAAGCAGTTCGGCCACTCGATCTCGGATTTTCAGGCGATCCGCTTCAAGATTGCCGACATGGCGACGCAGATCGAGGCGGCGCGTCAGCTCATGTATTTCGTCTGCGAGCAGATCGACACCGGTCAGCGCTGCGACAAGGAAGCCTCTATGGTGAAGCTCTTCGCCTCTGAGATGGCCGAGCGCGTCACCAGCGACGGCATCCAGATCCATGGCGGTGCGGGCTACACGACGCTGCACGCCGTCGAGCGGCACTGGCGGGACGCCCGGCTCACCAAGATCTTCGAGGGCACCTCGGAGATCCAAAAGCGCATCATTTCCGATCGCCTGCTTGGCCGCGGGAGGAACTGATGAAAGTCTCCGCCCTCACCGGCAAGCACAACTACTTCGAGGATTTCAAGGTCGGCGACGTGATGAAACACGCACGCGGCAAGACCGTGGAGCCGATGGAGCAGGTCTGGATCACCAACGTGACCATGAACACGGCCGAAGCGCACTTCAACGAGCACCTGACCAAGTCGACGCTCTACGGGCAACGGCTGGGCTTCGGCGGAGTCACCATTTCCATGTGTATCGGGCTTGCCGCCGAGGACACGGCCGAGAACGCGCTGATGGAGCTCGGCATGGACAAGATCCGCCTCAAAGGTCCGCTCCATCACGGCGACACGCTCTATTGCTACACTGAAGTGCTGGAGAAGACGGATGCCCAGCAGCCTGACGCCGGCATCGTGCGCTTCAAGCACTACGGCGTGAACCAGGATGACAAGCACATCTTCGAAGGCGAGCGCACCGTCCTGATCAAGCGGCGCAGCCACTGGGGAGACAAGTGAGCGACGAAGCTCCTCTTGGAGCCCTCGACGGTGTCCGCATCGTCGATCTCACCCAGATGCTGGCGGGCCCCTTTTGCACGATGCTTCTGGCCGATCAGGGAGCGGAGATCATCAAAGTCGAGCCGCTCGACGGCGACCACACCCGGATCGTCGGCCCCTATCACGACGACGACAAGCTCCGGGCGTTCGGCGGCTACTTCGCCTCGGTGAACCGCAACAAGCGATCGATCGCCATCGATCTCAAGCGCTCCGAAGGCCGCGACCTGGTGATGCGCCTCTGCGACGGTGCCGATGCCGTGATCGAGAACTACCGCGGCGGGGTCATGGACCGCCTCGGCCTTGGCTACGAGGCGCTTCACGAGCGTTACCCGAAGCTGGTCTATGCCACCATCCGCGGCTTCGGCGACTGGCGCACCGGCCGCAGCCCCTACACCGACTGGCCGGCCTACGACGTCGTGGCCCAGGCCTTCGGCGGTGTGATGGCGATCACCGGCCCTGACAAGACGACGCCGATGAAGGTGGGCCCTGGCATAGGCGACCTGATGCCCGCCACCATGTGCGCCTTCGGGGTCGTGAGCGCCATCTTCCGCGCCCACAGGACCGGACAGGGCCAGTTCGTCGACGTCGGCATGGTCGACGCCATCCTGTCGCTCTGCGAGCGCATCGTGCATCAGCACGCCTATACTGGCGGCGTTCCGACGCCCGAGGGCAATCACCATCCCCTGCTCTGCCCGTTCGGCATGTTTCCGGCCAAGGACGGCTTCGTCACCATCGCGGCCCACGCCGACACCCATTGGCCGATCCTGTGCCGGCTGATCGGCAAGACCGAGCTCGGCACAGACCCGCGGCTCGCCAACGTCCAGGACAGGCGCGCGAACCAGGACGAGATCATCGCGGCGGTGTCGGCCTTCACCAGCCAGCGCACCAAGAAGGAGCTGCTCGCTCACCTCGGCGGCCAAGTGCCGTTCGCGCCAGTCAACGACGTGCGCGACATCTTCAGCGATCCGCATTTTACCGCCCGCGACATGATCGTCCCGGTACCCCATCCCGGCCTCGACCACGCGACAAGGGTGGCGGGCGTGGCGATCAAGATGACCGAGACGCCTGGCCGTGTGCGCCATCGCGCCCCCTTGCTGGGGGAGCACACGGACCGCTATCTGACCGAACTCGGCCTCGGTGGCGCGGAAATTGCGCATCTCAGGGCCGAGAAGATCGTTGCCTGAGGAGAATGACATGACCGACCGCCCTCCCCGTCGCCCGCGCCGCGTCCAGCTTTCCACGCCAGGCTCCAGCGAGAAGATGATCCAGAAGGCTTCCGAGTCGAAGGCAGACCACGTCTTTCTCGACCTCGAGGATGCCGTCGCCCCCAGCCAGAAGCGAGAGGCCCGCAAGAAGATCATCGAGGGCCTGAAGACGCTCAACTGGAAGGGCAAGACGCGCTGCGTGCGCATCAACGACCTCACCACCGAGTACGCCTACGAGGACATCATCGAGGTCGTCGAGGGCGCGGGCGAGCATCTCGACACCATCATGATGACCAAGGTCATGACGCCGGCCGACGTGCTGTTCGCCGACAAGCTGCTTTTCCAGATGGAGAAGAAGCTGAAGCTCAAGCGCCGCATCGGCCTCGAGGCTCTGATAGAGGAGGTCGAGGGCATGCAGAATGTCGATGCCATCGCCAAGAGCACGCCCCGTCTGGAATGCCTGGTGTTCGGCATGGGTGACTTCTCGGCCTCGATGGGCGTCACCAACAAGAATGTCGGCGAGAACGACGGCTATCCCGGCGACATCTGGCACTATGCCCGCTTCCGCCTGATCATGGCCTGCCGCGCCGCCGGCATCGATCCGGTCGACGGCCCGTTCGCCGATTTCAAGAACCCCGAGGTCTACCGCGAGGAGTGCAGGCGCTCGATGATCCTGGGCTGCGTCGGGAAATGGGCCATCCATCCTTCGCAAATCGACATTGCGCTTGATGTGTATTCGCCCAAGCCCGAAGATATCGCCCGCGCGCGCAAGCTTGAGAAGGCTTACGCCGAAGCGGAAGCCAAGGGTTTGGGTGCAATCAATGTCGACGGAATCATGGTCGATGTCGCGTCCATCCGGATCCTGCGTAACACCATTCTGAACAAGGCGGACCTATACGGCATGTAGATTCAGAGATGGGACCGCACACAAACAACAAGACGGTCACTTTTAGGGAGGAAGACGATGCTGAGAAGGACTTTGCTGGGCGGCGTGGCCGCTTCGACTCTTGCGGCTCCGGCGATGCTGCGCGCGCAGGAACCTCTCAAGATGCGGCTGTCGCTCGACACGTCCGCCACCCACACCCGAACCATCCAGATGACCGCCTTCGCCAAGGAGCTGGAGAAGCTCGCCAGTGGCAAGATCAAGGTCGAGGTCTTCCACTCGGCTCAGCTGTTCCGTGATCGCGACGTCGGCAAGGCCCTTCGGCAGGGTGGCGCGGAGATGGGCGTGCCCGGGCCCTGGAACCTGACCGGCATCGAGGCCAACCTGGACATCACGCAGTCGCCATCCTTCTATGGTCGGACTGCGGCCGAAATCTACAAGGCGATCGATGGCGAGGTCGGTCAGGCCCTCAACGGCATGATCGAGAAGAAGCTGGGCGTGAAAGTCGTCGGCAAGTGGCTCGATCTCGGCGCGGCCCACACTTTCTCGACCAACAAGCCCTTGAACGGGCCGGACGACCTGAAAGGTCTGAAGATCCGAACCTCGGGCGGCGCTGGTCAGATGCTCCGGGTCAAGTTCTTCGACGCGGTGCCGAACTTCACGGCATGGCCCGATGTGCCGCTGGCTTTGAGCCAGGGCACCTTCGATGCCTTGTTCACGACAAACGAGAGCGTGAAGTCTGCCAAGCTCTGGGATTCCGGCGTCAAGTACTCGCTGCAGGATTACCAGTTCTTCGCCCAATACATCCCGATGATCAGCGAAGCTTTCTGGAAGAAGCTCGGCCCCGACCTGCAGAAGGTCGTCACGGCTGCCTGGGCGTCCCAGATCGACGGCTGGCGCAAGGCCATGGCCATAAGCCAGGCCGAGTCCCTGGAGATCATGAAGAAGAACAACATCAAGGTCGGCGCGCCCGATGCCGCGGTGCTCAACGCCACCCGCAAGCGCCTGATGGCTACCCAGGATGCGGTCGTCAAGGAACTCAAACTCGACCCCGCGCTCGTTGCCAAGGCCAATGCGGCGTTCGGCATCGCCGGCAAGAGCTGATTTCGACGGGGCGCCCGACATCTCCGGGCGCCCCTCCCACAAATCCGGAATTTGACGTCAGGGGCTCGCATGCTCGACGCATGGGACAAGCTTGAACGCTGGCTGATTGGGTTGCTTGGCGCACTCGGCCTCGTCGTCTATCTGACCCAGATCGTCGGCCGCTACATCACTTCGGCCATCGACTTCTCGATGGCCGAGGAGCTCACGGTTTACATCATCATCTGGTCGGCATTCCTGACGGCAAGCCTGCTCGTCAGAGAGGACGGACATGTGCGCGCCGACCTTCTACTGCGCATGATGCGCCCCGGGCGCCAGCGCTGGGTCGAGATCGCCAATTGCGGGATCGCGTTCGGATTCTGCATCGCCTTGACCTGGTATGGCTGGCTGGTCACCGCCGACTCCTTCGACCTCGGAGAGCGCAGCAATACCGCGCTCGGCTTCCCCTTGTGGATCTACTACGCCTCCTTGCCGGTCGCCGCCGCGCTCATGTCGATGCGCTACGCACGCCGCCTTTGGCAGTTCTGCTTCGCCTTCGACCCCGCGACCATGGAAGTCCATTCGGGGCACGAGTAGACGATGACCAAGCTCTTTGCCGCCATCTTCTTTGTCCTGCTCGGCATGGGCCTGCCGATCTGGCTGGTGCTTGGCGCCTCCGCTGGCACGATGTTCGCGATCGAGGGCAAGCCCCTGGTCGGGATCGCCCAGAAGATGCTGGACGAACTCAACTCGACCACGCTGCTGGCTGTCCCCTTCTTCGTCATGGCCGCGTCGTTCATGCAGCGCGGCGGCATTGCCAAGGCGCTTGTCGACGTGGCCGCGGCCTGGGTGGGCAACGTCCGTGGCGGACTGGGCGTCGTCTGCGTGATGGCCTGCGCCATGTTCGCTGCGATCTGCGGGTCGAGCGTGGCGACCGCCCTCGCCATGGGAACGATCCTGATTCCGGCGATGATCGAGCGTAAATACGACCGGCCCTTTGCCCTGGGCGTCACGGCCGCCTCCGGCACGCTCGGCATCCTGATCCCGCCCAGCCTGCCGCTCATCCTCTACGCCATCATTGCCGACGAGTCGGTGCCGCGCCTCTTCCTGGCTGGCGTGATCCCTGGCCTGATGCAGGCCTCGCTCTTCATCCTCTACGTGCTTTGGTACGGACGACGGAAGAACCTCGCCCGAGAACCGCGCCGCTCGCCTGAGGAATTCCGACGGGTGAACATCAACGCCCTGCCGGCGTTGTCGATGCCGGTGATCATCGCCGTCGGCATCTATGGCGGCTGGGTCACGACGACGGAAACGGCCGCGCTCGCCGCCGCCGTCGCACTGCTGATCAGCCTCTTCTACTACAAGGGCTTCAAACCTTCGCAGACGCTGACCGTGATCGGGGAGTCGATCAAGAATGCCGGCACCATCATGATCATCATCGCTACGGCGCTCGCCTTCGGCCACTGGATCACCGAGTCGGGCATTCCTGCCTCGCTTGTGCAGTTCATCCGCGACAACGGCTTCTCCTCCTGGCAGTTCCTGCTCGCCATCAACGTCATGCTGATCGTTCTCGGCATGTTTCTCGAGGTTGCGTCGATCCTGCTGATTGCCATGCCGATCCTGATTCCCGTGCTGAACCCTCTCGGCATAGACCCCGTCCATTTCGCCATCGTGGTGGTGGTCAACATGGAACTCGCGTTGATCACCGCGCCGGTCGGGCTCAATCTCTACGTCCTGGCGACGGTTTCGAAGACGCCGATCGGCGTCGTCATCAGGGGCGTTAACCCCTTCCTCGTCCTTCTGCTTTCCCTTCTCCTGGCGGTCACCTACATTCCAGACCTGAGCCTCTGGCTGCCACGACTGGTCTACGGATAGTCCGCCTGCCGGACTGAAGTCGGCCCTCGTCCCTGTTGGGGCCATCCCGGACGCACAGGTGTTTATTTCACTCGCAGTGTGCTCTCGCCCAGATGCCGGCGACGCCATAGCCTGGCGGATCACAACTGCAGCACGTCTGCGCCGCGCGCATTGAGAGCATCGTGGCGGGCCGGTATCCTCCGGAGCACAAGTCAAAAGACCAGGGAGGAACCGATGAAGCTCTTCATGCATCCCGTCTCGACCACCAGCCGGCCGGTCATGCAGTTCATCGCCGACAACAAGATCGATGTCGACATGCAGGTCATCGACATCCTGAAGGGCGAGCAATACGAACCGGCGTACAGCAAGCTCAATCCCAACCATCTCATTCCGATGCTCGAGGACGGTGATTTCCGCCTGACCGAAAGCGCCGCCATCCTGCGCTATCTCGCCGAGAAGGCCGGATCGCCGGCATATCCGAAGGACCTCAAGCAGCGTGCCCGGGTCAACGAGCTGTTGGACTGGTTCAATTCCAACTTCTATCGCGACTGGGGCTATGGCCTGGTTTATCCGCAGGTCTTTCCCCACCTCAAGCGCGAGGACACCAAGGTGCAGGAAGCAGTGGTCGCCTGGGGCAAGGACAAATCGAAAGGCTGGCTACAGGTTCTGAACGACCACTGGCTTGGTCCGAAGGGGCAGTATCTCTGCGGTAACGAGATCACCATCGCCGATTATTTTGGCGCCGCACTGGTCACTGCCGGCGAGCTGGTGCATTGCAATCTGGCGGCCTATCCCAATGTCGAGCGCTGGCTCGGCAACATCAAGAAGCGGCCGAGCTACGCCGAGATATACGAGACCTTCAACGGCTTCTGCGCCTCGACCAAGGGCCAGCCCTGGCAGGCGATCTGACAAGGAGAGCACCCATGATCAAGGGTCTGCACCACAACGCCTATCGCTGCCGCGACTCCGAGGAGACCCGCCGCTTCTACGAGGATTTCCTCGGCCTGCCGCTCGTCCATACGCTGAAGATCGAGCAGACCAAGACCGGCCGTGCGACTGGCGTACTGCACACGTTCTTTCAGCTCGACGATGGTTCGTGCCTAGCCTTCTTCGAGGCGCCCGACATGCCGTTCGAGTTCAAGGAACAACACGACTTCGACCTCCACATCGCGTTGGAAGTCGAGCCTGCCGCCCTCGACGCAATGTTCGCCAAGGGCAAGGCCGAAGGCCGCGAGGTCCGCGGCATTTCCGACCATCATTTCATCCGCTCGATCTACTTCCGCGATCCCAACGGCTATGTGATCGAGCTGTCGGCCAAGGTCGCCGGCCGTGAAAGCGACATGGACCCGAAGAAGAACGGCGCCCGTGAGCTGCTCGACAATTGGCAGAGGACGAAGCCGGGAGTGGCCCGGGCCGCCTAACCCAACCGCCGCCGGTAGAGGGCGATCAGCCGTTCCCAGTGCCGCTCGGCGGCAGGCTTGTCGTAGCACCAGCGCTGCGGGAAGGCGAAGCCATGGTGAACCGTCGGATGTACCTCCAGCTCGCCGGCCGCCCCTGACTTGTCGAACATGGCCTTGAGTTCCTTCACCATCTCCGGTGGCGCCAGTTCGTCGTGCTCGGCGCAGGAGATGTAGAGTTCGCCTTTTGCCTTGCCGAGATTGAGATGCGGGCTTTCGACCGCATCGCTCACCAGCCAGGTCCCGTAAAAGGACGCGGCGGCCGCGATCCGGTCGGGGAATCGCGCGGCGGCGGCAAGGGCATAGGGTCCGCTCATGCAATAGCCATGGACACCGACCGGCCCCTTTTTCGCTTCCTTCTGCTTGTCGGCGAAGGCGATCAGGGCGGTGATGTCATCCATGACGGGCGGGATGGTCATCTTGGTCCGTACCGCCCGCATGCGCTTGTGCTCCTCGCTGCCGTGGGTCAGGACATCAGGCCCGTACTTCGTGTCCCGACCTGCGCGGTAGTAAAGGTTCGGCAACAACACGTAGTAGCCGACTGTCGCCAGCCGGCGCGCCATGTCGTGGAGCTCCTCGCGGATGCCGGGGGCATCCATCAGGAGCAGCACGGTCGGATAAGGGCCGCCCCGTTCCGGGTGGCAAACGAAGGTTTCGACGGCGCCGTCCTTGGTGGGGATGTCGAGTGTCTTCTCTATCATCTCGTGTCGTTTCCTCCTGCTTTGCGGCCATGCGAGCATCTTGCTAGGCTTCACTCAACAGGAAATCCGAGGGAGCGCGCCATGTCCGACCAGTCGAACATCTATGTCGGCGTCGCCGGCTATTTCGGGAAGCCCGATCATCCCGGCCGTGTCGGAGTGTTCCGGCGCGCCGCAAACGGCGGCGACTGGCAACACGTGCTGGGTGTCGTTCAGGCCTTCACGGTCTTCACCCATCCTTCCGACCCTGCGACCGTATTCGCCGGCACCAACGACGGCGTGTGGCGTAGCACGAACGCCGGTGCCACCTTCCGCCGGGCTGACTTTCCCGACGCCGGGAAGCAAGTCTGGTCTTTCCTGGTCGACTCACGTGATCCAAGGCGCATTTTTGCCGGCGCCTCGCCGATCGACGTCTATCGCAGCGACGACGACGGCGCGAGCTGGCGAAGGTTGCCCAATCCGGGTATGGCGAGCCACTGCAAGGGGCCTTTCGCCTCACGGGTGATGCGACTGGTACAACACCCGCAGCGACCCGACGAAATCTATGCCGCGCTCGAGATCAACGGCGTCATGCGCAGCACCGATTCGGGCGAGACGTGGGAGGACTGTAGCGCCGGCCTGATCAAGCTCGCCGAACTGCCACACCTCCAGAGCAAGATCGTGAGCGACACCACGGCCGAGGGCATGCTCGACAGCCATGCCGTTACCATCAATCCCGCCGACCCCGACGCCGTGATTGCTGCAATGCGCATGGGCCTGTTTCGCAGCACCGACCAGGGCCGTAGCTGGCAGGATATGGAAGTCGGACGTTTCTCGCCCACCACCTACGGACGTGACGTCAAGGCCTCGACCGTCGAGCCCAACACGCTCTACTCGGCGCTGAGTGTCGCGGCATCCAGCCACGATGGCGGACTCTATCGCAGCGACGACGGCGGGCGGAGCTGGAAGCGCTTCGACAAAGTGCAGGTGCATGGCACCATCATGTCGATCGGCCTGCACCCGCGGGATGCCGCTCAGGTCTATATCGGCGCGCGCTACGACGGCGAGGTCTTCGGCACCCGTGATGCCGGCAATACATGGCAAGCCATGCCACTGCCAGGTGAAGTCCAGCACATCTATTCGGTGGCTTGCGGCTAGCGTTGCCACAAAAAAAGGCGGCCCTCAGGCCGCCCTCTTCTCTGATGAGATGGCCGACCCTAAGGTCGGCCATCCATCGGGTTCCTTACTACATCCGCTTCGGCAGCTGGACCTTGGAGGCCGTCAGCGACTTCTCGAGGACCGGGATGCCGGCCGCCGTGTTGCCTGCGGCGCACTGGGCGATGGCTTCCGGCTCGGGGCCTTGGGCCGGCGAAGACGTGCTCGTCTTCCGCCACAGGGCGGACAGAGCCTGGCAATACGCCATGTCGTTCGGGTTCGGCGCAGGCACCTGCACCACGATCTCGACACGACGGTTCTGAGGCTCGCGTACGCCGTCGCCCGTCTTGACGAGCAGGCCCGCTTCGCCACGGCCGACGGTGACGATTGCCGTCGCCGGGACACCTTCCTTGACCAAGGCGGCCTTGACGGTGTTCGCGCGGCGCAGTGACAGCGCCATGTTGTAGGCTTCCGGACCCGACGTATCGGTATGGCCCGTGGCCATCACGCGGACGCCACCCCTCGTCTTGAAGGCAGTGGCCGCCTGCTGGAGCGTGTTCAGAGCCTGGGGCGACAGGTTCGAGCGATCCCAGTCGAAGAACACCATGAATGTCGGCGGTGCGGGCGGTGGCGGCGGCGCGGCTGCCGGCGGCGGCGGCTCGTCGCATGCGCCCAACAACAGCGCTGCGGCGATAACGGCGAACAGTGACTTCAACATGGATATCATCCCCCCATTTAATGCAAGTAGCAGGGTCCATGATGGAACACTCCGCTAAAAACGTAAAGCGTACGTTTTGCGTTGGCCGCATGCCATTGAAGGCCGATTTTTCGAGTTGGCGTCCCCAGCGGGATTCGAACCCGCGTCGCCGCCGTGAAAGGGCGGTGTCCTAGGCCTCTAGACGATGGGGACGAAGCCGGAAGAGCGGCTGCATGTAGCGGTTGGAGCCCCCGAAATCAAGCAAGCACCGACCCGGCGGCGGCCACGGCATCGTCGATCTGCAGCCGGACGGATTCACGGCCTCCGAAACGATCGATCCGAAGTGCGCCTGCGACATGAAGGACCGGCCGGGCCCGATCGAGGAGGGCCGGCCCCAGCGCCGTCTGGTTGGCGCGGAAGGCTATCGCATCGACCCGACCGCGCTCCGAGCCGACCAGGGTGCAGCGCACATGCCCTTCGCCCACCGTCTGGGCGTAGCTGACACGAACGCTGGTGAGAACAAATCGTGGCAGCGCATTGCCGGCGCCGAACGGGCCGACGCGCTCGATCATGGCGACCAGCTCCTGGGTCGCCGCGGCCGGCGACAGCGCCGCATCGATGCCCAGTTCGCGCACCGGCGGCGCCGCGCCGAGCAGCGGGCCGATGCGCTCATCGAGAAAGTGTGCCAAGCTAGGCAGCGCCTCGCGAGTCACCGTGAGGCCTGCTGCCATAGCATGGCCGCCGCCATTCACCAGCAGGCCGGCCTGGCGGGCGGCGATCACGGCTGCGCCGAGATCGACGCCACGCACCGAACGCCCCTAGCCCTTGCCCAGATCGCCGTCGAGGCCGATCACGAAGGCCGGCCGGCCGTAACGTTCGACCAAGCGGCTGGCAACAATGCCGATCACGCCCACATGCCAGCCCTCGCTCTCGATCACGAGTGCCGCCGGGAGCTTCGCGCGATCCGGTCCGTATAGCCCCTCGACCCGCGAGATGGCCTGGTCGAGAACCTCGCGCTCGATGGAGCGCCGCTCGGCATTGAATTCATCCAGCCGCAGCGCCAAAGCGCCGACTTCGTGCGGATCGTCGCTCGACAGCAGCCGCGCGCCGAGGTCGGCTTGCCCAACCCGACCACCGGCATTGACCCTGGGTCCCAACAGAAACCCGAGATGATAGGCGCCAGGGACCTCCTTCAGGCGGGCGACGTCGGCAAGCGCTGCGAGCCCAAGGTTGCGCCGCTCGGTCATCATCTTGAGGCCCTGGCGCACCAATGCTCGGTTGACGCCGGTCAACGGCACGACATCGCACACCGTCCCCAGCGCCACGAGATCGAGCCACTGGCGCAGGTCTGGCTCGGCGCGTGCTTCGCCGTACCAGCCGGTTTCGCGCAGCACCCGGTTGAGGCCTACGACCAGCAGGAACGCCACCCCCACCGCTGCCATCTGCTTGTGCGGGCTGGCGTCGTCGATCCGATTGGGGTCGACCACGGCAATTGCGTCGGGCAGTGCGATCTCGGCCATGTGATGATCGATGACGATGGTGTCGAGGCCCGCCCGCTTGGCGTCCGCCAGCGGCTCGAAGGCGGTTACGCCGCAGTCGACGGTGACGACAACCGCGGCCCCCTCGGCCTTCAGCTTCAGCAACGCCGCCGTGTTGGGGCCGTAGCCTTCCTTGCGGCGGTCGGGAATGTAGACGCCGATATTGCCGCCGATGCTGCGAAAGAAGCGCAACAGCAGCGCCGAGGATGTGGCGCCGTCGACGTCGTAGTCGCCGAACACCACGATGCGCTCGCCGCTCCGCACCGCCCGCACCAATCGTTCGACGGCGACGTCCATATCCTTGAGATGTGATGGATCGGGCAAAAACCGGCGGAGCGTCGGCTCGAGGAAATCAGGTACCGAGTCGAGATCGACGTCGCGCGCTGCCAGCAGCCGCGACACCGCGTCGGGCAGCCCATGGCGCTGCGCGATGGCAAGGGCCGTGCGCTCGTCGGCCAGGCGCGCCGCCCAGCGCCGCCCGGTCAGCGACCGTTCGACACCGAGGAACGCCGCGCGCTCGCCGCGTTCCACGTCGCCCTAGGCCCAGCTCGGCAGGCCGGTCTTGATCGAGAAATTGTGGTTGGCCGAGATCCAGCGCACCGTGCCGGTCTTGGAGCGCATGACGATGGAGTGGGTCTCGGCGCCGTTGGAGAAGCGGCGGACGCCCTTCAGCATCGATCCCGACGTGACGCCTGTCGCGGCGAACATGACGTCGCCCTTGGCCATGTCTGTCATCGAGTATTTGCGGTTGAGGTCGGTGATGCCCCATTTGCGCGCGCGGCTCTTCTCGTCATCGTTGCGGAACAGCAGCCGGCCCTGGATCTGGCCGCCGATCGCACGCAACGCCGCCGCCGCCAGCACGCCCTCCGGCGCACCACCCGAGCCCATGTAGATGTCGATGCCGGAATCGCCGGTCGAGGTAGCGATGACGCCCGAGACGTCGCCGTCGCCGATCAGCATGATGCGGGCACCGGCTTCGCGAACCTTGGCGATCAGTTCGGCATGACGGGGCCGGTCGAGGATGCAGACCACGAGGTCGTCGACGTCCATCTTCTTGGCCTTGGCCAGGTCGGCCAGGTTCTGCTTCGGCGTCTTGTCGAGATCGACGATGCCCTCAGGCAGGCCGCCGCCGACGGCGATCTTGTCCATGTAGACGTCGGGTGCGTTGAGGAACCCGCCATGCTCGGCCATCGCAATGACGGCCAGTGCATTCGGCAACCCCTTGGCCGTGATGGTGGTGCCTTCCAGCGGATCGAGCGCGATGTCGATCTTCGGTCCCCGGCCCAGCCCGACCTTCTCGCCGATGTAGAGCATCGGCGCTTCGTCGCGCTCGCCCTCGCCGATCACCACCGTGCCTTCGATGGCGAGCGAGTTCAGCGTCGTGCGCATGGCGTCGACGGCCGCCTGATCGGCCATCTTCTCGTCCCCTCGCCCCATCAGCTTGGAGGCCGCCAGTGCCGCCGCTTCGGTGACACGTACGACTTCCAGCGCCAGATTGCGGTCCATCTTGCCTTCGTCTGACATCGCTTCCTCCATCGGCGTCTGAAAGCGCCGTCTAGAATGCCTCAATCCTGATCAGGCAGGGCTCCTCCGCCACCGCCTTCAGCTTGGCAATACGCGCAAGCGCACGCCGCATCGCCGCCTCTTCCGTCTCGTGCGTCGTCAGCACCACCGGGACCTCGCCCGACTGCGAGCGCCCGCGCTGCAGCATCGACTCCAGGGAGATGTGCTCCTTGGCAAGCGCTCCCGACACCGCCGAGATCACGCCGGGCCGGTCCTGCACCATCAACCGCATGTAGTAGGCGCCGACATGGCGGTCCATCGGCGAGGCCGGCCGGTCGGCGAGCCGGGCTGCCGGCACGACGAAGGCTGGCATGTGGCGACCGCGCGCGACGTCGACGAGGTCGGCCACCACCGCCGAGGCGGTCGGCCCCTGCCCGGCACCTCGGCCCTGGAACATCGTGGTGCCGACGAAATCGCCCTCGACCACCACGGCATTGAACACGCCCTCGATGTGGGCGATCGGCGTGGCCAGCGGCACCATGCAAGGGTGGACGCGCTGCTCGATGCCGTATTTGGTCTCGCGCGCGAGACCCAGGAGCTTGATCCGATAGCCGAGCTCCTCGGCAAACTGGATGTCCATCGAGGTCACGCGGCGGATGCCTTCGATATGGATGCCGGCGAAATTGACCCGGGCGCCGAAGGCCGCCCCGGTCAGGACGGCAAGCTTATGAGCTGCGTCGATGCCATCGACGTCGAAGCTCGGGTCGGCCTCGGCGTAGCCCGCGGCCTGGGCCTCGGCCAGCACGACGTCAAAGTCGCGGCCGGTCTCGCGCATCGTACTCAGGATATAGTTGCAAGTGCCGTTGAGAATCCCGTACAGCCGCCGCACCCGGTTGCCGACCAGGCCCTCGCGCAGCGCCTTGATGATGGGAATGCCACCCGCGACCGCCGCCTCGAAGGCAAGAATACGGTCCTTCTTCTCGGCCAATGCCGCGATTTCCGCGCCATGCAGCGCGAGCAGCGCCTTGTTGGCAGTGACAACGTGCTTGCCTGACGCGAGCGACTTCTGCACCAGCCGGCGCGCCACGCCGCCCGAGCCGCCGATCAGCTCGACGACGACGTCGATATCAGGCGCCGTCGCGAGCACCAGCGGATCCTTCTCCCAGCGCATGCCGGAGACGTCGATGTCGCGCTTCTTGCTTCGCGAGCGCGCGCTGACGGCCACGAGCTTCAGCGGACGGCCGCCGCGCAGCGACAGCAGCCGGCCATGCTCGGCCAACAGCTTGACGACGCCCGCGCCAACGGTACCGAGACCGGCGATGCCGATTCTGAGGGGAGATTTCATGGACGCCTGATACGACAGGATGATGCTAGGCGCGAGCCTTGATCGGCGTGACGTTGTCCCCAACGCCGCGCAGATAAAGATCGATGGCGCGCGCCGGGTCAGCCATCACCTGGCGCATGTTGCGGACGGCCTGGCGGATGCGGTGCTTGTTCTCGACCAGCGCGATCCGAACATGCGCATCGCCGTGCTCGCCGAAGCCGATACCCGGCGAGACAGCGACATTGGCCTGCGTCAGCAGCAACTTGGAAAAGGCGAGCGAGCCCAGTTCAGCGAAGGCCTTCGGTATCGGCGCCCAGGCGAACATGCTGGCCGACGGCGCCGGCAGGGTCCAGCCGGCCGCGAGAAGGCCCTCCATCAGCACATCGCGGCGTTCCTTGTAGGTATTGCGCGCCTCGGCGACGCAATCCTGCGGGCCGTTCAGCGCCGCTGCGGCAGCGACCTGGATCGGCGTGAAGGCGCCATAGTCGAGGTAGGACTTGATGCGTGTCAGCGCCGTGATCAGCGTCTTGTTGCCGGCGGCAAAGCCGATGCGCCAGCCCGCCATCGAGTATGTCTTGCTCATCGAGGTGAATTCGATGGCGATGTCGCGGGCGCCCGGCACCTGAAGCACCGACGGCGGCGGCACGCCGTCGAAGTAGATTTCGGCATAGGCGAGGTCCGACAGGATCCAGATGCCCTGGCGTTTGCAGAAATCGACGATGGCGCCGTAGAAATCGAGATCGACGACCTGGGCTGTCGGGTTGGACGGATAGTTCAGGACCAGCGCCAGCGGCTTGGGCACCGCATGCTGCACCGCGCGCTCGAGCGCCGGTAGGAATTCGGCAAGCGAAGTGCTGCCCGGCACCGGGATGTGGCGTACCGACCCGCCGGCAATGATGAAGCCGTAGGGATGGATCGGATAGCTGGGATTGGGCACCAGCACCGTGTCGCCCGGCGAGGTGATCGCCTGCGCGAGATTGGCGAGCCCCTCCTTCGACCCCAGCGTGACGATGATCTCGCTCTCCGGATCGAGTTCGACGTTGAAGCGGCGCGCGTAGTAGGCCGCCTGCGCCTTGCGCAGGCCGGGGATGCCGCGCGATGCGGAGTAGCCGTGGGCGCGCGGGTTGGCGGCGGCCTCGGCAAGCTTGGCCACGATGTGCGGTGCGGTCGGCAGGTCGGGATTACCCATGCCGAGATCGATCACGTCCTGGCCGGCGCCGCGGGCGCGCGCCTTCATGGCGTTCACTTCCGCGAACACGTAGGGCGGCAGGCGCTTCAGTCGGTGAAACTCGGAATCGTCCATCGTGTTCTTCCTTGGCGGCCTAGAAATCGATGAAGACTTCGGCGCGCCGGTTGGCGGCGACGCCGCGGGCGGTGCTGGTCTGGTAGATGGGCTCGTCGTCGGAGGCGGCCTCGGCGACGATCCGGTCACGCGGCACGCCGAGTGCCCGTAGCTGCTGGGCGACGGCCAGGGCGCGACGCCGCGACACCTCGAAATTGCCACGCTCGATCTGCGCTACCGAGGCACCGTACGCGTCCTGGTCGGCGTGTGCCACGACGCGGATCGTGCCGCCGTTGCGGCGCTGGATCTGCGCCACCTTGGACAGCACGTCGTAGTCGTTTCCACCCAGACCCGACGAGGCGCGGCCGAACTGGATCACCGCGACCTGCATCGGTCCGCCGAACGGCGGCGACTTGATGTCGCTGAACGGCACTGCGCCGGATTGAGCGGCCGCGATGTTGGCCTCGATCGGCGCCGCCGGCATCTGCGGTGGTGCTGGAGTTGGCGTCACGACCACCGGCTCAGCCGCAGGCGGCGGCGCGGCGACAACAGGTGCCGGCATCGCGTCGGGTGTCCGACTCGGCGGAACCCAGCCGGGTGGCGGCACGAACGCCTTGCTCGGATCGGCCGCGCGTGTTGGCGGCATCGCGGGCGGCGGCGGCGGCTCCGGCTGAGGTGCGGGAGCCGTGGCAGCCGCCATGACTGGCACGGGCGGCGGCGGAGCCGACTCGACAGGCGCCGGCATCGGGGC
>MEMN01000101.1:0-877 GCA_001767945.1 Alphaproteobacteria bacterium RIFCSPHIGHO2_12_FULL_66_14 | reverse complement strand
GCCGCGGCGCGCACCGGTGGCGGCGCCTCGGCGACGACCGGCGTCTGGCCGGGTGGCGTCCAGCCCGGCGGTGGAACGAAGGCCTTGTTGGGATCGGCCGGACGTAACGGCGCCGTGGCAGCGGGCATCGGCGCCGGCGCTTGAGCTGGTGTTGGCGGCGGCGGAGTTGGTGCCACGGAGACCGGTGCCACCGTAGGCACAGCGGCCGACGCGACGACGGGTGTCACGACCTGGCCGGGCGGCACCCAGCCGGGCGGTGGCACGAACGCTTTGTTGGGATCGGCCGTGCGCGTCGGTGCCGCTGCAACGGCCGGCGGTGCGGGCGGTTCCGGTTCAGCCGCCGCCATGACGACAGGTGGCGGAGTCGGCGCAGGAACCGGAGTCGGAGCTGGCGTCGCTGAGGTCGGCGGGGCCGCCGGTTCTGCAACCGGCGCAACGACCGGCGGCGCAGTCTGCCCGGGCGGCGTCCAGCCCGGCGGCGGAACAAAGGCCTTGTTCGGATCGGCCGGGCGTACCGGCGTTGCCGCGACGGTAACGGGAGCCGCCGCGGGCGGCTCGGCTGCCGCCATGACGGCGGGTGCCGGGGTTGCCGGTGGCGTAGCGGTCGCAGCAGCCGGTGCAGGCTGCGTGTCCGACACGACGGCAGGTGCCGCGACGATGGGCGTCTCAGTCTGGCCAGGCGGTACCCATCCTGGCGGCGGCACGAAGGCCTTGTTGGGATCGACCGGCCGTGCTGGCGCAGCGGCGACAGCCACGGGCTCGGCCGCGGGCGCGGCTATCGGCGCAGCCGCCTGGGCAACCGGCGCCGGCTCTGCCGCGGGCGGTGGAATCGGCGCCGAAGCAACCGGCGCTGGGGCTGGCGCCGCGCGGACCGGCT
>MEMN01000100.1 GCA_001767945.1 Alphaproteobacteria bacterium RIFCSPHIGHO2_12_FULL_66_14 | reverse complement strand
GGCGGCGAATGGATCAGCTCGATCGACCTCGAAAACGCTGCCATGGCCCACCCCGGCGTGGCGGAGGCAGCCGTGATCGGCATTGCCCATCCCAAATGGGACGAGCGTCCCCTGCTGATCATTCACAAGAAGCCCGATGCCGCCGTCACCAGACAGGAACTGATCCAGTTCCTCGGCACCAAGGTCGCCAAATGGTGGCTGCCCGACGATGTGCAGTTCGTCGACGCGATCCCGCACACCGCGACCGGCAAGATCCTGAAGACCAAGCTCCGGGAGACCTTCAAGGACTACAAGCTGCCGACGGCCTAGACGGCTGCCCACAGGAAGAGAAGAGTCGCGGCCGCACCGAGCATGGTGCGGCGCGCATGCAGGCCACCCCACTTGACGACCAGGGCACGGCCATCCGTCTCCTCCTTTCCGGCGGCGACGGCCTCGAGCTGCCGGTTGACCGGCATGATGACCAGCAGCGTGTAAGGCCAGTTGGCAATCAGCACGGCGGCACCCGCAAGCCAGAGCTCGTCACGCGTCGTCCACCATGCCGCAACACCCAGAAGAAAGCCGACCACGGCGAGGCTCGCCTGCATGGTGAAGCCCCTTGCGTAGGCGGTCTTCCACTGTGCGACCAGCGACCGACCGTCGAGACCGAGCCGCGCCGGCTGCTCGGCGAAATTGATGTAGAATGCCGCGCCGGTGAAGAGTGCCGCCACCGCGAGCGCCAGCAGACCCCAGATCATCGCATTCCTCCACCGCGGGCTGGACCACGGCCCGTGCCCGGCACTATCGTTCAGCGAGCCCCGGACGGGAAGTCCGCGGCAGGAGGGTGCCATGGCCACAGAAACCATCCCCGTCATCGACCTCGGTCCCTATCTCGCCGGCGAAAAGGGCGCGATGGACCGCACGGCGCAGGAGTTGCGCTTCGCCCTGACCGAGATCGGCTTCTACTTCATCGTCAACCACGGCGTCGGGCGCGAGAAGATCGCCGCCATGTTCGCCGAGGTGAAACGCTTCCACGACCAGCCGGACGAGAAGAAGCTCGCGCTGAAGCTCGACCAGCACAACACCGGCTACCTGCCGATGCGCGGCAATACGCTGCGCACCTCGACCGTTCAGGCCGGCACCAAGGCCAATCTCAACGAGGCCTTCTTCGTGAAGCGCGAGATGGCGCCGGATGACCCCGACGTGCTCTCGGGCCGCCGCTTCCGCGGGCTCAACCGCTGGCCCGATCTGCCGGGCTTCCGCGACACCGTGGTCGACTACTGCAACGAGATGGAGCGACTGGTGCAGAAGATGGTGCGGCTCTATGCCCGCGCCCTCGACCTGCCGGCCAACTATTTCGACACGGCGTTCTCCGAGCCGATGTTCTCCATGCGCATGACGCACTATCCGCCGCAGGACGGTCCGGTCGACGACGAATTCGGTCTGGCGCCGCACACCGACACGAGCTTCCTCACCCTGCTGGCGCCCAACAAGGTGCAGGGCCTGTCGATCCGCACCCAGAGCGGCAACTGGATCGATGCGCCCGCGATCGACAACGCCTATGTCGTGAACGGTGGACAGATGCTGCAGCGCTACACCAACGACCTGTTCCTGGCGACGCCGCACCGCGCCATCAACAAGAGCGGCGGCGAGCGCTATGCGCTCCCCTTCTTCTGCGACAGCGGCATCGACTGGCCGGTCGCGGCCGTGCCGACCACGGTCGGGCCCGACAAGCCGCCGAAGTACCCAACGACCTGGTACAGCGACTACATGACCTGGTACCTCAAGCGGAATTACGACGTCTTGAACGACGCCGACCAGCAAGCGGCGGAATGAGCGCGACGGAAACCATACCCGTCGTCGATCTCGGTCCCTATCTCGGCGGCGAGCCGGGCGCGATGGAGCACAGCGCGGCCGAACTCCGCTTCGCGCTGACCAGCATCGGCTTCTACTTCATCGTCAACCACGGCATCCCGGCAGCGCAGAGCCGCGGCGTCTTCGACCAGGCCGCGCGCTTCCATGGCTTGCCGCTCGAGCGGAAGATGGAAATCCGCATCGACAGGCACAATGTCGGCTACCTGCCGATGCGCGGCGACACGCTGCGCACCTCCACGGTACAGACCGTCACCCGGCCCAACCTCAACGAGGCATTGTTCGTGGCGCGCGACCTGCCGGATGATCACCCGGATGTCCTGGCCGACCGGCGTTTCCGCAGCGCCAACCGCTGGCCCGCCGGCCTGCCGGGGTTTCGCGAGACCGTAGTCGCCTACTGCGAGGCCATGGAGCGGCTGGTGCAGAAGCTGGTGCCGCTCTACGCGCTCGCCCTCGGCCTACCGGCCGCGTATTTCGACGGCCCGTTCCGCGAGTCGCAGTACAAGCTCCGCATGACGCACTATCCCAACCAGGACTCGGACCTCGACGACGAGTTCGGCATCGCCCCGCACACCGACACGAGTTTCCTGACGCTGCTCGCGCCCAACGATGTGCCGGGCCTGTCGATCCGGACGCAGAGCGGCCGATGGATCGACGCCCCGGCCATCCCCGGTGCCTATGTCGTGAACGGCGGACAGTTGCTGCAGCGCTGGACCAACGACTTCTTCCTCGCCACGCCGCACCGCGCGGTCAACCGGAGCGGCGGCGAGCGCTATGCGCTGGCTTTCTTCTGCGACAGCAATATCGACTGGCCGGTCGCGGCGGTGCCGACCACCGTGGGGCCGGACAGACCGCCCAAATATCCGACGACATGGTACACCGACTACATGACTTTATACCAGAAGCGCACCTACGATCTGCTGAGCGAGCAAGCCGCCGAATGAGCGCAACGCTCGCTCGGGTCGAGGCCCACGTCTTTCGCACGCCGATCGCCGAGCCGATACGCACGTCGTTCGGCACCATGACCGAGCGCGTGGCCGTGTTCGTGCGCATCGAAGATTCCGATGGTGCGCGCGGCTGGGGTGAGATCTGGTCCAATTTCCCGACGGCCAGCGCCGAACACCGCGCGCTGCTGTTCGCCGACATCGTGGCGCCGCGCGTCCTGGGCAAATCGCTCGACGATCCCGTGGCACTGTGGGCTGACCTCGACCGCGCACTCCATGTGCTGCGCGTGCAGAGTGGCGATGCCGGCGCGCTGTCCGCCGCGGCAGCCGGGCTCGACCTCGCGATCCACGACCTCAGCGCCCGCAAGCGCAGGCTGCCGCTGTGGCGGACGCTCGGCGGCACGGATGAATCACCGGTGCCGGTCTACGGCTCGGGTCTCAATCCCGGCCCCGGCGCGTTCGACACGATCGAGCGCCTGCGGGCCGCAGGCTACCGCGCCTTCAAGATAAAGATCGGGTTCGGCGCCGCCACCGACCTCGGCACGTTGCGGCCGGTCGCCCGCGCGCTGGGCGACGGAGAACGGCTGATGGTCGACGTCAACCAGGGTTGGGATCTTCGCACCGCCTGCACCATGGCGCCCAAGCTCGCCGAGTTCGGCCTGCACTGGATCGAGGAGCCGCTGCTGGCCGACCGGCCGGCGGCCGAGTGGACGCAGGTTGCCGCCGCGGCGCCGACGCAGCTCGCCGGCGGCGAGAACCTGCGCGGCGCCGGCCCCTTCCAGGAGATGATCGACTCCGGCCTGTTCGGCGTGGTCCAGCCCGACGCCGCCAAATGGGGCGGTCATTCCGGCTGCCTGCCCGTGGCGCGGGCGGCGCTGGCCGCCGGCCGGACCTACTGCCCGCACTTTCTCGGCGGCGCGATCGGGCTCCTCCATTCGCTGCATCTGCTGGCGGCGGTGCGCGGGCCCGGCCTGCTGGAAGTCGATGCCAATCCCAATCCGTTGCGCGAAGGCCTGCTGGGCGACCTTTTGACCGTGCGTGACGGCTGCATGTCCCTTCCCGGCGGGCAGGGTCTCGGTCTAGAACCAGACATCAAGACGCTCGCGGCGCTCCGGACCCTTCATCTGGAGCGGCGGGCGTAAGAAACGAAGAGGAAACGCCATGCTCGGCCTGATGCAGGATCGTCCGCTGCTGATCTCGCAGATCATCGACTTCGCCGCCGCCTATCATTCCGATGTCGAGATCGTCTCGCGCACGGTCGAAGGGCCGATCCACCGCTACGGATACCGCGACGCCCAGAAACGCGCCAAGAAGCTCGCCGAGGCGCTGCAGGGGCTGGGCATCAAGCTCGGCGACCGCGTCGGCACCATCGCCTGGAACACCTACCGCCATTTCGAGCTCTATTTCGGCATCTCCGGCATCGGCGCGGTGCTGCACACGCTCAATCCGCGGCTGGCACCCGAGCACGTGGCCTACATCGCCAACCATGCCGAGGACCAGATCATCTTCGTCGACCTCAACCTGCTGCCGATCGTCGAAGGCGTGTGGGCCAATCTCAAGACCGTGAAGCACGTCGTGGTCATGACCGACCGTGCCCACATGCCGGCCTCGTCCAAGATCCCGAAGCTGCTGTGCTACGAAGAGTTGATCGCCGACAAGCCGGGCACGTTGAAATGGCCCGACTTCGACGAACGGACCGCCTCCTCGCTCTGCTACACCTCGGGCACGACCGGCAATCCCAAGGGCGTTCTCTACTCGCACCGCTCGACGCTCATCCACACGATGATGTCCTGCAACGGCTCGGTGATCCCGATGGACCCCGACACGACGGTCCTGCCGGTGGTGCCGATGTTCCATGCCAACGCCTGGGGCCTCGTCTATGCCGCGCCGATCTGCGGCGCCAAGATGGTATTCCCCGGCGCCAAGCTGGACGGCGCCAGCGTCTACGAACTGCTCGACAAGGAACAGGTGACACTGAGCGCCGGCGTGCCCACGGTCTGGCTCGCCCTGCTCGACTATTGTGCCCAGAACAAGTTCAAGATGTCGTCGGTCAAGCGCACGCTGATCGGCGGCTCGGCCGTGCCGGTCAGCATGATCGCGCGCTTCTGGAACGAGCATGGTGTCGAAGTGGTGCAGGGCTGGGGCATGACCGAAATGAGCCCACTCGGCACGACGACGCGCTTCAACCGCGGCGAGCGCCAGCTGCCCGACGCCGAGCGCTTCGCCATCACGGCCAAGGCGGGCCGGCCGGTGTTCGGCTGCGAGATGAAGATCGTCGACGATGCCGGCCAGGACCTGCCGCAGGACGGCAGCGTCTCGGGCAACATGGTGGTGCGTGGTCCGTGGATCGTCTCGGGCTACATGAAGGGCGACGGCAAGAGCCAGTTCGGCGCCGACGACTGGTTCCAGACCGGCGACGTCTGCAAGATCGAGTCCGACGGTTCCGTCGTCATCACCGACCGTTCCAAGGACGTGATCAAGTCGGGCGGCGAATGGATCAGCTCGATCGACCTGGAAAACGCCGCCATGGGCTGCCCGGGCGTGGCCGAAGCCGCGGTAATCGGCGTGCCGCATCCCAAGTGGGACGAGCGGCCGCTGCTGATCGTGGTGCGCCGGCCCGAGGCCGAGGTGAGCAAGGGCGACGTGCTGAAATTCCTCGACGGCAAGATCGCCAAATGGTGGATGCCCGACGACGTGCAGTTCATCGACGCCATCCCGCACGGCGCCACCGGCAAGATCCTGAAGACGGCGCTGCGCAAGCAGTTCGAGGGCTACAAGTTGCCGGCGGCCTGAGGCTCCAGCAGCTCACCAAGGGCGTGGCGCGCAACCTGGAATGCGCCCGTCAAGGCGAGGCCCGACATGATCGCGGCCACGAGGTAGTCGGGCCAGCCGGTGCCCGAGCCGAACACGCCCGCGGCCGCGACCAGCACCGCGAGATTGCCGATCGCGTCGTTGCGGGTGCAGAGCCACACCGAGCGCATGTTGCTGTCGCCGTTGCGCCAGCGATAGAGCAGGAACGCCACGCCGAGGTTGGCGGCGAAGGCCAGCGTGCCGACGGCGCCCATGACTGGCGCCGTCGGCACGGTGCCGGCCAGCGCATGCTGGATCGTGGTGACGGCGACCCACAGGCCGAACGCCGCCATGCTGGCCGCCTTCAGGAGCGACGCCCGCGCGCGCCACTGCAGCGCCATGCCCAGCACGAACAGGCTGATGCCGTAGTTGGCGGCATCGCCCAGGAAGTCGAGCGAATCGGCCAGCAGCGAGGCCGATTGCGCGGCGAGACCCGCACCGATCTCGACGGCGAACATGGCGAAGTTGACGCCGAGCGCCACCCACAGCACGCGGCGGTAGACGGGCGAGGCCGCGGCGGCGCTGGCATGCTCATGTCCGTGATCGCAGCAATGGGCGCTCATCTCAATGCTCCCTGATGTGGGTGACCATGTCCTCGACCATGCGCCGCACATGGGCGTCGTCGGCGCCGTAGAAGACCTGCTTGCCCTGGCGCTCGGCCCGCACCAGCCGCGCGCCCTTCAGCAGCCGCAGATGGTGGCTGACCAGCGACACCGAAAGCCCGAGCTTGTCGGCGATGTCAGAGACAGCAAGCGGCGTGCGCAGGCAGGAGACGACGATGCGCAGCCGGCTGGGATCGCCCAGCAGGCGGAACAGGTCGGCCAGCGCGGTGGCGTCGTCGTCGGAAAAGGCGGGTTTCCTAGTTCTGGACATTTGAACAACTGTTCAATTGTCTATCCCCAGGCCCGGCGAGTCAAGGGGAGATGCCGGCGCGGCAGCAGCATGTCGCCCACCACCGCCACCATCACGATCGCACCGCCGGCCAGGGTCGCCGGCGCCGGCACCTCGCCAAACGCCAGCCACACCCAGAGCGGCGCCAACGGCGTATCGAGCACGCTGATCAGCGCGGTGCGGGTCGCCGAGATCAATCGGCTCCCCAACGTGAGCAGAAGGAGGCCGAGGCCGAACTGGACCGAGCCGAACAGGACAAGCAGCACGAAGTTCATGCCGTCGACGGCCACCGGATGGGCGAAGGGCAGCACGATCAGGGCGCAAAGGAAGGCCGACAAGCCGGTCGCCGGCACCATATCGATGGAGCGCCGCTTGCGCAGGATCACCATCATCAGCGAGAGGAACCCTGTCATCCCGAGCGCCAGCAGGTCACCCAGCAGGCGTCCCTCTTCCAGCGCGGCACCGACCATGACCACGACGCCCAGCACCGCCACCAGGCTTGCGAGCAGCGTCACCAGGTCCTCGCGCTCGCCGATGAAGGCCCAGGCAAGTGCTGCCGTCACGAACGGCGCGGTCGCACCGATCACCAGCACGTCGGCCACGCTCGTGAGTTTGAGGGCATTGATGAAGCACACCGTGGCCAGCGCCGAACACACGGTCACCAGCACACCGTCGCGGCCGATGGCGCGGAGAGCGGCGATCGCGCCCCGCCCGTCACGCCAGAACAGGAAGCCCGCGATGAACAGCCCGGCGAACAGGCCACGCCAGAACAGCATCGTCCAGGCGTCGAGGTCGATCAGGCGGGTGAAGAGCCCGGCGGTGCTGAACACGACCGATGAGGCGGTGATCAGCAGCATTCCGAGCCAGATTTGCCGCGCGGTGGGATCCATCTACGAAGTCTAAGGCAGGCCTCCTGACAACGTTGTGTCAGGAGTGATAGACTATTGAAAAGGTGAGGAAATGCGCCGCGCCGACCGTCTGTTCGACATCATCCAGATCCTGCGTGGCAGCCCCGGCGTCGTGACCGCGGCGATGCTGGCGGCGCGGCTCGAGGTGACGCCCCGCACCATCTATCGCGACGTGGCCACGCTGCAGGCCCGCCGCGTGCCGATCGATGGCGAGGCCGGCGTCGGCTACGTGCTGCGCAAGGGCTTCGACCTGCCGCCGCTGATGTTCAGCATCGACGAGGTCGAGGCCATCGCCGTCGGCGCGCGGATGGTCCGCCGGCTGCGCGATCCCAAGCTGCAGGAGGCGGCCGAAACCGTACTCGCCAAGGTGACGACGGTGCTGCCCGAGGCACTGCGCGCCTCGCTGGCCTCTTCTCCGATCTTCGTCTCCGAAGGTGACGCCGTCATGGCCGAAGCGGTCGATATGGCCGAACTGCGGGCGGCCATCCGCGACTCCCGAAAATTCCACATCACCTATGCCGATGGCGAGGGTCGGCGGACCAACCGCACCATCTGGCCGATCGCCATGGCCTACTACGTCGACGTCACCCTGATCGGCGCCTGGTGCGAACTCCGAGCCGACTACCGGAATTTCCGTGTCGAACGAATCCAGTCCTCCAGGGTGCTGGACGAGCATTTCGACCAGGACAACGGCCGCCTGTTCCGCGAATGGTCGGCGCTGCCCAAGGAGCGCCCGGCGGGCTAGACTGGCGCCATGACCATCGACATCAAACCCATCGATCCGGTCTCTCGCGCCTTCTTCGCGGGCGTCGTCTCCGGCATCGACCTCACCCGCCACCTCTCCGACCCGGAGGCGGCGGCCATCCATGCCGGCATGGACGAGTTCGGCGTGCTGGTCACCGACGACCAGCAGCTCGCCTTCAGCCGCCAGCTGGGTCCGCTCGAGACGGCGACCGGCGACATCGCGGCGCCCGAGGAGCGCCGCCTCAGCATGGACCTGAACGACATCTCCAACCTGGACAAGCATGGCAAGGTGGTCGCCCGCGACGACCGCCGCCGCCTGTTCGGGCTCGGCAACCTGCTGTGGCACTCCGACAGCTCGTTCAAGGACGTGCCGGCCAAGTATTCGCTGCTGTCGGCGCGGCAGATCCCGGCGGCCGGCGGCAACACCGAGTTCGCCGACATGCGCGCGGCCTACGAGGCGCTCGATGAGGCGACAAAGCGCGAAGTGCACGACCTCGTCTGCCTGCACAGCCAGATCTTTTCGCGTGGTATCCTGGGCTTCGACGAGTTCACCGACGCCGAGCGGCAGAAATGGGCGCCGGTGCGCCAGCGCCTGGTGCGGCGCCATCCCACCACCGGCCGGCTGTCGCTCTATCTCGCCTCCCATGCCGGCGCCATCGAGGGCTGGCCCGTTCCGGAGGCGCGCGCCTTCCTGCGCGACCTCACCGAGCACGCCACCCAGCGGCAGTTCGTCTATGCCCATGTCTGGAAGCCATTCGACCTCGTGATGTGGGACAACCGCGTCACCATGCATCGCGCCCGGCGCTACGATCCCACCGAGGTTCGCGACCTGCGCCGCACCACGCTCACCAACGAAGTGTCGAGCCTGCAACAGGCGCCGTAACGAGCCGATGCGTCTGCAATTCCTCGGTTCCGGCGATGCCTTCGGCAGCGGCGGCCGCTTCAACACCTGCTTCCACCTCGAGCGCGCCCAGCACGGCAACGTGCTGATCGACTGCGGCGCCTCCTCGATGGTGGCGATCCGCAAATGGGGCGTCGAGCCCAGCGCCGTCTCGACGGTGCTGGTGAGCCACCTGCACGGCGATCACTTCGCCGGTCTTCCCTTTTTCCTGCTCGATGCCCAGCTCGTGAGCCGCCGCACCGCGCCCTTGCTGCTGGCCGGCCCGCCCGGCTTCGAGGAGCGGCTGATGATCGTCATGGAGGCGATGTTCGCGGGCTCGACCACGGCGCCGCGCAAGTTCGAGCTAGAAATCCGTGAGCTCGAGCTGCACCAACGGGCCGAGCTGAACGGCCTCGCCGTCACGCCCTACCTGATGAAGCATTTTAGCGGCGCGCCGTCCTATGCGCTCAGGATCGAGACCGAGGGCAAGGTCCTCACCTACTCGGGCGACACCGAATGGGTCGACGAGCTGATCCCGGCCGGTCGCGACGCCGACCTCTTCATCTGCGAGGCCTACTTCTTCGACAAGGTGATGAAGTACCATGTCGACTACACCACGCTCATGAAGCGCCTGCCCGACATCGGCGCCAAACGCACCATCGTCACCCACATGAGCGCCGAGCTTCTGGGCCGCCGGAGCGAGGTCGCCTGCGAGGCTGCCCACGACGGCCTGGTGGTGGAGTTCTAGGACGCGCCCTTGTTGCCGTGGCTCTTGAGCAGCCGCAGGATCTGCACCGATTTCGGCAGCTCGATCAGGAACTCCGCGTCGCGGTCGAGGTGATGGATGCGCGTCGGATCGCCGCCGGTGAAGCGCGACATCGCCTCGACGCTCTCCCAGTACGAGATCGTCATGAACTCCGTCTCGGTCTCGCGGTCCTCGCGGAACGTCTGGACGCCCAGCGCCTTCTCGATCAGCGGCGTGATTCCGACCTCGTAGTTGTAGGTTTCGTACTCGTCGGCCCGCTCCCGTCGCACCCGGCCACGCCAGATCCGCGCGATGGTGGGTTGCTTGGGTGCAGTGCCGCTCATTTCGGGCCCCACTCCTCGAGCACGGTATCGGTCTCGGGATCGAGCACGCGTGAACTGCGCAGCACCAGGCCGTGCTGCGCGAGTACGTCCTCCGGTGTCGTGCCGCTGCCGACACCGGGGAACACCGGCCGGCCGCGCGGCACGCTGGCCTTGGCGCGGGTCAGGAAGAACGCGTCGTAGCCGATGTTGAGGAACAGGCCGAACACATCGGTGCCGCCCACCACCGCCAGCATGCCGTCCTCGACGCCCAGCCGCTGCCACGCCTCGTCGAACGGCGCCGTCGCCGGATTCCACAGGACGGCCTTGGGATTGCGCGGATCGGGCATGAGACGTT